>NZ_JADGRI010000198.1 GCF_017881085.1 Bradyrhizobium sp.
GCCATTCCCCTGCCCTCCGGCATCCGCTCCCGCTTCGTCGACGACATCAACGGCTTGCGCATGCACGTGCTGGAAGCAGGCTTCGAGACAAAAGGCCGCCCCTGCGTGCTGCTGCTGCACGGCTTTCCCGAACTTGCCTTCAGCTGGCGCAAGGTGATGCCGCAGCTTGCGGCGGCCGGCCATCACGTGATCGCGCCGGACCAGCGCGGCTATGGCCGAACCACCGGCTGGGACGGCGATTACGACGGCGACCTCAATTCGTTCCGGCTCACCAATCTGGTGCGCGACGCGCTCGGGCTGGTATCGGCGTTCGGCTATCGAAGCGTCGACGCCGTGGTCGGGCATGATTTCGGCTCCTCGGTCGCCGCCTGGTGCGCGCTGGTGCGGCCCGACGTGTTCCGGTCGGTGGTGCTGATGAGCGCACCGTTCGGAGGCCCGCCGCCGCTTCCGTTCAATACGGCGGATGCGCCGCCGAAGCCCAAGCACGAGGACCCCGTGCACCGGGAGCTGGCCGCGCTGCCGCGTCCGCGCAAGCATTACCAATGGTACTATTCGACGCGCGAGGCGAACGCCGACATGCAGCGCGCGCCGCAGGGCGTGCATGATTTCCTGCGCGGCTATTACCATCACAAGAGCGCGGACTGGAAAGACAACAAGCCCTATCCGCTCAAATCATGGTCGGCGGGCGAACTGGCAAAGCTGCCGACCTATTACGTGATGGATCTCGCCAGGAACATGGCCGAGACCGTGGCGGAGCAAATGCCGTCGCCGGAAGCCATCACCGCCAACCAATGGCTGCCGGACCGCGAACTCGCCTTCTACAGCGCCGAATATGAACGCACCGGATTCCAGGGCGGCCTGCAATGGTATCGCTGCGGCACGTCCGGCGAATTCATCGGGGAATTGCAGACCTGGTCGGGCCGCAGCATCGACGTGCCCTCCTGTTTCATTTCGGGAAAACAGGATTGGGGCACCTATCAGCGCCCCGGCGTCTATGAAGCGATGCAGCAAAGCGCCTGCACGCGCATGCTCGGCGCTCACCTGATCGACGGCGCCGGCCACTGGGTACAGCAGGAACAGCCCGGCGAGGTCAGTCGCCTGCTGCTGCGGTTCCTGAAACAGGCCACAGAACGCGCGCAATAAACCCCACTTCCTGCAATATCGACCTCACGCGGCCGGCGTGACAACGATGCGGGAACCATCCCGGATCGGCCGCGTTGCAGGCTACGGGCAATGCGCCTTGGAGGAGAATCTATCTATGGAAAAGAAGATCGCTGGAATTTTGGGAGCGGTGGCGACGCTCGGGGCATTCAACGCCGCTCAGGCCGCGCCGAGTCCGGCCCCGAGTGACATATTGCGGGCAAATTCGTTCGCAGACCTGCTCGAGCCGATCCCGAACGCCGCAAAGCTGCTGCAGGCGGTCGACGAATCGGCTCCGGCTCCGTCAGCCAACGAAAACATGCAGCTGGCGCAGATCTTTATCGAACACCACCACCATCATCACCATCATCACGCCTATCGCCGCTATGCACCGCGCGTCGTGATCGTGCCGCCGGGATACGGCCGGTACCGTCACCACCACCACCACCATCATCACCACAGTTTCTACCGCCGCGACTACTGAGGTCGCTACCATCGGATGATGCGAAAACAGGACCCCAAGGGGTCCTGTTTTTTTCGCGCCTTATCCAAGCGCCTATTCCTGGCGGGCTTTTTCCTTGGCGGCGCGATGCAGGTGCCGGTAGGTGCCGTCGAACACGGTGTCGGTCGAGGAGGTCCATTCGGTCCCGGCCGAAAGCGTCGGCCGGCTGTGGTAGATTCGCCGCGCCTGCAGCTCGCGCTCGGCGGATTCTTCCTCGCTCATCTGCTCGAGCTCGAAATTGGCTTCCTCGGGGATGACGATGATCTGCGCGAACGGCTCGTTCGGCCTGAAAATGTGGGTGCGGCCCTCGGCCGGCGCCTTGAACACGCAAAAGAACATCATCGGCCACCAATTGCGTACCAGCGCCGGCACTGCGATCGGCACCGTGTCGGTGGGATCAGTGTAAAACCGCGGGTGCGGTTCGGTCCGGATCGCCATGCCCTTTTCGACCTTGAGATCGAGCAGGATTTGATAGGTGTAGAAGCCGTCGCCGAAATTCCGGAACGGCGGCCATTGCACCCCGCTGTCGGGCGGCTCGCCCCAATCCCCTTCCAAGATCAAACGGCCGTCTCTGGTGGTGACGTGCAGCTCGTTGTCGTAGGGGTAGAACAGTTCAATGCCGTATTGCGCGCCTTCCGAAAACGGCACGCAATGCCACACCTGCTCACGCGAACCGTTGGCGCGAGGTTCGCGCTTTCCGGCCCATCCGGGAATCTCAAGCTTGGTTCGACGCGGCGCCAGCCGCGGATCGTTCAATCGGTATTTGACCTTATCCATGCGATCTCCGGTCGAGAATGTCTTAGGGAACTCGAACGGGCACCGGCTGGAACGGTTCCATTTCGCCGGCCCCGAAAATCATGCGAAGGGCGGTTTTGTTGCACTGCGCGCTGAATTTGACCCCACCCGGGCGAGCCATTATAGGTTTAGAACGATTCTAAAGCACTTCTGGGAATGTTTATGAAGAATTTCGCCGATTTGACCGAGCGTGAAGTGCTGGCGGTTGCGATCTCCGCGGAGGAGGAAGACAGCCGCATCTACATGACCTTCGCCGAGGACCTCGCGGAGCGCTATCCGGAATCGGCCAAGATCTTCGAGGAGATGGCGGAGGAGGAAAAGGGCCATCGCCACATGCTGCTGGAGATGTACGAAAAGCGTTTCGGCCCGAACCTTCCGCCGATCCGCCGGGACAATGTCAGGGGGTTCTTACGCCGCCGGCCGATCTGGCTGACCAAGAACCTGTCGCTCGATGCCATCCGCAAGGAAGTCGGGACGATGGAGTTCGAGGCCGAGCGCTTCTATGTGAAGGCAGCCGAGCAGACCCAGGATGTCGGCGTCCGCCGCCTGCTCGGCGATCTCGCGGAGGCGGAAAAAGGCCACGAGAAAATCGCGGCCAGGCTGACCGACCAGATCCTCAGTCCGGACGTGCGCGCGGAGGAGGACGAGACGCGGCGGCGCGTGTTCGTGCTGCAATATGTGCAGCCCGGTCTCGCCGGCTTGATGGACGGATCGGTGTCGACGCTGGCACCGCTGTTTGCGGCGGCGTTTGCCACGCATCAGAACTGGCAGACTTTCCTGGTCGGCCTGGCGGCCTCGATCGGCGCCGGCATCTCCATGGGTTTCGCCGAAGCCTTGTCCGACGACGGATCGCTGACCGGGCGCGGTTCGCCTTGGCTGCGCGGAGCGGCCAGTGGGGTGATGACGGCGCTCGGCGGCCTCGGTCACTCCATGCCCTATCTGGTTCCCGATTCCTGGGCCAATGCGTTCTGGATCGCGACCGCGATTGCGGGCGTCGTGGTGTTCTTCGAATTGTGGGCGATCGCCTACATCCGCGCGCGCTATATGGACACGCCGTTCCTGCAGGCGGTGTTCCAGATCGTGCTCGGCGGCGTCATCGTGCTCGCGGTCGGCATTCTCATTGGAGCGGCGTAGCGCGCCAACGATGATGAAACGCCGCCCCGCACTCCGTACCCGACATCTCTCCCTGCTGGCCGGCGCATCCCTCGCGGCCGCAGCGGCGCAGCCGGCAAAGGCCACCGACGAGATCCAGGTCTACAACGCCGGCATCGCGGCGCCCGGCCAGTTCACGATCCAGCAGCACCTCAATTATGTCCCGCTCGGCGTCAAGGACCCGCCGTTTCCCGGCGGCCTGATCTCCCACAACAGCATCAACGGAACGCCGGAATTCGCCTATGGCGTCACCGACTGGTGGGAAGTCGGGCTCTATCTGCCTTTCGCCATCAAGGACCAGCAATTCCTGTCGGACGCTTTCAAGCTGCGCACCCTGTTCGTCTTGCCCAATGCCGAGCAGCGCAATTTCTTCTACGGCGTCAATTTCGAATTCTCCAACACGATGCCGAGATTCTCGCAGTCGAGATTCGGGATGGAGATCCGTCCCATCATCGGCGTCCGCAATGCGGACTGGGAATTCATCGTCAACCCGATCGTCGACATCAGCTTCGGCAGATATGGCGAGGCGGATTTTACGCCGGCGGCGCGCGTGGCGCGCAGGCTCGCGCCGGATACCTATGTGGGGCTCGAATATTACTCCGACTTCGGCGAGATCGGGAATTTTTCCAAACCCGCCGATCAGCAGCACACGCTGTTCGCCGTCACCGATTTCAAGCTCGGCGTCTTCGACGTGGATTTCGGCGTCGGGTACGGGCTGACCCCGGCGTCCGACCGCTGGGTTGTCAAGACCATCATCGGATACGCGTTCCCCGTCCCCGGAGGCAATTCCGCCGCCAGCGAGCGTAGCGCTGCCGGGCCGGTCAACCCGATGGCGCGCGATTCCCGCAACCCTGACGCAACGCTGCAACGGCTCGTGCGTTAGGTCCCCTTTGCAACGTCTTCAAGGAATCTCATGACCGCTCGTCTGCAATACGGAACCACCGCCAAGGTGCTCCATTGGCTCGTGGTGGCGCTGCTGGTGGTGCAATATCTGATCGGCTGGCTGATGCCGGACATTCATCGCGGCATGAAGCCGGGCGCCGGCATGACCTTTCATATCTCGTTCGGACTGACCATCCTGGTGCTCATCGTCCTGCGGTTTGCCTGGCGGCTTGCCCATCCCGTGGCGCCCGAGAGTTCGCTTCCGCCGTGGCAGCGATTGAGCTCGGAAGTCGTGCATTGGCTGCTCTATGTGCTGGTGTTGGCGACGACCATCACCGGCTGGCTGTTCGCCTCGTTCCGCGGCTGGTCCGTCCCGCTGTTCTACTTCATGCCGATGCCGATGCTGGCGTCCGACAATGCCGCCGCGGGAAAGGCCATCGACGGATTGCATCAGGCGGCGGAATGGGCGCTCCTGGTCGTGATCGGCATCCATGTCGCGGCGGCGCTCGCCCACATCTTTGTCTATTGCGACCGCATCATGCAGCGGATGCTGCCGGAATAGCTGTATTGCGCCGGCAATAGCGGTCTGGCGGACACCGCCAAAACCAAGCATCATCCGGTGTGAGTTGTAAAACCTTACCGGGAGTAGGCTTTGGCCAAATCGCAATGGAGTTTCAAGAGCGCGACCGAACTGTCGGCGGCGCTGGCGGCGAAGAAGGTTTCCGCCGTCGAACTGGCGGAGGACGCGATCGGCCGCATCGAGCGGCACGATGCGAAGATCAACGCGATTTGCGTGCGCGATTTTACCCGCGGCCTGGAAGCCGCCCGTGCCGCCGACGCCGCCCGCGGGCGCGGCGAAACGGGCGCGCTGCTCGGCCTTCCCCTGACCGTGAAGGAATCCTACAACGTCGCGGGGCTGCCGACGACCTGGGGCTTTCCGGCGCAAAAGGATTTTGTCCCGGGCGAAGACGCGCTGTCGATCTCCCGCGTCAAGCAGGCCGGCGGCGTCATCCTGGGCAAGACCAACGTGCCGGTCGCGCTCGGCGACTGGCAGAGCTACAACGAGATCTACGGCATCACCAACAACCCTTTTGATCTCGGCCGCACGCCGGGCGGCTCTTCCGGCGGATCGGCGGCGGCGCTGGCGGCGGGCTATGGCCCGCTCTCGCTGGGGTCCGATATCGGCGGTTCGCTGCGGGTGCCCGCTTTTCATTGCGGGATCTATGCGCACAAGCCGACCTTCGCGCTGGTGCCGCCGCGAGGCCACACCGCGCCGCCGGCGCCGCCGCTGCCGTTCGACCGCGATCTCTCGGTGATCGGGCCTATGGCGCGCTCGGCCGCGGACCTCACGCTGTTGCTCGACGTGATCGCCGGACCGGACCCGATGGAGGCCGGCAAAGCCTACACGCTGGCGCTGCCGGCGCCACGCCACCATGAGCTGAAGAATTTCCGCGTGCTGGTGCTCGCGACCGATCCGGTCATGCCGACATCGGCCAGCATGCGCGACGCGATCGAGAGGCTTGCCGCCAACCTCGGCAAGGCCGGCGTCACCGTGACGCGCGACAGCCCGCTATTGCCCGATTTCGCCGCCTCGACGCGGCTCTATATGCGGATGCTGATGTCGTTCCTCGCGGCTTCCTTCCAGCCAGAAGTCTACGCCGGCGCGCGGGCTGCGGCGGCCAGGCTTTCCCCTGATGACACGAGCCTGGCGGCGGAGCGGCTGCGCGGCATCGCGCTCAGCCATCGCGACTGGGTGATGGCCGACGGCGCGCGCGCGCGGCTGCGCGCTCAATGGCGCGAGCTGTTCAGGAATTTCGACGCGGTGATCTGCCCGGTGATGCCGACGCCGGCCTATCCGCACGATCATTCCGACGACCAGGAAGCGCGCCGCATCGATGTCGACGGCAAGGATTTCGTCTATGTCGATCAACTGGCATGGCCCGGCATCGCCACCCTGCCCGGCCTGCCCGCCACCGCGATCCCGCTCGGCCTGTCGCCGGAAGGCCTGCCGGTCGGCGTGCAGATCGTCGGCCCGTGGCTGGAGGATCGCACACCGCTAAGACTGGCCGAACTGATCGAGCGCGAATTCGGCGGCTTTGTGCCGCCGCCGATGTTTGATGATTGAAGTTCCGACACCCGGAACACATGCTCCGTCGTCCCGGCGATTAGGCATCGAACACGATCACGCTGCGCACGGTCTTGCCGGCCTTCATCGCGGCAAAGCCTTCGTTGATCTCGGAGAGCTTCAGCTTGGCCGAGATCCAGTCTTCCAGGTGCAGCCGGCCGCGCATGTAGAACTCGACCAGCCGCGGCATGTCGACGCGGAAATGATTCGAGCCCATCGAGGAGCCCTGGATCTTGCGCTCGCGCAGGAAGTCGAAGCCGTGGAGCTCGATCTTCTGGCCGAACGGGATCATGCCGACGATGGTCGCGGTGCCGCCGGGCGCCAGCATCGCGAACGCCTGCTCCGCGGTTTCCTTGCGGCCCAGCACCTCGAAGGAATGATGCACGCCGCCGCCGGTGAGCTCGCGCACCTGCTGCACCACGTCGCCGTTCCTGGGATCGACGATGTCGGTGGCGCCGAGCTTGGTCGCCAATTGCAACTTGGCCGGATTGGTGTCGACCGCGATGATGCGGCCTGCGCCGGCGATCTGAGCGCCATTGATCGCGGCCATGCCGACGCCGCCGCAGCCGATCACCACGACGCTTTCGCCGGGCGCGACTTTTGCGGTATTCACCACCGCGCCGTAGCCGGTGATGACGCCGCAGCCGATCAGCGCGGCGAGATCGAGCGGCATGTCCTTGCGAATTTTGACGATGGCGTTTTCGTGCACCAGCATCTGCTCGGCAAACGACGACAGATTGAGGAACTGGTTCAGTTTTTCCGACCGCGCCCAGGACAGCCGGTTGGAGACGCCCGGCATCAGCTTCACCGTGGTGTCGGTGCACAGCACCGGCCGCCCGGTGGTGCAATTGTCGCAGGTGCCGCAGAACACCGACAGACAAGTGACGACATGATCGCCGGGCTTCACATAGGTGACGTCGGAGCCGACCTGTTCGACGACGCCCGCGGACTCGTGGCCGAGCACGGCCGGCAACGGATGCGGATAGAGCCCTTCCATGAAATGCAGGTCGGAATGGCAGAGCCCGGCGACGGAGGTGCGGATCAGCACCTCGCGGGGACCGGGCTTCTGCAGGCTGACGTCCTCGATCACCAGCGGCTTGTTGACTTCGTACAGGACGGCGGCCTTCATTGGTGTTTCCCCTTTTGTCTATTTTCAAGTTTTTGAAACGCGAAAGGTGCGCTCCCTCTCCCATCCAACTCGGGTTTACCCGAGTTGGCGACTTTATTTTCCGAAGTCGGATGTATCCGACTTCGGTGGGAGAGGGTCGGGGTGAGGGGTTCAGGTCTATCGATAGTCCAGAACCCCTCACCCGGATCGCATCTGACGATGCGATCCGACCTCTCCCACAAGGGGAGAGGTAGATCACGCGTCCGAGACTAAGCTACCTTCAGCAATTCGCCAACCTCGGCCATGTCGACGGCGCGGTCGCCGAGCAGATGGTCCGTGATCGCGCGCTGCGCCGGATTTTCCGTGAGCCGGAACGGATCGCTTGTTGGGAGCCGGTGATCGATCACCATGCGCGACAGCAACAGCCTTCGCGCGTCGCCGCGCATCTGATGGATGCGCCCGCGCCGAGCCGGTCGAGATGCGGCTCGATATGGCGGAACAGCGCGTCCGGCAGATGAATCCGCAAGAGGTCGGTCAGCGCCGCATCGGCGCGGTAGAAATTCATGCCGGACGTATCCGGCGCGAGCAGTCCCCGCCGATCGGGCTTGTCACATCACTTTGTCTTGCCAGCTCTCGCATTTGCTACTCTTGTTCGTTCCGCGCCCTGTGTTCTAGGTGTATGTTTAGATGATATAGATCATTCCAGAGCAACCAGGCGATAAAGCCGTCACAAGGCATATCCGGAGGAACGCCCCATGGCGGAAGCTTATCGCATCATCGGCGCCGAGATGTCGCCCTACTCGGTCAAGGTGCGCTCCTATTTTCGCTACAAAGCCATTCCGCATCAATGGGTCTTGCGCAACGCGGCGAACCAGGCCGAATTCGAGAAATACGCGAAAATGCCGATCATCCCGCTGGTGGTGACGCCCGAGGGCGCTGGCATCCAGGATTCCACCCCGATCATCGATGCGATGGAGAAGCTTTTTCCGGAGCCTTCGATCCACCCCGACGACGCGATCGCGCGCTTCGTCTCGGCGTTGATCGAGGAATTTGGCGACGAATGGGGCAACAAGTGGATGTTCCACTACCGCTGGGCCCGCGACGTCGACCAGATCTCGTCCGCCGGCCGCATCGCGCGGATGCGCGGACCTGCGGCCGACGAAGAGAAGCACCAGGCCTTCGCCGGCCAGGTCCGCGCCCGCATGGTCGATCGGGTGTGGTTCGTCGGCTCCAACGAAGTGACCGCGCCGCAGATCGAGGCCGGTTTTATCGGCATGTTGGAACTGCTGGATGCCCATCTGGCGACGCGGCCTTATCTGTTCGGCGGAAGGCCGGCCTATGGCGATTTCGGTCTCTGGGGGCAGATCTATGAAATGTGGACCGATCCGACCGCGGGCGGGCTGATCGGCGGCGGCGCGCCGCATGTGCTGGACTGGGTGCATCGCATGCTGTGGCCGAGGGCGGAAGGCGCGTTCGAGGCATGGCCGGCGCTGGCGCCGACCCTGATGCCGATCCTGCAGCAGCAGGTTGGCGCGCAGTTCATGCCCTGGACCTGCGCCAACGAGAAGGCGCTGGCCGAAGCCAAGGGAGAATTCAGCGTCACGCTCGGCAATAATATCTGGACCCAGAAGCCGCAAAAATATCACGCGCGCTCGCTTGCGATGCTGCGCGCCAAATATGCCGAAGCTGCCGACAAGGCCGCGCTCGATCCGGTTCTGGAACAAGCGGGCTGCCTTGCCGGATTGCGCGGCTGAACGCGTCAGCAAAGGATCAGGAAAGGAAGAGGCTCATGGAAATACCCAAATACAAAATCGCCCTGATCGTCGGCGCCGGCGAAGGCCTGAGCGCATCGCTGGCGCGGCTGTTCGCCAGGCAGGGCATCCGCGTCGCGCTCGCCGCACGGCAGATCGAGAAGCTCGGCGCGCTGTGCGCCGAGACCGGCTCCCGCGCCTTTGCCTGCAACGCCACCGACGCCGACGAGGTCGAGCGCCTGTTCGGACTGGTGGAGCGCGAGATCGGCGTACCCGATCTCGTGGTCTATAATGCCAGCGGGCGAGCGCGCGGCGCCTTCACCGACCTGGTGCCGGCGGATGTATCGCAGGCGATTGCGGTGAGCGCCTTCGGCGGCTTCCTGGTGGCGCAGCAGGCGGCCAAGCGCATGCTGCCCAACAGACACGGTGCGATCCTGTTCACGGGGGCGTCGGCCAGCGTAAAGGGCTATCCGCAATCCGCACCGTTCGCGATGGGCAAGTTCGCGCTGCGCGGGCTGGCGCAAAGCATGGCGCGCGAATTGGCGCCGCAGGGCGTTCACGTCGCGCATTTCGTCATCGACGGCGGCATCCGCAGCGCCGCGCGCGCGGAAGCCCCCGACCGCCCGGATTCGATGCTCGACCCCGACGCCATTGCCTTGAGCTACTGGAACGTGCTGCAACAGCCGCGCAGCGCCTGGACCTGGGA
>NZ_JADGRI010000199.1 GCF_017881085.1 Bradyrhizobium sp.
GGAAACTTGAAGTCGGTGGCGCGGTACTGGTCGCCGAAGGCGTGGCGGCCGATGATGATCGGCTTGGTCCAGCCCGGCACCAGCCGCGGCACGTTCTTGCAGATGATGGGTTCGCGGAACACCACGCCGCCGAGGATGTTGCGGATGGTGCCGTTCGGCGATTTCCACATCTCCTTCAGGCCGAATTCCTTCACCCGGGCCTCGTCGGGGGTGATGGTGGCGCATTTGACGCCGACGCCGACCTTCTTGATGGCGTTGGCGGCGTCCACGGTGACCTGGTCGTTGGTCTTGTCGCGGTATTCCATCCCGAGGTCGAAATACATCAGGTTGATATCGAGGAACGGAGTGATCAGCTTGTCCTTGATGTACTGCCAGATGATCCGGGTCATCTCGTCGCCATCGAGTTCGACGACGGGGTTGGTCACCTTGATTTTTGCCATGGAGATCGGGCCTTTTTGGATAGCGCGGTGGACGGAGGGGTGATGCATCCGCGCTATAGCACCGCACGCGCCAAGGCGAAAGCCAAGGCGCCATGCAGTTTCAGTCGATCTTTAGAACGCCGCCTGCGTGGCGGTGCCCGCGACAACGTACCAGCTCACGAACAGCCCGCAGATCAGGGCGCCGGGCAGGCTGGAGCCGGTCCGTCGCCAGGTAAAGGTCGCGATAATGGCGCAAATCCCGAGCAGCGGCACGAACTGGATGGCGACGATGGTGGAAAGCGGCACGAAGCCGGGATCGGGCAGCGGGTTGAACAGTTTGCCGGACAGCCACAGCGTGCCGTATTGCAGGACCAGCAGCACGATAAAGCCAAGCGTCAGGGCCAGGATGTTGGTGACATAAAGTGCGCCGCGCCCAGCACCCATAGTGGAAAAATTCCGGTGCAGCACGTGCAGGGCGATGACGAAAAACGCCGTGAACGGGACGAGATAGATCAGGAAGATCAGGAACTGCTTGGCGCTCATCAGCTTCAGCGCGACGATCCAGAACCGGAAATCGATCTTGAAGGCAAGGTCGGCCAGCCACAGCACGGCGTAGCCGACAATGATTGTCAGCAGCGCGATCAGGGCCGACGGCCCGATGATACCGCCTCGCGAGGCGCGCTTGGGTGCGAACGGCATCAGGGCCAGCGTGATCAGCGCGTTGATGATGGCCCAGACCATGATCTGGTTGGTGATGCCCTGGGGCAGCCAGGCCGATGGCGTGACGAACGTGCCGCCCAGCGCGAAGGCCGGGTAGTAGGTCAGCGCCGGGATAAAGGCGGACAGGATGAACGCGGCGGTCCAGCGCCGGCCGGAGGCCGCGGTCGGCGCCGGCACCGTGCCGTCGGCAATCTCGGGTAGACGCAGGTGGGAAAACGCGGGCGCCTCGAGCAGGCCGTCGAACACCCCGAGCAGCAACGCGACAAAACCGGCCAGCGCGATCAGCGTGCCGATTTCCTTGCGGAACCAGATCTGGTCGTCCGACGGCCGCGGCGTGCCGCCCTGCAAGGTCTTGGCGAACCAGTCGAGGCTGTAGCCGATCGCCTGATGCGAAATATGCTCGTCCGGATGGGTGATCGCGGGCGTATAGAGTACCCGCGCCGTTCCCTGCGCGATGTCGCCATAGACCTTGCCTGATACAACCGGGCCCTGCGTGCCGAACATCGCCCACAGTTTTGGACTCTGGGTGACATCGCGGGCCCGTTCGACGCCCCACATCAAATTGGAAAATTCCTCGTATTGCGCGAACACCAGCGCAACGTTCCGTGGCCAGGCCGGCGTGCCGTCGGCGGCGAACGGCTTGCCGGTGGACGAGCCCTCCAGCACCATCGACTTGTAGTCGTTCGGCATCGTGGCCGCGGCCGCCAGCACGGTCCAGCCGCCCATCGAGTGGCCTTCGAGGCCGATATTGTTCTTGTCGACGAAGTCGAGGCTGCGCAGATGCGCGAGCCCGTCGGGCCCGCCAAAGCCGTTGGCGAAGGCCGGCGGATCGCTGTAGCCGTGGCCGGTCTGGTCGAGCGCCAGCACCACATAGCCGCGGCGGGCAAATTCGATGGCAAAGCCGTCCTGGGTTTCGCGCGAATTGATGTAGCCGTGCACGGCCAGGATGCCGGGGGCGGGGGTCTGCGCGGTGGCGTTTTTGGGGATATAGAGCAGGGCGCTCATGGTGTTGCCCTTGGCGCCCGGAAAGCGGATATCCTCAATCCGGATGCCATCAGCGGTCTGCGTCAGCCAGGCCAGCACGCCGCCGGCCAGAATCAGCAAAGCTCCGACGATCGCCAGTGACCATCTGCGGCGCATGTCAGCCTCCCCATAATCCCCGAGCCGTTGCGCCAGCCCGTGGGTCCGTTTTGCAGCTTCGTTTTATTTGTGATTGATACCGTATCCGAAAGGCGAACGCGCGCAAGCTGTCCTACCTGAGGTTTCAACCGAAAACCATGAAGCGTTGCTAAGCCGATTATATTGCATGAGAAACGCCGCCGGTCCGGCCATCGAGTGCTGGTCAAGACGTAAGGCGTTGAAAGAGGCTCTTCGGAGCCCGATTCAGAACCTCCAGATGTTGAACCAGAAAGTGAAGTGAGATGTCCGGTTCGGGCACCGACAAGACCAAATCAGGCTTTGAGCTGACCGGACCCGTCGTGATTCTGGTCGAGCCGCAGCTCGGAGAGAACATCGGCATGGCCGCGCGCGCGATGGGCAATTTTGCCCTGACGCGGCTGCGCATCGTCAACCCGCGCGATGGCTGGCCGAACATCAGCGCGCAGCGGGCGGCTTCCGGGGCCGACCATATCCTGGAACGTGTGGAGCTGTTCGACACGGTGGAGCAGGCGGTCGCTGACTGTACCCTTTTGTTCGCGACCACCGCCCGCGCCCACGACCAGGCCAAGCCGGTGGTGGCGCCGGAGGCCGCCGCGCAGCAGATGGCCGGCGAGTTCAAGGGCGGCGGCACGGTCGGAATCCTGTTCGGCCGCGAGCGCTACGGACTGCAGAACGAGGAAGTGGCGCTCGCCAACCGCATCATCACCTTTCCGGTCAATCCCGGCTTTGCTTCGCTCAATCTGGCGCAGGCGGTGCTCCTGATCGGCTATGAATGGTTCAAGCTGCAGACCGCGGGCGCGCTGCCGTTCGCGATGCCCGAGCGCTCCGAGCCCGCCTCGCAGCACCAGATGCAGGCCTTCTTCGACAACCTCGTGCGCGAGCTCGACCGGGTCGAATTCCTGCGCCCGGCGGAGAAGCGCGAGACCATGTTGGTCAATCTGCGCAACATCTTCACCCGCATGGACCCGACCAAGCAGGACATGCACACGCTGCACGGCGTGGTGATGGCGATCGCCGAGGGGCGCAAGGGTCCGGCCAAGGGCGGCGTGCTCGACGGCGCGCAGGCTACGCGGCTGCGCGCACTGCTCGCCGAGCACGGGCAGGGCGCGCTGCCATCGGAGAGCGGCACCGTGCGCGGACTGGCGCGGCTGCTGCGGAGAAACCCGACCGATGCCGAGCGCATCCTGTGGCAGGCCCTGACCTCCGACCGCCGCTTCGCCGGCCAGTTCAAGCGCCAGACCCCGGTCGGCCGCCACATTCCGGATTTCGTCTCGTTCGTGCATCGCATCGCGATCGAACTGATCAATTCGGAGGAGACCGAGGCCATCGCAAGAGATCGCGCCGGGCGGCAGGCGTGGCTGGAGGCGCGGGACTACCGGGTCATCACCATGAAGGTCGGCGACGTCGAGGGCGATCTGGCCGCGCAGCTCGACCGGCTGGAAACGGGTGTGCTGGAAAGGCGGTAATGTTTCTCCCTCTCCCCGCAAGCGGAGAGAGGTAAGCGCAAGCTCACACCGCCATCAGCTCCGCCGGCGCGTTGCCTGCGCGCTTCGGCTTCTTCAGCTTTGACGGCGGCAACAGCGAGCAGGCGACAAGGCCGGCGGTATCCGCGACGCCGGGATCGCGCGACACCATCGCGGCGACGATGGCGCCGTCGATCAGAAGGCCGAGCTGATGGGCCAGCATTTCCGGCTCCGCCGCGCCCATTTCGCCGGCGAGTTTTCCGATGTAGGCCAGCACGACCTTCTTGTGCTTCATCGCGATGGCGCGGAATTGCTTCAGATCCTTGTCGTGCTCGCCGACCGCGTTGATGAAGGGGCAGCCATAGAAACGTTCCTCGCGAAACCAGTCCTTCAGCGCCGGAAAGATTCGCGCCAGCTTTGTCTGGGCGCTGCCGCCGCCGGCCTCGACCGAGGCGATGAACCATTCGCGCCACTGCTTGCCTTCGCTCTCCAGCACCGCCTGCACGAGATTGGTTTTCGAGCCGAACAATTTGTAGAGCGTGGTCTTGGCGGTGCCGGCTTCATTGATGATGGCGTCGATGCCGGTGGCGTTGATTCCGTTCTTGCAGAACAGCCGCGTCGCCGCGCTGAGCAAACGCCCCCGCGCGGACTCTTCGTCGCCGCCGGCGCTGTTGTCCGCGACGACCCGTTTCTTCGTGGATGATTTGCCCATGCGGGCCACGTTAATCGAACTGCGCCGCAATCATCAAGTGACATCTTCATCGGCTGCTCGCCTCTCGCAACTGCGCGCAAGATAATCACGGGTCAACGGCAACTGCATCGCGATTGAGCAAATCGCGGCTGACCGATTCCAGGGCAGGGCGCGCTAAGCGGCTTCAGGACTTCGTGTTTTCCCCGGCAGCCGCTCTGGCACGCTTCGTGCAGGAAACAGACCGTTCGGTATCCTGCCCCTAGGGAGAAAATAGATGACTGCGGTCGCTCAAAAAACAGTGCTTACAGGCTGCCTTGCCCCCATCGACCGGCAAGGCCTCGAGAAGCTGATCGAGAACGGCAAGGCCAATCCGAAGGTCATCAAGACCTTGAAATGCAAGACGGTGGCCGAGGGCAAGTTCCGCCACGCCAACTATATCCGCAACCTTGCGCCCTACATCGTCGACGAACCGCCGGGCCTGCTCGGCGACGACACCGCGCCCAATCCGTCGGAGGCTTCGCTGGCCGCGCTCGGCTCCTGTCTTGCGGTGGGCCTGCACGCCAACGCCGTGCATCGCGGCTGGGTCGTCAACAAGCTCGAACTGGAGCTCGAAGGCGACCTCAACATCACGGCCGTGTGGGGCACCGGCGACGTCAGCGAGAAGCCGGTCGGCTTCACCGATGTGCGGGTCAAGGTCGACATGGAATGCGAAGGCGTTCCCAAGGCCGAGATCGACGCGTTGGTGGCGCACGTCAAGAAGTGGTCGCCGGTCGCCAACACCTTTACGCGCCCGGTGAATCTCGAGGTCAGCGCGTAGCCGCCGCCAACCATGTTGCCCCTTCCAAAACGCTTCGTTCGGAGAGTGTGATGAACCCAGTGGCCGCATCGCGTTTCGCGGTTGACGAGAAGAGCGATCTTTCGGCGACGGAGATCACCGATGCGGTCGCTGCGATCGCGCGCCGGGAGCTGGCGCCGCTGGCCTCCGCGATCGACAGCGGCTCGGTCTATCCGGCCGAATTGCTTCGGCGCTTCGGCGATGCCGGCGCCTGGGGCAGCCATCGGCCGAACAACGGCGCGGCCGATCTCGGCGGCGCCATCCGGTCGATGGCGGCGATCGGCGAGGTCTGCGGCGCCACCGCCTTCATGGCGTGGTGCCAGAACACGCTGGCCTGGTATGCGTTCAATTCGCCCAATCCGGCGCTTGCGAGTTTCGCCGACGATGTCGCGGCGGGCAGGGTGCTCGGCGGCACCGGGCTTTCCAATCCGATGAAGAGCTTCTTCGGCATCGAGAAGCTGAAATTGAGGGGCCGCAAGGTCGAGGGCGGCTACGTCGTGCGCGGCGCGCTGCCCTGGGTATCGAATCTCGGTCGCGACCATTTCTTCGGCACCATTTTCGAGGTTGAGGACAGACCGGGCGCGATCGTGATGTTTCTCGCCGACTGTTCGGACCCCGGGATCACGCTGCAGCCATGCAAGCCATTCCTCGCAATGGACGGCACCGGCACCTATGGCGTGCAGTTCCGTGACGTTTTCGTTCCCGACGTCTTGATCCTGGCGGACCCCGCCGGCCCATTCGTGAAGAAGATCCGCGCCGGTTTTATTCTACTACAGGCCGGCATGGCGATCGGGCTGATCAGGGACTGCATCGCGATCATGAAGGAAGTCGACGGCTCGCTCGGCCACGTCAACCGCTTCCTGCCGCAACAGCCGACTGACTTTCAGGAAGCGCTGTCCTCCCTCGAAGCGCAGACCATGGAACTGGCGCGCGACCCCTACAACACGGACGACGATTACTGGCGCACGGTCGTCGAGCTTCGGCTCAAGGCTGGCGACGCCAGCGTCGCCGCCGCGCATGCCGCGATGCTTCATTGCGGCGCGCGCGGTTACCTGATGAGCCATCGCGCCCAGCGCAGGCTGCGCGAGGCCTATTTCGTCGCCATCGTCACGCCGGCCACCAAGCAGCTGCGGAAGATGCTGGCCGACATTTGAGTTTTCAACCGATCCCGGATCCACCCTAACCTTCAACCACAACAGGAGAGGCCTGCCATGACGGACGTACTGATTTCTGCCAGCGAACTCGCCGATCTCATCTCGAAAGAACCCTGCGTGATCATCGACACGCGAAACCCCGACGCCTATGCCGCCGGGCACCTCCCGAACGCCGTCAACGTGCACGAGATCTTCACCTATCTCGCCACCTCGACGCCGGAAGGCATGCAGGAGCTGAAGACGAAATTCGCCGACGCGTTCGGCAAGGCCGGACTGTCCGGGAAGGAAACCGCCGTCATTTACGAGCAGTCGATGAATTCCGGCTTCGGCCAGTCCTGCCGCGGCTATTACCTCCTCACCATGCTCGGCTATCCCAAGGTCAAGGTGCTGCATGGCGGCTTCGACGCATGGGCCGCCGCGGGCCTGCCGGTCACGACCGCCGTGCCGAAGCCGGCGGCGGCGTCCTTTGCCATCGTGCCCGAAGCCGGCGACATCCTGATCGACGCCAAGACCATGCTGGCGGCGGTCGGCAAGCCCGGCGTCGCGCTGCTCGACGTGCGCGACGTCGACGAGTGGATCGGCGAAAGCTCCTCGCCCTACGGCAAGGATTTCTGCCCGCGCAAGGGCCGCATTCCCGGCGCCGTCTGGCTGGAATGGTACCGCATGATGAAGCCGACCGGAGAAGGGCCGCGCTTCAAGTCCAAGGACGAGATCCTGGCGGAATGCGCGACCGTCGGCATTTCCGAGAGCACCCCGGTCTACCTCTATTGCTTCAAGGGCGCGCGGGCATCGAACACCTTCCTCGCGCTGAAGAACGCAGGCGTGAAGGATGTGCGGATGTACTTCGGATCGTGGAACGAATGGTCGCGCGATCCCTCGCTGCCGATCGAGGAAGGTCTGCCCACGGACGCCAGGCTGACCGAAAAAGCGGCATAGATCGTGCATGTTTTTTCACCGTCCGGCCGCGTTCACGCGGCCGGACGGTGATCCGCCGAAGCCTGCTTTTCGGCACAGATAAGGGAATGGGGCATGTCCACCTTCGACGATCCGTTTGACGCTGACCGCAAACTTTCGCGAACGGGCTGCGTGTGTGGCCAGCATCGCTCCGCCGAAGAACATGATTCTGCGGCGCCGTCGCTGCGTTGCGAGCCGGCGCCCTCGGAGGAGAAGCGTTACGAGAGCGTCGTTGCTTCGGCTGTCATGCGCGAGATGTTTCCGAATGACATCGCGCGCCGGGCCTTCCTGAAATCGGTCGGCGCGTCGACCGCGCTCGCCGCGATCTCGCAATTCTTCCCCATCAAGACCGCGACCGAGGCATTTGCCGACGCAGGCGCGCCGGAGAAGAAAGACCTGAAAGTCGGCTTCATTCCGATCACCTGCGCCACGCCCATCATCATGGCCGCACCGCTCGGTTTCTATGCCAAGCATGGCCTCAACGTCGAGGTGGTCAAGACCGCCGGCTGGGCGGTGATCCGCGACAAGACCCTGAACAAGGAATACGACGCGGCGCATATGCTGGCGCCGATGCCGATCGCGATTTCGCTCGGCCTCGGCGCGAATGCGGTTCCATTCACGGTGCCGGCGATCGAGAACATCAACGGGCAGGGCATTACGCTCGCGATCAAGCACAAGGACAAGCGCGACCCCAAGGACTGGAAGGGCATGAAGTTCGCCATTCCCTTCGACTATTCGATGCACAATTACCTGCTGCGCTATTATCTCGCCGAAAACGGCCTCGATCCCGATACCGATGTGCAGCTGCGATCGGTGCCGCCGCCGGAAATGGTCGCCAATCTTCGCGCAGAGAATATCGACGGTTTCCTCGCGCCCGACAATATCTGCCAGCGCGCGATCTATGACGGCGTCGGCTTCATGCACATGCTGTCCAAGGAAATCTGGGACGGCCATCCCTGCTGCACGTTTGCGGCGAGCCGGGAATTCATCGCGACCTCGCCGAACAGTTTTGCCGCGCTGACGCGCGCGATCGTCGACGCCACCGCCTACGCGTCGAAGGCGGAGAACCGCAAAGAGATCGCGGAGGCCATCGCGCCCGCGAACTACATCAACGCGCCGGTCACCGTGCTGGAGCAGGTGCTGACCGGGACCTATGCCGACGGCTTGGGCGGGGTGAAGACGGACGCCAAGCGCGTCGATTTCGATCCGTTCCCCTGGCAATCCTTCGCGGTCTGGATGCTCACCCAGATGAAGCGCTGGGGCCAGATCAAGGGCGATGTCGATTACAAGGCAGTTGCCGAACAGGTCTACCTCGCCACCGACACGGCCAAGCTGATGACCGAGATGGGCCTGACGCCGCCGGCGACGTCCTACAAGTCGTTCTCCGTGATGGGCAGGACGTTCGATCCCACGAAACCCGAGGATTACGTCAACAGCTTCAAGATCAGGAAGGCGTCGTGAGGTGACGGCGCGGACACATTCTCATCCGTTGTCCCGGCGAAAGCCGGGACCCATAACCACCGGCCTTGGTTGATGAAGAAGGTCGCTGCCAAATTGCCCAACGAGACGTCACGGCGTATGGGTCCCGGCTTTCGCCGGGACGACTCGTCGAGGAGCCGTGCGTCATGACCGCATCGCTGCGTCTCCGCGCGGCGATCTTGTCGGTCGCGCTGTTCCTGGCCTTTATCGGCATCTGGCACCTTGCCACGCGCGGCACCGGTGCCGTCGCCACCATGAGCCCCGAATACGCCAGGCTGATGGGGCTGACCGCGACGCAGGGCAAGTCGGTGATGCCGGGCCCGCTCGATGTCGGTGCCAAATTGTGGGAGCACCTCAAGCGGCCGTTCTACGACAACGGCCCGAACGACAAAGGCCTCGGCATCCAGCTCGGCTATTCCATCGCGCGCGTCGGCCTGGGCTATCTTCTCGCCGTCATCGTCGCGATCCCGCTCGGCTTCCTGATCGGGATGTCGTCCCTGATCAACAAGGCGCTCGATCCCTTCATCCAGATCCTGAAGCCGATCTCGCCGCTCGCCTGGATGCCGCTGGCGCTTTACACCATCAAGGATTCCGGGCTGTCGGCGATCTTTGTCATTTTCATCTGCTCGGTGTGGCCGATGCTGCTCAACACCGCGTTCGGCGTCGCTGCCGTGCGCAAGGAATGGATCAACGTCGCGCGCACGCTCGAAGTCGGCACCATCCGGCGCGCCTTCTCCGTGATTCTGCCGGCGGCCGCGCCGACGATTCTCACGGGCATGCGGATCTCGATCGACATCGCCTGGCTGGTGATCGTCGCCGCCGAGATGCTGGTCGGCGGCACCGGCATCGGTTACTTCGTCTGGAACGAGTGGAACAACCTCTCGATCACCAACGTCATCATCGCCATTCTGCTGATCGGCTTCGTCGGCATGCTGCTCGACCAGATCCTGGCGCGGTTCACCCACATGGTCACGTTTCCGGAATGACGCGATGACCGACAAATTCATCTCCATCGAAGGCATCGCCAGGCGGTATCCCGGCGCTGATGGCGGCGAGATCGCGGTATTCGAGGATCTCTGGCTGTCGATGGCGCGCGGCGAGTTCGGCTGCGTGATCGGACATTCCGGCTGCGGCAAGACCACGGTCTTGAACATTCTGGCCGGCCTCGACCAGCCGAGTGAAGGCACCGTGATCGTCGACGGGCAGGCCATCGAGGGCACCAGCCTCGACCGCGCCGTGATCTTCCAGAGCCATGCGCTGTTGCCGTGGCGCACCGTGCTTGGCAAC
>NZ_JADGRI010000021.1 GCF_017881085.1 Bradyrhizobium sp.
GGCGTTCGTGCTGGCGACCGGCGTCGCCTATCTGCGCGCGCTGGAGGGCGCCGGCGTGGCGCTTGGGGATGCGCAAGGCATGATCTATGCGCGGCTTTCTGCCGATGCCGATCAGTTCCTGACGCTGGCCAAATTCCGCGCGCTGCGGCTGTTGTGGGCACGGATCGAGCAGGCTTGCGGCCTCACGCCCAGGCCGATCTTCGTCGCCGCCGACACCGCATGGCGGATGCTGACGCAGCGCGACCCCTACGTGAACATGCTTCGCGCGACGATCGCGACCTTCTCCGCAGGGCTCGGCGGCGCCAACGCGATCACTGTGCTGCCGCATACGCTGGCGCTCGGATTGCCCGATCCGTTCGCGCGGCGCGTGGCGCGTAACACGCAACTGGTGCTGCTGGAGGAATCCAATCTGGCCAAAGTATCCGATCCGGCGGCCGGCTCGGGCGGAATCGAAAGCCTGACGCAACAGCTCTGCGAAGCCGCCTGGTCACTGTTCCAGGAGAGCGAGAACGCGGGCGGCGTATTTGCTTCGCTTGAGCAAAATCTGATCCAGCGCAAGGTCGCGGCAACGCGGGCCGTGCGCCAACAAAATATCGCCCGCCGCAAGGAAGTGCTGACCGGCGCCACAGAGTTCCCCAATCTGCATGAGGCCCAAGTCGCGGTGCTTGCCGCAAAGCCGGTTGTGCTGGCGCCGTATGGGGAAGCAAAATTCAAATTCGACGCGCTGCCACCGATGCGGCTGGCCGCCCCGTTCGAAGCCTTGCGCGACCGCTCGGATCAAATCCAGAAAGACAAAGGCGCGCGGCCAAAAATCTTTCTCGCCAATCTCGGCACAGCGGCCGACTTCACCGCACGCGCGACCTTTGCAAAAAGCTTCTTCGAGACCGGCGGCATCGAAGCCGTCGATACCGAAGGCTTTACCGATCCGGCGGCGCTTTCCACCGCGTTCAAAGCCTCCGGCGCCGCACTGGCCTGCCTGTGCTCGTCCGACAAGGTCTATGCCGGACGCGCCACCGCGGCGGCCGGGGCACTTCAAGCCGCGGGCGCCAAGCATATCTATCTGGCAGGCCGCCCGGGCGAACAGGAAGCCGTGTTCCGCGCCGCCGGCGTCAATGATTTTGTCATGGCCGGCGGCGACGCGCTAACCGTGCTGCAGGAGGCCCATCGGCTGACGGAGTGAGCATGACATCGGCGACAAAACCCGTTCTGACCGGCGGCTGCCAATGCGGCGCCATCCGCTTTGCGGTGGCGGCGCCACCGGTGAAGGTCAGCATCTGTCATTGCCGGATGTGCCAGAAGGCCTCCGGCGCGCCGTTCGCGTCCTTCGCCGACATCGAGCACTCCGATTTTGCCTGGACCCGCGGCAAGCCGGCCGCGTTCCGCTCCTCCTCCATCGCCGAGCGCGACTTCTGCGCCGGTTGCGGCACGCCGCTCAGCTTCCGCCGCATCGACGGCCCCCGGATCGAGATCATGACCGGCGCCTTCGACCGCCCCGACCGGGTGATACCGACGCTGCAATATGGCTCGGAATCCCGGCTTGGCTGGGTGGTCGGCATCGCCAACCTGCCGAGCCAGACCACGCTGCAGAACTACGGGGCGGAGAAGCTTTCAGGGATCGTCAACCACCAGCATCCGGACCATGATTAGGGATAGCGACCCCCGGGGGTCGCATGTGCTATGATGGAAACCATGAGCCGCATACCGAACTTTGCGAATATCGCCTTTGAGAAGACAGCTCCGGCCCAACCGGCCGGCGGCGCCGAGCCGTGGCTGACGCCCGAGGGCATCCTGGTAAAACCCGGCTACAGCGAAGCCGATCTCGAAGGCATCGATTTCCTCGAGACCTGGCCGGGCATCGCGCCCTATCTGCGCGGCCCCTACCCCACGATGTATGTCAACCAGCCCTGGACCATCAGGCAATACGCCGGGTTCTCCACGGCGGAGGATTCCAACGCGTTCTATCGCCGCAACCTCGCCGCCGGGCAAAAGGGCCTGTCCGTCGCGTTCGATCTTGCCACCCACCGCGGCTACGATTCCGACCATCCGCGCGTCACCGGCGATGTCGGCATGGCCGGGGTTGCGATCGATTCGATCTACGACATGCGCACGCTGTTTTCAGGCATCCCGCTCGACCAGATGAGCGTGTCGATGACCATGAACGGCGCGGTGCTGCCGATCCTGGCGCTGTTCGTCGCGGCCGCCGAGGAACAGGGCGTGCCGCCGGAGAAACTGTCGGGCACCATTCAGAACGACATTCTGAAAGAGTTCATGGTGCGCAACACCTACATCTATCCGCCGGCGCCCTCGATGCGGATCATCTCCGACATCTTTGCGTATACCTCGCAGAAGATGCCGAAATACAACTCCATCTCGATCTCCGGCTATCACATGCAGGAAGCCGGCGCGACGCAGGACCTCGAACTCGCCTATACGCTGGCGGACGGCGTCGAATATCTCCGCGCCGGGCTTGCCGCCGGCCTCGACGTCGACCGCTTCGCCCCGCGGCTGTCGTTCTTCTGGGCAATCGGCATGAATTTTTTCATGGAGGTGGCAAAAATGCGCGCGGCGCGGCTGTTGTGGGCCAAGCTGCTGACGCCATTCAATCCGAAGGACCCGCGCTCGCTCAGTCTGCGCACGCATTGCCAGACCTCGGGCTGGTCGCTGACTGCGCAGGACGTCTACAACAACGTGATGCGCACCACCATCGAGGCGATGGCTGCAACCCAGGGTCACACCCAGTCGCTGCACACCAATGCGCTCGACGAGGCGCTGGCGCTGCCGACCGATTTCTCGGCCCGCATCGCGCGCAACACCCAACTGTTCCTGCAGCAGGAAAGCGGTACCACCCGCATCATCGATCCCTGGGGCGGCTCCTATTATGTCGAGCGGCTGACCCGCGATCTCGCCGCCAAGGCCTGGGGTCATATCCAGGAGGTGGAAGCGCTCGGCGGCATGGCGAAAGCGATCGAGGCCGGCGTGCCAAAGCTGCGGATCGAGGAAGCCTCCGCCAAGACCCAAGCCCGGATCGACGCCGGCAAGCAGGCGGTGATCGGCGTCAACAAGTTCAAGCCAACCAACGAAGCGCCGATCGACGTCTTGAAGGTGGAAAACTCCATTGTGCGGCGGCTGCAGATCGACAAGCTGTCGCGGCTGAGAAAAGAGCGCAACCAGAAGGACGTCGACGACGCGCTGGCGGCACTGACCCGCAGTGCCGGCGAAGGCAACGGCAACCTTCTCGCGCTGGCCATCGATGCCGCGCGCGCCAAGGCCACCGTCGGCGAAATCTCGGACGCGATGGAAAAGGTGTTCGGGCGGCACCGCGCCGAGATCAAATCCATCACCGGCGTTTACAAGCGGGAGGCGGCCACCATGTCCAATCGGGTCGAGAAAGTGCAGGCGCTGATCGATGCGTTCGAAGACGCCGAGGGCCGCCGGCCGCGCATTCTGGTCGCCAAGATCGGCCAGGACGGCCACGACCGCGGCCAGAAGGTGATCGCCTCGGCATTTGCCGATGTTGGCTTCGACGTCGATATCGGGCCGCTGTTCGCCACTGCCGAGGAAGCGGCGCGGCAGGCGGTCGAGAACGACGTGCATATTCTCGGGCTATCGTCGCTCGCGGCAGCCCATCTCACCGCGGTGCCGGAACTGAAGGCCGCGCTGAAGAAGCAGGGCCGCGACGACATCATGATCATCATCGGCGGCGTGGTGCCGCCGCAGGATTACGATGCGCTGTACAAGGCCGGCGCCGAGGCGATCTTCCCGCCGGGCACGGTGATCGCGGACGCCGCCGAAGAGCTGATCCACAAGCTCAATGCGCGGCTCGGCCATAGCGAGGCGGCGGCGTAGCGCCGGCCCCCCTAAAGGATTTCCCTTGCGCCCCGCAGCATCCCTCTCGTTCGCCCGCAGGATAGGCTTCATCGGCGCGCTCACCTGCGTTGCAGCGGCCGCGACATTTGCCGCCGAACCCAAGCCCGACGCCGCGATCAAGAACAAGAACATCGACGCCAGCGTCCTGCTCGACGACAAGATCAAGGCCGATCCCGCGCTGGCCGCCGACTGTCTCGCCGAAGGCAAGAAGTGGATGGAAAAGAATGCCGCGGACGCGGCAGCTTCGCGCAAGCAGGACCCGGTGATGTTTCGCGACGGCGCCTGGACTTTTGAGCGCAAATACAGCGTCCGCTCCGTGGTCGACGGGCATTATGTCAGCGTCGTCAGGTCCGATTACATGAACACCGGCGGCGCGCATCCCAATTCGGACATCAATAGCGTCCTGTGGAATTCAGCCGCCAAGAAGCGCATCAGCATCCGCCCCTTCTTCATCGAAACCGCCGATAACGGCCCGACCATGACGGCGATGCGCAAGGCCGTGATCGTGTCGCTGAACAGCGAGAAGAAGAAACGCGACACCAGCGATACCGCCACGGCCGAGTGGTACAAGGGCGTCGAGCCCAAACTGCTCAAGATCGGCGCGGTGACGCTGGCGCCGTCGACCGACGCGGGCAAGAGCTCCGGCCTGACCTTTCACTATCCGCCCTATGCGGTCGGTCCCTATGCCGAAGGCGAATATGCCGCGTTCGTGCCGTGGGACACCCTGAAGCCGTATCTGACACCGGAAGGAACAAGGATCTTTGGTGGCGTACGGCCCAAGGGCGACGATGACGATGCGCGATGACCGGCCGTAGCCAGCTCGACATCGGCAAGCTCAGCGAAGAGCTGCGCGCCGGACAACGCGCGGCGCTGGCCCGCGCCATCACGCTGATCGAAAGCCGGCGCGGCGATCATCAGGCAGCAAGCCGCGATCTGGTGCAGGAGCTGCTGCCCGCTACCGGCAAGGCCGTTCGCGTCGGCATCACCGGCTCGCCCGGCGTCGGCAAATCCACCACCATCGACGCGCTCGGGATGTTCCTGATCGAGCGCGGGCACAAGGTGGCGGTGCTCGCGGTGGACCCCTCCTCCGCCCGCACCGGCGGCTCGATCCTCGGCGACAAGACTCGGATGGCGCGGCTGTCGGCTTCGGACAACGCCTATATCCGGCCCTCGCCGGCCTCCGGCACGCTCGGCGGTGTCGCGGCGAAAACCCGCGAGGCGATGCTGCTGTGCGAGGCCGCCGGCTTCGACGTAGTGCTGGTGGAAACCGTCGGCATCGGGCAATCCGAGACCGCGGTCTGCGACATGACCGATTTTTTCCTGGCGCTGATGCTGCCGGGTGCCGGCGACGAGCTGCAGGGCATCAAGAAGGGCCTGGTCGAACTCGCCGACATGATCGCAATCAACAAGGCCGACGGCGACAATATCAAGCGCGCCAATCTGGCCGCGGCGGAATATCGCGGCGCGCTGCATATCCTTAGCCCCCGTTCGGAGCACTGGCATCCACCGGTCCTGACCTATTCGGCGCTGACCGGCGCCGGCATCGGCGACCTCTGGCAGAAGGTTCTCGATCACCGCACCGCGATGAACGCGTCGGGCGAATTCGCCGCACGGCGGCGGCAGCAACAGATCAAATGGATGTGGTCGATGCTGGAACAGCGGATGATGGCGCGGCTGCGCTCCGACCCGGCGATCCGCGCCAAAGTGAAGAAGATCGAAGCCGAAGTCGCCGACGGCCGCATCACGCCGGCGCTGGCGGCGGACCGGATCGCGGATATGCTGAGGTGACATGAGCGAGAAACTGCGGATCCTCGTCACCGGTTTCGGTCCGTTTCCCGGTGCGCCGTTCAACCCGACGATGCCGCTGGTGAAGCGGCTGACGCAGCTGCGCCGGCCTGCTTTTGCCGACGTCGAACTGACCGGCCACATCTTCCATGTCACCTATGCAACGGTCGACCGGGAACTTCCCGAACTCATCGCCAAACATCGCCCGCAGGCGCTGCTGATGTTCGGCCTCGCCGATCGCACCGCGCATGTCCGGATCGAAACGCGCGCACGCAATGCCGTCACCACACGCTTCCCCGATGCCGATCGCAACCACGCGCGCAAGGGATCGATATCGGGCGGCGCCGACGCCACGACGTTCGGCCCGCACACCGCCAAACTGTTGCGCGCGGCCGTGGGCACCGGCGTCGATGCCCGGGCCTCGCGCGATGCCGGGAGTTATCTCTGCAATTACCTGAGCTGGCGCGCCAATGAAGCGGTTCATGCCAAGGAGAGCCCGCGCCTTGCCGCCTTCGTCCACATACCGCTGCTGGCGCGCGGCGGAACTTCCCGGCGCAAGGGCACGGCGCATCGCATCACGCTGGAAGAGCTGGTCGATGCCGGCGAGGCCATGCTGCTGGAACTGGTGAAGCTAACGCGAAGGGCACAGCGCGATCGCTAGTTCGCCGCCCGACCGCCGGGATGCCGCCTCAAATAACGGCTGCGTTGATTGCCTCGATCTTGACGACCCGGATAAATCGCAGCATATATCCGCCATGGCATTTGGCAGGACCATCCTCCGACGTCGCCGCCCGGCGCTCAACGCGCGGGAGCGATGACGGCTGCATGAATGCATCCGAGTTCGCTTGAAGCCGCGCCCCAAAGCGCGGCTTTTTCATTTCCGCTCCGCTGTCTCAACCGCCTTTCGCCACCTACGGGAAAAAGCACATGGCCAGCACCACCCTTGGCACCACTCTTGGCAAACCCTCCGGCGGGACCGCCGACAAGACCCGGATCAAGCCGGCGATCTTCATCGATGGCGAGGCCGGCACTACCGGCATCGAGATCCGCGACCAACTGTCCAAAGTCGACGCCGTCGAGGTGCTGTCCATTGCACCGGAGAAGCGCAAGGACCCCTCGGCGCGGAAGGCGCTGATGTCGGAGGTGGACCTCGTCGTTCTCTGCCTGCCGGACGAGGCGGCGAAGGAAGCTGTCGCACTCGCCGACGAGCTTGGCGCACGCGGCCCGCGTATTCTCGATGCCTCCTCGGCACACAGAGTCTCCGAAGGCTGGACCTATGGCTGGCCCGAGATGGACGCCACGCAACCTGATGCAATCGCGAGGTCGCGGCGGGTCTCCAACCCCGGCTGCTATCCGACCGGCGCCATTGCGCTCATCCGTCCGCTGGTCGAGGCCAACCTGATGCCCGCCGACTATCCGGTAACGGTCAACGCCGTATCGGGCTATTCCGGCGGCGGCAGGTCGATGATCGAAGCGTATCTGTCGGAGAAGGCTCCGCCCTTTGAACTTTACGGTCTCGGCCTCGAACACAAACATGTTCCCGAGCTACAAAAATACAGCAAGCTGACCCGCAGACCGATCTTCGTGCCGTCGGTCGGCAATTTCCGGAAGGGTATGCTTGTTTCAATACCGCTGCATCTCGATACCCTGCCCGGCAAGCCGAAAGCCCGCGATCTGCAGGCCGCGCTGGCGGCGCATTACCAGGGCGCCGAATGGGTAAAGGTGATCCCTGCGGACGACCCGTCGGTGAAGGCGGGGCGGCTCGACGCATTGGCTCTCAACGACACCAACCTGCTCGAGTTGCGTGTCTTCGGCAACGAGAAGTTTGGCCAGGCGGTTCTCGTCGCGCGTCTGGATAATCTGGGCAAAGGTGCTTCGGGAGCAGCCGTGCAGAACATCGGCATCATGCTTGGCGTCGAAACCTGAATTTCCAGGTGTTTTTTCCTGACATATCTTGGTCAAAGCGCGAGGTCGGGATGACGAAAAAGATCGATATCGCAAGCGCACCCGTTTCGGCCGGCTCTCGTTATCCGGAACCGCTCGCCTCGCCGTGCCGGAACAAGACCCGACACCGGCTGGCAATGGCGGCGGGGCTGAAGCAAATCGGCATCAATCTTCTGGTGCTGGACCCGGGTGCCTGGTCCAGCCAGAGGCATTGGCATACTCAGGCGGAAGAGTTCGTCTACGTGCTGGAGGGAGAGGTCGTGCTCGTCACGGAAGGCAGCGAGGAAGTCCTGCACGCGGGGGATTGCGCGGGCTTCCTTCCCGGCGATCCCGACGGACATCACCTGCAAAACCGATCCGGCGCGCCGGCGCGCGTTCTCGAGATCGGATCGGCCGGCCTGCGAAACGACGAGACGACCTATCCGGACGTCGATCTCCACGCTTCGGCGTCCGGATATTTTCACAGGGACGGAACACCGTATTGATGACGTCGAGCGCCACCTCGCCGCTCTGTTAACCCTACCCCCAACAATCGCCCTGTTCCGCCTTCCGCCACGCCGCGCGCAGCAGCAATTTCGCGCTACTCCACTGCAGCGGGCACGCGTCTGACGTTTCCGCAGGAAGCCGCGAACATGGTCGTCAATCGCCGCCATCTCATCGGAGCATCGGCCGCGGGCGTGGCGGGCGCGCTCGCGATGTCGCCCGACGCCGCCCGCGCCGCGCCGCTGACGTCGGCGCTCGGCCGCGATGCCACCCAATATGGCGTCCGCCCCGGCAGCCCCGACGACCAGACCAAAAACGTGCAGCGCGCGATCGACGACGCCGCGCGCGCACAAGTGCCGCTGGCGCTGCCGCCGGGGGTCTATCGCACCGGCATGCTTCGCCTGCAAAGCGGCACGCAGCTGATCGGCGTCCGCGGGGCGACCAGACTGGTCTTCACCGGCGGCGCGGCGATGTTTCAGGGCGAAGGCGCCGGCCACATCGGCCTCACCAACATCACGCTCGACGGCGGCAGCATAGCGCTGCCGACACGGCGCGGCCTGATACATTGTCTCGGTGGACGCGACATCCGCATCATCGATTGCGAGATCACCGGCAGCGGCGGCAATGGCATCTGGTTCGAGCAGGTCTCCGGCGACGTCAGCGGCAACATCATCACCAACACGGCGACCACGGCGATCCTGTCGTTCGACGCGCAGGGCCTCTCGGTGTCGCGTAACACCATTTCCGGCACCAGCGACAATGGCATCGAGATCCTGCGCACCGCGATCGGCGACGACGGCACGCTGGTCGCCGACAACCGCATCGAGGACATCAAGGCCGGCCCCGGCGGCTCCGGGCAATATGGCAACGCCATCAACGCCTTTCGCGCCGGCAACGTGATCGTGCGGGGTAACCGGATCCGCGACTGCGACTATTCCGCGGTGCGCGGCAATTCGGCCGCCAACATCCAGATATCAGGCAACAGCGTCAGCAACGTCCGCGAGGTGGCGCTGTATTCGGAGTTTTCCTTCGAGGGCGCGGTGATCGCCAACAACACCGTGGATGGCGCGGCGGTCGGCGTCTCCGTCTGTAATTTCAACGAGGGCGGCCGCCTCGCGGTCGTGCAGGGCAACATCATCCGCAATTTGTTGCCGAAGCGCCCGACCGGCACCGCGCCGGACGACGACGCCGGCATCGGCATCTATGTCGAGGCCGACACCTCGGTGACAGGCAATGTGATCGAGAACGCGCCGTCGTTCGGGATCGTCGCCGGCTGGGGCAAATATCTGCGCGACGTTTCGATCTCAGGCAACGTGATCCGCAAGGCTTTCGTCGGCATCGGCGTGTCGGTGGCCGAGGGCGCGGGGACGGCGCTGGTCAGCAACAACATGATCTCGGAGACGCCGCGCGGCGCCGTGGTCGGGCTAGACCACGCCCGCCCGGTTACGCCTGATCTTTCCGCCGAAGGGACGCAGCGCTTTTCCCAGGTGGTGATGGGGACGAACGCGGTGCGGCGATAGGTCCTACAGCGTGTTCCGCAGCAGCGGATAGCGCTCCGTTATGGCCGCGGCCATGTCCCTCAGCTCCCAGGTGTTATCCCGCACGGGCGCGGCGGATGCCTCTTCCGGACGAGCGGGTTCGGCTTCCGGGACAATCGAGATGATCGATCGCGGCGGTTCGGCTGCAATCGCCGCCGGCACCGGCCGATGAACAGGATCAGGCAAACGCTCGACCCGCGGCAGCTTCGTCCTCGGGCGGCCGAGCCAGGCCATGTCGATGGCGGTGTTGTTGGGGGCGGCTTCGCGCGATGAAAGATCGCGCCAGGTTTCGACCGCGGTCTTGGCTTCCTGGATGTTTTCAAGAAAATCGAGTTCGCTGTGAAAGCGGCGCCAGCGGCCGGTCTCGAACAATTCGGTGAGGTATTCGAGGCGCTGCTCGGCAAGAGCGCACCAGCGCGCGACGACATCGCGGCCGCGTGCCACGTCGAGTTGATGTGTCATGAACCAGCCCGTAAGGAGAGAAAAACGGACGCTGACGCAACCGGCACGAATCAATCACACGTGACAGAGATATTTTGTGGAAAACCCTCACAAAGTCTAGCGAGCCATGCTATCGGCCGCGAATTATCGAACAAAAGCCGTAGTCACCCGGGGGCTTTCCTTCCTGCCGGCGGTCAAGGCGCGTGCCGCCATGGCCGCATTTCGGAGTCCCGCGCGCGCGGGCGAACGGGCGATATCAGCGTTTTTCATTGGATCGACGGATCGAAAACGGCGCCAGAAACGAGAGACCCGTCCGGGGGGACAACCGGACGGGTCAAGCCATATGGGCGCTTGGGGTGGATGGGCGCTCGCGCCGAATACAGCCTCGATGGGGAGGGATTACCGCTCCCACCTTTATTCTGTCGCGGGAGGGCCGCCACACGTTCAAACCGGAAGCGAATTTTTTTGACTTTTTGGCAGGCTCTTCCAGAGCGCTTCCAAGCGCCAGGAAAACGCGTCAAATCAGGAATCTAACGCTCCGTTTTCGATCGAAACGTAAGCGGCTTCGGGCAGGAACTTACCGGGCGGTGGAGCGATCTGCCGCAGCCGGTCTGTCGGCGGCCATGGCGGCAGCCGGCGCGTTCAAGGCGCGGGTCGCGGGCGCGTCCTCCCGGTCCGGCCCTTTTACGGCCGCAGGCGTCGGCGCATCGGTTGCCGCGACCAGCGCTGCGCTGGCGACCGCCGAGACCGCCGCATAGGCATCCGCTTCACCCGCGCCGAACAGATCGTCACGGCCCGGCGGGCCGAGATCGCGGGCGGTCTTCATCAGGATCGCGCGCACCTCGTCTGGCTTCAACGCAGGATTGCGCTCGAGCATCAGGGCGGCGAGGCCGGAAACGTAGGCGGCGGAAAACGAAGTGCCCGACGTCATCTGATATTTTTCGTCCGGCGCCGGCAGGAAGATGTCGACGCCGGGCGCGGCGACGGCGATGTAGGCGCCCCGATTCGACGCCGCGAACAATTTATCCTGAGCGTCGGTGGCGCTGACGGCGATCACATTGGCGTTGGCGGCCGGATAGAGCGGCAGCGATTTCGGCCCGGCGTTGCCGCTGGCTGCGACCATCAAAATGCCCTTGGCGGCAGTCGCGGCGATACCGCGTTCGATCAGCGGATCCTTCGGCCCCGCGAAGCTCATATTGACGATCCGCGCGCCATGCGAGGCGGCGTAGTCGAGCCCCTTCAGCACCACGAACGTCGTGCTTGCCGTACCGTTCGGCGCGGTGCCGAAGGCGCGGATCGCCAGAAGTCGCGCCGCCGGCGCGCTCCCCATCAGCCGGGCATGCGCCACGATCGCGCCCGCGACGCCGGTGCCGTGGACATGCGGACCTTCCTTGCTGCCAAGCGCATCGAAGCTGTCGGCGACCGCACCGGCAAGTTCGGGATGCCTGACGTCGATACCGGAATCGATCACGGCGACGGTGACGTCGGCGCCGTGCGCCAGCGTATGGGCCTCGGGCAACCGAAGTTTGGCAAGCGCATATTGTGCGGGATCGCCCTCGGTCGCTACAACTTTCTGGTCCTGCAGCAGATAGCGGAAGTTCGCCTGCACGGAATGAACGCCGGCCTCCGCGGCGAACTCGCGGCTGACGGTCTCGACCGGGCGGCGGTCGGTGATGCGGAACAGGCCGATGGTGGCGCCGACAAGCGGAAAATTCTGCGACCGCAGACGGGCAAGCCCGTGGCGCCGCGCCATCGCGTCGGCCTGCGTATCGGTCAGCGCGCCGTCGATCTCGGCCACGATTTCGTTCGCGACCGTGTGCAGGTTGGCATCCGCCGTCCGCAAGACGTTGCGGCGCGGACCGCCATTCTTGCCCTTGCCCGACGCCCCGCCGCTACCGCCGCCATCGGTCGACACAACCGCCTGATCCAGGCATTGGCCGTCGCCGTCGCGATAGGCGGAGCCGCAGGCCGGACGGATCCTGAGGTTCGGCGACGTCCTGCCGATTGCCGTCACCGATCTGGCGGCGATGTTCGGATCGACCCGCGGCGCTATCGTCGGATTGATGGCCGGAATGCGCGACCCGATGTTGATGCTGGGCGCGCGTGCGAAGTTTTGCGCGTAAACGGCCGATCCATCGAGACAGACGAGCGGCAGAGCCGCGCATATCAGGGTCAACGCCGCGCGCCGCGCGGTCATCCGCCAATTCGCACGATCTTGGACCATGGGGACCCCGGCCTATCCGCTCATACTCAAAACGCCGCGCGGCCTAGGGCGTCGGCACCGCAAGACTGACGATCTTCTCGCGCTGCAGCTTGCTCATCAGTGCCGCGATTTCTTCCCTGCTCATCGCCCTGTTGCCGAATCGCAGCCGAAACATGCCGCCCTTGGCGCCATCGACGATCGAGGCCTGGTAGTTGTCGAGCAGCGCCGTGATATCGGTCATGCGCGCGTCCGGCGCGAACCGTACGAGCGCGTGCGGCGGCGCGCCGCCTGCGAGGTCGCGGGTGACGGGTTCATTGGTGCTCAACGACGCCGTCTGGAACGTGGAGTTCTGGTTCTTGACCAGCACCGCGCCGATCACTCCTGCCTGCAGCAACAGCGCGAGCGCGCCCAGGCTCGCCGACCAGGCCAGCGTCCGCGGCGAGAGCTTCGCGAAAAACCCCGAAAAGCGCGCGGAGAAATGAAGCGAAGCCGACGGCTGGCGCACCGGCTCCGCGTCTATTGCCGCAAACAGCTTCTGCATGGCGCGCGCCGACGGCGCACCGAGGCTTTCATTGAGATGAATGGTTTCGGCATACTCTTCCCGGATCACGGCGTATTGCCGGGCCAGCTCGGGATCGCGCGCCAGCGCTTCCTCGACGCGGCGGGCATCGCGCGCGTTCAGCGTGCCGGCCGCGTGAAATGGCAACAGCATTTCTATTTCACTGGGCTCTTGCTCCAGCATCTTCTTACTCGCTGCCATCATGGCCAACCTCGTTCCACGCCGGCTGCCTTCAGCAGCTCGGCCAGTTTCTTGCGCGCATAAAACAGGCGCGTCTTCACGGTATTCTCCGGAATGCCGACGATTTCAGCCACTTCCTCCACGGATTTCTCGTGGTAGTAGACGAGATCGACGATCTCCCGGTGGTCCGCCGACAATGCGGTCAGGCACTTGCGCAACGCTTCACTGGTACCCTTCTTCTGCGCCGCCACTTCCGGATCGTCGGACGCATCCTCGATCGCATTGGCGGCCTCATCGTCCAGTTCGACATCCTTCCGGCGCCGCAGCGCGGACAGGGCCTTGAATCGCGTAATCGCCAGCAGCCAGGTGGTAACGGCGGATCGGCCTTCGAACTTGCCAGCCTGGCGCCACACATCGAGGAATACCTCGCTGACGAGATCTTCCGCGACCTGTTCGTCCCGAACGAGACGAAGCCCGAAACGGAACACCCTGACATGGTGCCGTCCATACAGCACCTGCATGGCGAGGCGGTCGCCTTGAGCGATCCGAGCGATCAGGACGTCGTCCGAAGCCGCCTGTGTCGCGCTCAATGGCCGTCTCGCAAGGTTGGTCGGATTGGGTTGGCTGGTGGTTCGATGCGAAAGGCAAGATTCTTTAAATTATCGCAAGCGGCGGACTGTATCTGTGACGTACCCCACAGAGCGAAATTTTCCGGCAACGGTCGGGCCTGCCGGCAGCAATAATTCGAAAATACCGGTATCATAATACAGAAATAACCTCTTCGCGCCCGGCCCCGTCCGCGGACAACCTTACCAAGGCTTTGCCGACAAAACAGCTCCGATGGAACCGGCGCGCCAAGACTGCCGGCCGCCCCCGTCCGGCGCATTGGCTCATGTTACCCCGATCCGGCTAATTTCCATTGCCAAACAAGGGCAAAAGCAACCCTTTTGCGATCCGGAGCCGGTTCCAAAAGATACCAAACCTAAAGGCTTCCCCCGTAGATTTTTCGGCCTGAGTTCCATTGACGGCGAGATCATGGGCACCGCTGCGTCGCCTTTTCCGCATCCGATTGCGGCTGAACTGGAAGGCGTAGGTCCCAAACCTACGGTCAAGGTGCTGTCGCGCCGCGCCGGACAGCGCCGTCAGATTCAGGCCACGATCGCGGCCAGCTACCTCATCGATGCCCTGGTGCTTTCGATCTACGCCCGCGCAGGCGACATACCTGCGGCCATCGGCCCGGCATTTGCCGCGTGCGGTCTCGTCTCCATCGCCTTCTATCTGGTGCTTTCGGAAACCGGATTCACCGAGCGCTTTCAGGATCACTATTTCGTCGCGCCGCAATTGATCGTCAGCGCGGCGATCATGCTGGCCTTCACCTATATTGCGCCCGAAGTCGGCGTGATGTTTCTGTGCACGCTGTTCGTCGTGTTCAATTTCGGTTCGCTGCGCTCCCCGCCGCGGCAGACCGTCATTGTCTGGACCGCGACCGCGTTTGGCCTCGCCGCGCTGTTTCTGTTGACCGACAAGCCTATCTCGATGCCGCACGACACCTATCTGGAGCGCGTCGCGACCATGTTGGTGTTCGTCCTGACCATTGGTCGCTGCATGTTCCTCGGCATGTTCTCCTCTTCGATGCGCCGGTCGCTCTATGCGAACGGTGTCAAGCTCCGGGAAGCCTACAAGCGCATCGAGGAGCTCGCCGAACTCGACGAGCTGACCGGATCCTTCAACCGCCGCTGCATCATGCGGATGCTGGGTGACGAGATCACGCGCGGACATCGCATCAACACGCCCTGCTCGATCGCGCTGATCGATCTCGACTGGTTCAAGCGTATCAACGACTCCTACGGCCACCCCACCGGCGACGAGGTGCTCAGGACCTTCGCGATCACCGTGTTTGCCAATATCCGCAGCATCGACAGGTTCGGCCGCTACGGCGGCGAGGAATTCCTGCTGGTGCTTCCCGACACGTCGAATGACGCCGCCACGCGCATCCTGGACCGGCTGCGGGCGATCATCGCCGATCTCGACTGGAGCGCGTTCTCGCCCCGGATGCGGGTGACGATATCCGCAGGCGTCGCGACGCTGGCACCGGACGAGACCGCCGACACATTTCTCGCGCGCGCCGACGGCGCGCTTTACGCAGCCAAAGCACGGGGGCGCAACCGCATCGCCAGCGCCTTATCCTAGTCACAGTGTTTCCGGCGCCGGAGAAACCGTCGTCGTTTTGTTCGTATGCTCCAGGATAGAGTCATGAGTCCGAAATCTGCCGCTATTTCCGAAAGTCTGCTCGACGAGTTGCAGACTACGCTCGCGCACGGCACCGTCGCGCGCCGGGTCGAGACGCTTCGCCGCGTGACCGACTTGTTCATCAACGGCGCGGTGGATTTTTCGGATGAACAGATCGGACTGTTCGACGACGTCTTCCGGTGCCTGACGGAACACATCGAGGCCTCCGCCAGGGCGCTGCTCTCCAACCGGCTGGCGCCGATCGACACGGCGCCGCCGCTTACCATTCGCGCGCTGGCTTACGACGACCTGATCGAGGTCGCAGCTCCGGTACTGTCGCGGTCGGAACGGCTCGACGATGAAACGCTGATCAAGACCGCGCGCAACAAGAGCCAGGCGCATTTGATGGCGATCTCGGTGCGCAGGGTATTGAGCGGCGCGGTCACCGACGTGCTGGTGCAGCGCGGCAATGACGAGGTGATCCAGAGCACCGTCAACAATCCCGGCGCGGAATTTTCCGAGGGCGGCTTCACCGAGCTGGTCGATCGCGCCGAGGGAGACGACGATCTTGTCACCTGCCTCGCCATGCGTCCGACGATCCCGCGGCATCTCTACCTGAAGCTGCTCGCCAAGGCTTCCGCGACGGTGCGGGAACGGCTCGAGGCCGCCCACCCGCAGCAGGCCGAGGATGTGCCGTCCGCGGTGCGCGAGGCGACACGACGCGCGCGCTCCGCGCCCTCGGCCGTCACCCGGGAAACCGCGATCGCCCATGCGCTCGTCAAATCACTCCACGAGGACGGCAGGCTCGACGAGCATCAGGTGACGACGTTTGCGGAGGCCGGCAAGTTCGACGAAGCCAACGCCTCGATTGCAGCGCTTGCCAACGTCTCGCTGTCGATCGCCGAGAACATGATGATCGAAACCCGCGCCGAAGGCGTCATGATCCTGGCCAAGGTCTCGGGGATGTCGTGGTCGACGGTGAAGGCGATCATCGAGATGCGCGACAATCTTTCGGGCGGGGAGGCGACCGATCTTGCGGCATGCAAGGCCACCTATGAACGGCTGCGGCCCTCGACCGCGCAGCAGGTGCTGCGCTTCCACCGCATGCAGCAGACTGCGGCACCCGTGCCGGCGAAGTGATGCGGTATTCAAGCAGACCCGATCGGGCGCCGGCGGCGCGCTAAAACCGCAGGACCTTCGATCCCGCCAGCGCGCCGATCGCGGTTACCAGCGCGGCGGCGATCGTGTACCAGGTCGCCACGAACAGTGGCGAATCGTCGGTGCAGTGTGAGGCATACAGCGTCGCCGCCAGGCCCGCCGACAACAGCCCGGCGATCGCACCGGCGACCGCGGGCCGCGTCGGCGCGCCGTGGCGCAAGCCGATCAGCGCCGCCGCCAGCAGCGGTAACGACATCAGCGGGATCGCGGTAAGGCAGGCCCGCGAATTGTTGCCGACCAGACGCGTCATCATCGGCAGCCGCTGCGGCAGCATCATTTCGCTTGCGATCCCGCCGACCAGAAGCCCCGCCGGAATCAGGAGCAGCCACGCCCAGCCGCGCAGCGATGCTTCCGGCCGCGACAGATGCAGGCCGATGGCGATCGCCGAGATCGCCAGCGCCAGCGTCACGGCGAACTTCAGATCGAAGAACGGATTATGCATCGCGGTCATCACGTCCGGACGGACGCCTAAGCTCGCGAAGAACATCGCCGCTGAAACCGGCGCAGCTGACAGCAGCGCCAGCGCCAACACCAACCCGACCGGCTTGGCGTGGTGTGCGTTGTCGGCGGCAAGGGAGCGAATGAGCTGATCGGTTTCCATTCTCACTGCTCCCGTAGCTTGGCGGTGAGGCTGGCAAGCCCGCGATGCAGCGCCACCCGCACCGCGCCCTCGCTCATCGAAAACTTCGCCGCCGTGTCCTTGATCGATGCGGCCTCGACGGCGATCGATTGCAGGATCTCGCGCTGGCGCGCCGGCAGCGACTGCAGCTGGGCCGCGACCTCGCCGGCCGGCGCGGTCTCGACGGCGGGCTCGCCCGGCAGCGTGTCGGCGAAATCGTCGATGTTGACGAAAACCCGGCGGCCGCGGCGGCGCAGCGCATCGATCAGCTTGTTGCGCGCGATTGCAAACAGCCACGGCGCGAACGGCGCATTGGCGTCCCAAGTATGCCGCTTCAGATGCACCGCCAACAAAATGTCCTGCACAATGTCCTCGGATTGATCGACCGGTTGCCCTGCCCGCGCCAGCCCGCGGCGCGCCGCGGCCCGCAGCACCGGCGTGACGGCCCTGAGCAGACGATGATACGCCGCATTATCGCCCGACACGGCCAGCCGCATCAGGCCGGTCCATTCGTCTTCACGTTCGCGCACGCGCGCTCCCACACTGCAATTCGGTCGATCTTACAATTTGTTACGCCAGGGGGCTTCGATCACGAAGTCGTGATCATTACCTCCGGAGTCGTCGGGGACCGTGCCGCGCGATCATGGAATCACGGCGACCGCTTCCCTCCACCTCAGGCTCATACCATCGAACCGATCCGCCGGCACCCGATGGCTGGATTCCGGAAAAATCGCGGCCGAAAGGCCGGGAGTCGTTCGCCCGCAATGCGGCTGCCCTGCTTTTGCCCGGCGCAACCCGAAGATTCCCTTTTTTTGCCGCGCTGCCGACACGTCCCGAGGTCTCCTTTCGCGCTGGGCGGGCGGCCTAAGGGGAGATCAGCGCATGATCATCAAAGCCAGCGGACGCTCGGCGTTGCTACTGGCAGCCGGGCTCTTTGTGTGTTTCGCGGGACCATCGCAAGCGGCGGCGGGTGCGGAAGACGCGGCCGCAGCTGCGACATCGGAAACTGCCGGGGCGCCGATCGCGCTCCACAAATACGCCAGACACGGTTCGCGCCACTTGAAAAAATACGCGCATCGCAGATCGGACAAGGTCGCGCAGAAAGCCTCGGCCAGCGACAAGACGGCCGACGCGGCCGATGGTAGCGACGGTTCATCCCCGATCCCGCCATCGGTGGCCAACGCCAATGCGCAACTGGCTGCTTCGCAAGCGACATCAACCGATACACCGACCGGCAATGCCGCCAAGGCGATGGCCGCGAGGGCTAACAGTATTCTGCAGACCACACCGGACAAGCCGGCCGACGCCCAGCCGATGGCCGACGTCCAGCCGGCTGGCGACGCCCCATCTGACGCCGCGGTCGTTGCCGCCGATCAGCTCAACGACGTCGACCGTGCAGTGCGCCAGAGTACGCCGGCGGCAGGCAAGTCCCCCGCACCGCCCCTGGCGATAGCTTCGGCCGAGGCATCCGCCGCACCTGCACCTGCCAACGGCAGCGACAGCACGGCCTGGGACCAGACCTCCCTGATCGGGAAGATCTTCATCGCCTTCGGCGCGCTGCTGACGATGGCCTCCGCCGCACGCATGTTCATGGCGTAGCCCGCATTCCGGGCGCAAGCGAAGCAATCCTAAGGCCCCGAGCGAGAGGCCGGATGCTCGTCGCTTGCGCGCCCCGCAATGACCGTGCTGGTGCTCGCGCGCAGGCGCCGGTTCCACTCTCCACTTGATGCCCACCCCGCCAGCGGGCACATTGCCCGCGAAATCAGGCCCGGGGTGGATCATGAGCACATTCGAATACATCATCGTGGAAAGCAAAGGCGCGGTGGGCATCGTCACGCTCAATCGCCCGAAGATGCTCAATGCGCTCTCCTTCGGCGTGTTCGAGGAGATCGCCGCGGCGATCGACGACCTCGAAGCCGATGACGGAATCGGGTGCATCCTGCTGGCCGGCGGTGAAAAGGCGTTTGCCGCGGGCGCCGACATCAAGGAGATGCAGCCCAAGACCTTCATCGACATGTTTTCCAGCGATTTCGCCGCTGTTGGAGGCGACCGCGTCGCCAAATGCCGCAAGCCGACGATCGCGGCCGTCAGCGGCTACGCGCTCGGCGGCGGCTGCGAGCTGGCGATGATGTGCGACATCATCATTGCTGCCGATACCGCGAAATTCGGCCAGCCGGAAATTACGCTCGGCACCATTCCCGGCATCGGCGGAACGCAGCGGCTGACGCGCGCGATCGGCAAATCCAAGGCGATGGATTTGTGCCTGACCGGACGGATGATGGATGCCGCCGAGGCGGAACGGTCCGGACTGGTCAGCCGCGTGGTGCCGGCGGACAAGCTAATGGCCGAAGCGCTGGCGGCGGCGGAAAAGATCGCCTCGATGTCGCGTCCCGCGGCGGCGATGGCGAAGGAGGCCATCAACCGCGCCTTCGAAACGCCGCTGTCCGAGGGGCTCAACGTCGAACGCAACCTGTTCCATTCGAGCTTCGCCCTGGAAGACCGCTCCGAGGGCATGGCGGCGTTCATCGAGAAGCGCAAGCCGGTGAACAAGAATCGATAAGGTTTCGTCATCCCTGCGTAACGGCTCCGCCGTTATTGCTGGAGGTGCGAGCGCTTGCGAGCCTCCAAGGATGACTTCAGGTACGCGGCCCATACTTCGGGACGCCGCTTCGCGGCTCCTCAGGATGACGCTGTTGCTTGCAGCCTATGCCCCGCGGCTTCGCGCCAGCGCCGCGCTGACCAGCGCACGGTAGGCGCGTTCGGTTAGCGACGCCGGCTTGTCGAGGCCGAGCCGCGCCAGGCATTCGCTGTCGGGAGCATCAGGACGGCCGGTGAACCCCTGCCACAACAATCCTGCCAGACGCAGCGGCACGCGTTCCGCGTCCTGCAGCAGTTGCAGCGCCGGAATCAGCCGCTGCTCGATATCGGTAAAGTCGCTGCCGAATGGAAATGACGGCAGCAGGCCGGCCTCGCGCGCCGGCTTTAGCGCGCGCACGATCCGCTCCGGATGGTTGTCGCGGTGCGCGCCCGGAATTTCGAAATTCTTCGGCAGCTTGCCGGCGTCCTTGGCCTGGCGCGCGAGTTCGTCCTGGAAGCGGGAATCGGCGACCTGCAGCATCGCTGCGATCACATCGGAGTCGGACTTTCCCCTGATATCGGCGACGCCATATTCGGTGACGACGACATCGCGCAGGTGCCGCGGAATGGTCTCGTGGCCGTAGCTCCAGCGGATATTGGATTGCGGCCTGGCGCCGGCCTGCCGGGTCGCTTCGACCGCGAGGATCGAGCGCGCGCCGGCAAGCGCGAACGCCTGGGCCACGAAATTATACTGGCCGCCGACGCCGCTCACGACCTGCCCGTTTTCGAGGCCGTCGGAAATCCCGGCCCCCATCAAGGTCGCCATCATCGCGCTGTTGACGAAGCGAGCATCGACGCGGGCGCGCCGCTTGGCCTCTTCCTCGCCATAGAGCTCGTTGGTGAAGGATACCGGCGCCATCTGGATCCGAGCGATCCTGTCGGGCGTCATCTCGCGCAGCGCCCGATAGAACGATTTCGGCCCGAGAAAAAACGCACCGTGCAGCACGACACCGTCGACCTCGCGCTTGAGAATACCGGCGTCGATCAAGGCGAGAAAGGCTTCGAACAGCATCTCGCTGACGCCATAGAGCCCCTTTTCGAATGATCCGGTTTCCAGCGCTGCGGGCGGTCCCGATCCGGGCACGAGCCGCGTCATGATTTCGCGGAATTGCGCATTGTCGCGATGACGAACGATCAGCCCCTGCGCCAGCGCGTCACCAACCTGCCCGATGCCGATCTGCAGGGTGCCGCCATCGCGTACCAGACCGGCCGCGTGAAGACCGATGGCGTATCTGGTGTCGCTGATCGGCTCGGCTGGCGGTGCGAACAGCGGAAAGTCGGTCGCGGGGCTGTCGAGCACCGCGCTGAACTCATCTGCCGGCAGATCGGCGGCGCCCGGCATGAACGGCAGTTCGGAATTGACCTGCCCGACCAGTTTGAACGACGCGCGGCCCTCGTTGCGGGCGCGCAGCAGTTCCAGCGTGATGTCGGTATTGCAGCTCAGGCTGTAGCGCGGCACGCCATCGACGATCCGCTTGGCCACGAGTTGCACGGCGACGTTCACCCCTGCCGCGATCAAATCGGATGCAGCGTGGGTATAGTTCGCGGAAATATAGTGCTGCTGCGCCGCAGGCACGTGCAGCCACCGTCCTGCCAGGAAGAAGAATTCGGTCACGTGAATGTTGGGCGGAAGCGCACCTGCCCGCAGCGCTTCGGCATAGGCAAGATCGGGATAGCCGCCAAATAGCCGGTCGATCACCGGCGCGATGAAGCGCCACTGCAGCAGATTCTTCGGTTTCGGCTTTTCCAGCGTCAGCGCGGTGAAGAAGGTCAGGTTGATCGACCGGTCGGCGCTGGCGCGCGCATAGAGCGCGTTGACGATGTGATTCGCCTTGCCGAGCCCGAGCGGCAACCCGACCACCAGATTGGTCCCGACGTCGCGGATGATATCCTCCGCGATCGCCTCGGGGTCGGAAAACAGTTTCGGCATCCATATCCTGTCTGCAGCAACGCGAACCAAATGACCGGCGGCGTCGAAGAATCGAGCGTCACCGCCTGAAGTTATTACAGTTCCTCCCCGTTATTTGGAAATTTGACGGTAAGGTGAACCGCGGCCCCGCAAAATATCCTCCAAAGCCCTGACGTTCGCGGAATTCGTTCCCTTGCGCCAGATCAGGACGGTCTGTGCAGAGTTCTCCGATCTCGCCAGGGGATGAACGCTCAAGCGCCTTCGCTCCGGAAAAGTCGTCAGCACGCTCTTTGGGATGAGGGATATCCCCATCCCCGCAACGATGCATCCAAGCATGGCGTGATACGATGCGATCTCGATCGTACGCTTGGGCATCTCGCAGCGGCTTGCATACCAGTCCTCGAGCCGCTTTCGATGCGGGCATCCATGCTCGAAGACGATGATCGTGGGCGGCAGACCGTTCTTCTTTCCGATCGGCGGATGATTTGCGGGTGCAACGATCACCAGTTCCTCGTCAAAAGCGAACGTCTTCTCGAATGGGACGTCGGCGATCGGCTCGGCGACAAGGGCCGCGTCGAGATCGCCAGCCAGGATGGCGCTCCCCAGAACCTGCGGGTTGCCGGTGCGCAGTTCCAGGACGACCTCGGGATGCCGCCGGTGGTATTCGCTGAGCAGACCCGGCAGCCTGACGGCTGCCGTACTATCCATCGCACCAAGCCGGAAAGTCCCGCGGGGCCTTGCGTCCTGCACGGCGTCGCGGGCCTCGGCGGCGAGCGCGAGAAGACGATCGGCGTAGTCAAGCAATACCTGACCGGCAGGCGCGAGGTGAAGCCGTTTTGCCTCGCGAACGAACAGCGCGACGTGCAGATCCTCTTCGAGCTGCCGGATACGAGTCGTGACACTGGACTGAACGCGGTGCAGCCGCTCGGCCGCCCGCGTCACGCTGCCTTCGCGCACGACGGCGCTGAAGATCGTCAGGTCCGATAGATCCATTCATCTCTCCACGAGATCAATTTCATCATAATTATTCATTTTATGTGATCTCCTATCCCGAGTAAAGACGGCGACACGGATGCGACGGGTTACGCCATCACCGTTGCCTGAAAACAGAGAGGGAGAACGACATTGTCAAAGGCCTATTGGATTGTGCGCGTCTCGGTTCATGACGAGCGCAGATATCCCGAATACCTTGCCGCGGCAGGCCCGGCGTTTCAGAAATTCGGGGCAAGGTTCATCGTGCGCGGCGGAGCGTTCGAAACGATGGAAGGCAACGCCCGCGAGCGAAACGTCGTGGTCGAGTTCAAGGACCGCTCGACGGCCTTTGCCTGCTACCAGAGCCCGGAATATCAGAGCGCGAGGACCATTCGCCAGAGATATGCGGACGCCGATTTCATCATCATCGACGGCGGCGCCGACTGAGGCAACGCGGTCGCCGACATCGGCCACTTCAAGGGAAGATCATCATGATGACGCTGTATTACGCTCCCCATACCTGTTCGCTGGCATCGCATATCGCCCTGGAGGATGCTGCTGCCGAATACTCGACCGTGCGGATCAATTTCGCCGACGACGAACAGCGCAAGCCGGCGTATCTCGCGATCAATCCCAAAGGACGCGTTCCGGCATTGGCAACCGACAAAGGCGTCCTGACAGAAACGCCTGCGATGCTCGCCTTCATCGCACAGAGCTTCCCGCTGGCGCGGCTGGCGCCGCTGGACGATCCGTTTCTCTTTGCGGAGGCGCAGGCCTTCAACAGCTATTTGTGTTCGACGCTGCATGTAGCGCATGCTCACCGCATGCGCGGAAATCGCTGGGCCGATGATCCGGCCGCAATAACCGCGATGCAGCGCAAGGTCCCGGAGTCCGTGAGTGCTTGTTACGATCTGATCGAGGACAAGATGCTGCGGCAGCCCTGGGTGATGGGCGAGAGCTATACGATCTGCGATCCCTATCTATTCACCATGGCACAATGGCTGGAGCAGGACGGCGTCGATCCGTCCCGATTTCCCAAGGTCATCTCCCACCGACGCCGGATGTCCGAACGCCCGGCCGTCCGGAAGGCGATCGCAGAACAGCTCGGCTGAGCCGAATCGGTTCGGCATCAGCGCAACCGCGATCAGAACCCCGGCGACCGCAATCGGAGGGCCCGCCGGCGACCGGTACGCGTATGTGACGAACCGGCAACAGCGAATCACTGGATTCATGGGGGTTCCGCGTTCCATGGTTTGCTTGTGGCTGCAGCGCCCTCTAAACAGGTAAAAGTTGTCGGGTCGTCGGCGGGGGCGGACGGCCGGGGTTGCTTCGGGATCACATGATTGGGCGTGCCGCTAAAGCTGGCCACGTGGCAAGGCGCGTGCTTCGATCGGGCATTTGTCTTGGTGTGGCGGCTTGCGCCGGTTTTGCCGCCGCGGCCGCGCTCAGTCTTACCGCCACCGCGGCCCTGGCCGAATCCCTCCCCGAGGCGCTGGCCAAGGCCTATCAGAGCAATCCGCAGCTCAATGCCGAAAGGGCGCGCCAGCGCGCCACCGACGAGAACGTGCCGCAGGCCCTGTCCGGCTACCGGCCGCAGATCATCGCGACCCTGAGCGCCGGGTTGCAAGCCGTCCGCAACCTGCTGCCGGACAACAACGTGCAATCCGCCACCCTGAAACCCTGGACCATCGGCGTGACGGTGACGCAGACGCTGTTCAACGGCTTCAAGACCGCCAACAGCGTCCGGGTGGCGGAGCTGCAGGTGCAGTCCGGCCGCGAGGCGTTGCGCAACGTCGGTCAGGGCGTGCTGCTAGACGCCGTCACCGCCTACACCAACGTGCTGGCCAACCAGTCGCTGGTCGAGGCGCAGCGCTCCAACGTCGCGTTCCTGCGCGAAACCGTCGGCATCACCCAGAAGCGCCTTAACGCCGGCGACGTCACGCCGACCGATACCGCCCAGGCCGAAGCGCGGCTCAGCCGAGGACTTGCCGACCTGAACACCGCCGAAGTCAATCTCGCCATCAGCCAGGCGACCTATGCCCAGGTGATCGGCAACCCGCCGGGGCAATTGCGATCCGCCGAAGCCGTGGACCGTTATCTGCCGCGCAGCCGCGAAGACGCCATCGGCCTTGCCAGCAAGGAAAATCCGGCGGTCACGGCCGCGGGCTTCGATGTCGATGTCGCCTCCACCACCATCCACGTCGCCGAAAGCAGCCTCCTTCCCAGCATCACCCTGCAAGGCAGCGCCAGCCACGCCAGCGAGGCCGACCCCACCATCAGCACCTTGCGGACCGACCAGGCCTCGGTGATCGCGCAGATGAACGCGCCGATCTACGATGGCGGCCTGGCGGCATCACAGACCCGGCAGGCCAAGGAACTGACGGCGCAAAGCCGGCAGGTGCTCGATCAGGTCCGCAATCAGGCCCGCACCGCGGCGGTCGGCGCCTGGGTTGCGAACGAAGGCACCAAGATCGCGGTAGCGGCTTCGGAATCCGAGGTGCGCGCAGCGACCGTCGCGCTGCAAGGCGTCAGCAAGGAGGCGCAGGGCGGCCAGCGCACTACGGTCGACGTCCTGAACTCGCAGGCCGATCTGATTTCGGCGAAAGCGCGGCTGATCGGCGCGCAGCGCGATCGCGTGATCGCGTCCTATACCCTGCTCAGCGCCATCGGCCGGCTCGACGTCAAGACGCTGTCGCTCAACACGCCGGACTACCTGCCGGAAGTGCATTACCAACAGGTGCGAGACGCCTGGCACGGCCTGCGCACACCATCGGGGCAATAGTAACCGCCAGCCATACTTGCTCTGATAGGCCTAGCATATCTGTCGCTGAAGCGAGGACGTGCTATTCTGCCCTAAGAAACGAGATAACAAAAAAGCGAGGGAGTGAGACGATGTTCACGCGACGCGGTGTTCTGCTCGCTTCCTTTGCGGCCGGAGTGAGCATGCCAAACAGTGATGCCATTGCCAAAGCCTCGCAGTCTTCGACGCCGGTGAATTTCGATGTCCCCGCCGGCGCCTGCGACTGCCATACCCATATTCACGGCGACCCCGCGAAATTTCCTTACTTCTCAGGCCGCGTCTACACGCCGGAGCCGGCATCGCCCGAGGAGATGTCAGCGCTGCACAAGGCGCTGCATATCGAGCGCGTCGTGATCGTCACCCCGAGCGTCTACGGCACCGACAATTCGGCCACGCTGTTCGGCATGAAGGCACGCGGGCCGACCGCGCGCGGCGTCGCCGTGATCGACGACAAGACGCCGGAGGCCGATCTCGACGCCATGAACCAGGCGGGGATTCGCGGCATCCGGCTCAATCTCGCGACCGGCGGCGTCAACGATCCCGCGGTCGGCCGCCCGCGCTTTCAGGCCGCGGTCGAGCGCGTGAAAGCGCGCGGCTGGCACGTCCAGCTATTCACGAGTCTCGCGATGATCTCCGCGATCAGGGATCTCGTCGCCGCTTCGCCCGTGCCCGTCGTGTTCGATCATTTCGGCGGCGCACAAGCTGAACTCGGCGTGGCGCAGCCGGGCTTTTCGGACCTGGCAGAACTCGTCAAATCGGGCAAGGCTTACGTCAAGATTTCCGGCGCCTACCGGGCGTCGAAGCTCGCGCCCGATTATCCCGACGTGGTCCCGCTGGCGCAGGCGCTGATCGCGGCCAATTCCGACCGCGTCGTCTGGGGCACGGATTGGCCGCATCCGAATTCGGTAACGCCGCCCGGCAGACAGCCGACCGAGGTGACACCGCTGTACCAGATCGACGACGGCCGCCTGCTCAACCAGTTGCCCGTGTGGGCGCCGGACGCGGCGATCCGCAAGAAGATCCTGGCCGACAATCCGGCCCGGCTTTACGGATTTTGAGGCCATGGACGAAGCCGCATTTCAGCCGCCGCCGAAATTGCTCGATGCGATCATGGCCGAGACGCGCGGGACCGGTTTTCAGAGCTGGTGCTGGCCACAGGTCGGCGCGCTGCTGCGGGTTTTGGCAAGTTTGAAGCCCGGCGGCCGACTGCTTGAGATTGGTACCGGTACTGGCGTGGGAACGTGCTGGTTGCTGGATGGCATGGATGCCGCCGCCCGGCTAATCAGCATCGATATCAGTCCGAAGGTGCAGGTTGTTGCCCGGTCGCATCTGGGGACCGACCCAAGGCTCAAACTGCTCTGCGAGGACGCCGCGGCAGTGATCCAGCGCGAGCCGCAAGTGTCCTTCGATCTCATTTTCGCCGACGGCGGCGCGGGCAAGCATACCCTGCTCGACGAGACGCTCGCTCTGCTGCGCCCGGGCGGAATCTACATCTGCGACGACACCAAGCCCCATCCGATGTGGCCTCCGGAACATGCGAAGAGAATTCCACCGCTGATGGAAGCGCTTGCGGCTCGACAGGACTTTCGCCGCATCTACATCGACTGGTCGAGCGGCGTCGTGGTGATGGTCAGGCTGGACAAGTGGGCGTTACGGGTTTTGCGCGCCGGTTCGCGATGCCGCCGGCGCCATTTGCCCGCGCGTTTCCGCACGATAGTTGCTCAACCACTGGCCGGCCTTGCGCAAGCCCCCGAACGGAAACAGATGGAAACCGGCGATCGACGCCGTCGCTTGCGCGGGCGCCGACTGCAGGCCGCGCAGGACGTCGTCCGGCCCGGTATCCGTGAGCAGCCGGCCGAAACGGCCGATCTGGCTGCGCAGCGAGCGGATCGAATTGCCGACGCCGCAGCGAAGCGCGAATTTCGTCAGCGTGGCAGGACTCGCCGGACCGGCGAGGCCGACGATGACGGGAAGGCCGACGCCGCGCGCATCGAGCTTGGCTATCCAGTCGAGGATCGGCGCGCTTTCGAAGCAGAATTGCGTCACGACATCGACCCGGATTTCTGTTTGTTGTCCCCAGTTCCGCCATGCTTCGAGGCCCCTGAAGGTCGCATCCGCCGCCAGATAGGGATGCCCTTCGGGATGCCCGGCAATACTGACCCGCGCGAGGCCACGCGCCTCGATCAATCCGCTGGCGCGAACATCGAGGCTCGATTTGAACGGTCCTTTCGCGGCCGCGACGTCGCCGGCGATCAGAACAATGCGCGTGACTTCCGCCTCGCCTCGCGCCCGCGCCAGAAAGTCGTCGAGCGCCTCACGTGACGGCATTTCGCGCGCGGCGATATGGGGCACCGGGTTGAAACCGGCGCGACGCAATACGGCGGCCGTCTCGACGTTGTGTCTATAATTGTCGCCGGGCAGGAAGGTGATCGTCACATCGGTGCCCGCCGGGAAATGCTCCCGCAACTCGCCTAGCTGATGCCCGCGCGAGGAGACTTCGACCGAAACGGACGACAACAGCGCGTCGAGCTCGCGAGACGAAGCATGATCGGGTGCGGACACATCTCACTCCGGTTAAGGTCTCTTTGAAGGCATGATCTTCTCCGAAAACCGGTCCCACTTTGCGCTAACGCGGCCCTTCGGATCGGGATCATGCCTCAAACGCGGCGGCGCGAAATCACATAGGTTTCGTCGTTGAACCACAAGCCGCCGTGCTTCTTGAGCACCCGGTCGGTGGCTTCGAGGTAGCGGCCGTCGCGGACCACTTCCGACAGCCTGACATCCTCGATCTGCGCGACATAGATGGCGGCATTCCAGGCGGCGAACAGCGTCGAGGTCCCGATCGGCCCCGAGACTTCGTCCGGCAGCGTATGCATGTGATAGCGGAAGATCGATCGCGCATCGGAGGAAGCGTTGAAATTGTAGTGCCGGGCCTCGGCGCCAAGCTCGTGCTTCACCTGCCGCAGGATCGCGTAGCGATCGGTCTTGAAGGGATCCTCGCCGGGCCAGACTTCGTCGATGATCTCGATACCGGGATCGTGGCCGTGCGAATGGATGCCGACCAGGCGGCCGCCGGGCCGCAGCGCGCGGACCAGTGGGGTCACCACTTTCGAGGCCTTGAATTCGACGCTGGCCCGCGCCCGGTAGGGCTGCGAGGCGATCACCAGATCGTAATCGGCCATCACCCGCCCGGGCCGAGGCATGATCGGATCGAGCAGGAACGAGTGGTCCTCGCGCCGCAGCGTCAGGATGATGGGGCGGGTATAGAGCGGATTGCCCGTGGTCGGACTGATTCCGGCGCGCCAGTTCTCGGCCAAAAACCCTTCGAGCTGTCCGATTTGCTCGGCAAAGCCGTGCGCGGTATTGCCTGCCAGCGCGACGTCCTTCCAGATCAGGCCCTGCGCCGAAGTCGCCGAGCGCGGCGTCAGCCACGGCGCCTCGGCATAATAGAGATTGGTGATGACGAGCACCGTGGCCGGATGTTCGAACAGGCGGTCCGCCATCTTCTCCAGCATCAGCCGCACGTCTTCGTAGGAGATTTCCTTGGCGACGACGTAGAGCGGCATGGTCGGAAAGCGGGCGTGCACCGCCCGCATCACGCGCGACAGCACGGTGCCGTCGCCGACGCCGGCGTCGAAAATCCGCAGCGCCGGCGGCGACGGCTGCAGATTGCCGAGTTCGAGCGAGACGCGATTGGCGACCTCGGTCTTCTCGCTGCAGGTCGAGACGAACAACA
>NZ_JADGRI010000200.1 GCF_017881085.1 Bradyrhizobium sp.
ACCTGCGCCATCACCGGGCGTGATCTGGCCACGGGCGGAGAGGAGAAGCTGCTCGCCAATTTCGCGGCGGCGCTCAGCATGCCGGCGGCTTCAGCGGCCTGATCACTTGGTGGGTACACCGCTGCGTCAAACGCCTCCGAGAATGATGACCGTGGGTGTCGACGGCAACGTCTCCCGCGAAATCGTCAGCGTGCGCTCGGCTCGCGTGTCGATGGCGAATTGCTGGCCGATCTTGCGCATGAACTCGTCGAGCGGCGTCATGAAGCGATGCATCGGCAGCACCACGGAGGCGCGCAGCCGCCTCGTGATGTCGGAAATACCGTCGAGCGACATCGTATAGTTGCCGTCGATCGGCACCATCACGATATCGAGCCGGCCGATCGCCGCGAAATGGCTGTCGTCCAGCTTATGGTGCAGGTGGCCGAGATGGCCGATGCAAAGACCGGCGACCTCGAAGATGAAGATCGAATTGCCGTCCCTGATCATTTCGCCGCTCGAATCGTCGCCGAAATAGCGGCGGATGTCGGTGGTGACGTTGTGGATGAAAACATCGCCGACGCGTTCGGCGATCCTGGCCGGCTGCCCGTCGTCGCCCCAGCCGTGCAGCACATGGGGAATGCGCGGATCCGGAAACAGAGTGTAATGCGTGCCATGCGCGCGGTTCATGGTGACGACGTCAGGCAGGCGGCCGGTGGTATAGGCGCCGCTGAAATCGGTCGCGATCCGCAACCCCCCGGGCGTGTCGATATAGTAGGTCGAATGCCCGGCATAGGTGATCGCGACCTCGTCGGGCTTCGCGGCGGCCGAACGCAGGCTGACCGGCACCGCGCGCGGTGCGGCGTTGGCCATCGCCAGGCATTCGCTGCGCGGGGCATCCTGCGCTCCGGCGGCCGTGGCGATCAGCGAACTCAGCAAGGCAAAGAAGGCAGAAAGGCATCGCGGCATGGCAAGGCTCGTCAGGTGACGCCGACACTGTATCGCGCAATTTGATTGCCGTCATCGCGGCATTTTTCTGTTCACTGCAGGGGTGCCTAAACGATAAGCTCGCTCAATCGATCGGGAATTGCGGCGAGGGAGGGAGTTTACATTGACGCAACCATCCTCAAGCGCGCCGCGTGCGCCGTCGTCGCATCGGCTGGAGCCGCTCAGCCACGTCGATGCCGGCGTCCTCAACGTCGCCTATCACGAAGAAGGGCCCGCGGATGGGCCGGCCGTGATGTTGCTGCACGGCTTTCCCTACGACATCCACTCTTATGTCGACGTCGCCCCTCTGCTGGCCGCGCAGGGCTGCCGCGCCATTGTGCCCTATTTGCGCGGTTACGGTCCGACCCGTTTCCGCGATCCGGCGACGCCGCGTTCGGGCGAACAGGCCTCGATCGGGGCCGACCTGATCGCGCTGATGGACGCGCTGTCGCTCAAGCGCGCCGTGTTCGCCGGCTATGACTGGGGCGGACGCGCCGCCTGCATCGGCGCGGCGTTGTGGCCGGATCGCTGCATCGGCCTGGTGTCGGCGAACGGCTATCTGGTTCAGGATATCGCCAAGGCGATGATCCCGGCGAAGCCGGAGCGCGAGGTCCCGCTCTGGTATCAATACTATTTTCAGCTCGAGCGCGGACGCGCCGGTCTTGCCGCCAACCGGCGCGGCATCGCCCGGATATTATGGCAGCAATGGTCGCCGAACTGGCATTTCGACGATGCATGTTTCGAGCGGACAGCGGCGGCGCACGACAATCCCGATTATGTCGACGTCGTGATCCACAGCTATCGTCACCGCTTCGGCCTCGCGGACGGCGATCCGCAATACGCCGACATCCAGCGCCGGCTGGCGGCGCTGCCGGTCATTACGGTGCCTGCCATCACCCTGGACGGCGATAGCGACGGCGTCGTCTCCGCTACCGACGGCACCGCACAGGCTGTGAAATTCTCAGGTCCCCGCATCCATCGTGTCATCCCGCGCACGGGTCACAATCTGCCGCAGGAAGAGCCGGAAGCGTTTGCGGCTGCGGTGATGGAGCTGATCAAGGGGTAGCGCGTGAGCGCGCTCACTCCCGCCGCGGGCTCAGCTTCCAGGTCGCCGCAACGATGGCTGAGGTCATCAGGCCGCTGACGAGCGCGGCGAGGGGCACCGCGAGCGCCAGCGCCGCGGTCGCGGCCCACCCGATCGAGGAAAAGGCCTCCGCGAAGGTCGCCAGCCGCGACGAGGTCTGGCGGCGGCGGAACTGGCTGCGCTTGGCCTGCACCCGGAACCAGAGCTGGATCGCGGTGGCGGAGGCCGCCGCGATGATGACGCCGAGCGCGGTGACCGTGGCCTGCAGCGGCGAGGCAAACAGCAACGCTGCGACCAGCGGCGCGAAGATGGCCGCGATCGCGATCAGCACCACCTCGATCTTGGCGCGGATCACGCGCGATGGCGCTAGCGGCGCGGTCGCCACCAAATCGGCGGCGTCCTCGCCTGAAATCGTCAGCCAGGCGAGACCGCCGGCGAGTTGACCGGCCGCCATGACAATCACCGGCGTGATCAGCACGATGGCCATGTTGCTGTCGGAAAAGCTGCGCCACAGCATCACCGCCGGCGGCACCAGATATAACAGCTGCATCAGGGTCTGCGACACCAGCCAGGGATCGCGGCGCAGCAGCACGAATTCCTTCCGCCTCAGCGCCTGCTGGCGCGAGCCGGCGCGGAATGCCCTGGCGCGGGAGCCCTGATGGTTCGGCCTGGCATTGGCCGAGGCGCGCGCGGCGGTGTTGGCGAACCTCGCCGAGAAAATCGTCATCACGGCGCCGAGCAGCAGGAGGCCGCCGGCCAACAGCAGCAGCAGCGCCTCGCCATCGCCGAGCACGGCGCGCGCCGGCCACCACATGATGCTGTCGGCATCGGGGGCAAACCGGGCGGCGGCGTCCGAGGTCAGTACCGCGAAGCGCGACATCGTGCCGTAGGACAGGATGGCGGCGATCTGCAGCGCGATGACAAAGCCGGCACCTATGACTGCAGCGAGAATTTGCGCCACGAAACGCGTGCGGCTGGGGCCGATCAGGCGAAACAGAACGATCGTCACCGCGATCGCCATCGCGGCCGCCGACAGGCCGATCGCGACCACGACGCCGTAGGCCGCGAACCAGCGGATGCCGCCGCCGATCACGAGAACGTCGACGAAGGGCGTCGAGAACAACAGCGCCATCGCAATCACCGTCAGCGCGATGGCGGCAATGCGTATCGAAAACACATTTTCCAGGCGGACCGGCGAGGACATGATCAGGTCGAGATCGGCGCGGGCGTAGAACACCCGCGTCACCGATTCGATCGCCTGCGACAGCATCAATGCCCAGGCCAGGACGATGGTCGCCGTCATGACGATCAGCGAGGATTTGTCGAGTGGCGCCCTAAGATCCGCAAACCGGCCTATCACCGCATAAGCGGGCAGATGCATGATCGCGGCGAAGACGATCAGGCCGATGACGGCGCGGGTTCGCTTGCGACGGCCGCCCGTCATCGTCGCGAGCCATTCTCGCCATGCCAGCCGGATCTCGTGCCGGGCAAACCAGGTGAGCGCGGTGGCCGAACTCATGCCGCGGCGGCCTCGACATTGACCAGCGCGATGAACAGGTCTTCGAGGCTGGTGTCGTTGTGCCCGTTCTGCTGACGCAGTTCGGCCAGCGTGCCTTCCGCGACCAGGCGTCCCGCGGCGATGACGCCGATCCGGTCGGCCATGCGTTCGGCGACTTCCAGAATATGCGTGGTCATGATCACGGTGCAGCCTGAGCGGACGCGATCGCCGAGCAATCCCTTGACGTGGCGCGCGGACACCGCGTCGAGTCCGGTCAGCGGCTCGTCCAGGATGATCAGGCGGGGGTCGTGCACCAGGGCTCCCGCCAGCGCGACCTTCTGGCGCATGCCCTTGGAAAATCCCTCGCAGCGTTCGTGCAGATGCGGCTCCAGTCCGAGCGAGACCAGCAGACGATGCGCGGCCGGTTCCGAGGTCGCGGGATCGACGCCCCACAGGCCGGCGACGAATTCGAGATATTCCAGCGGCGTCAGCTTGTCGTAGATCATCGGCTCGTCCGAAACCCACGCCATGATCTGCTTGGCGGCGACGGGATCGGAGAGCGCATCGCTGCCGAATATCGTGACCGTTCCGGCATCGGGCCGCAACAGGCCCGCCACCATGCGCAATGTCGTGGTCTTGCCGGCGCCGTTGGGGCCGACCAGTGCATAGAATTCGCCCGATCGCACCGTGAGATCGAGCGCATCGACCGCGAGGCGGTCAAAACGTTTCGTTAACCCTCGCACTTGCAGCGCGGATTCGTGCGGCTTCATGAGGTCTGGACCATCTTCGGGTTGCATCCAGCTTCGCACCATGGACCCAAGAGCTTTCGGCTCGGTGAATCGGGGATGCCGAATTTGCAGAACCGCTTCGGATGACGTTTACGCCTGTGTGTCAAACCAGAGGCAGCCGAAACCGGTCAGCACACGCAAGGCCCGAGTTCCATGTCACCTTTAGTAGCCCGACCAGTGTTCACCAAGACGGGGTGGTCGAGATGGAACGAACCTCACATTCGCGATGCGGTCCTGTTGATGGTATTCGCGCTCGTTACTTACGCGGCCGCGGATGTTTATGAGCTGCCCCCTTACCTGCTGCAGTTTGCGTTGGACCATCCCGAGTGGGAACTGGACGACCTGGTCTTTGTCGTTTTCATCCTAAGCGCAGCCGTGATGACTTACGGGATACGCCGCTATCGAGACGTGGTGCGCGAAAACCGGGCGCGTATCGCAGCCGAAGAACATGCGCGCAATCTGGCCCTGCACGATCCTCTGACCAAGCTTCCCAATCGCCGCTTCTTCGAGGAAAGACTCGCTGCAAATCTTCAGGCCGCCGGCGCTGGCAAGCGGCTCGCGGTTCTGATGCTCGATCTGAACGGCTTCAAGGCGATCAATGACATTCATGGTCATGTCGCAGGAGACAAGGCGCTCAGCGAGTTTGCTCGCCGGGCATCGGCCCTCCTCGGTCGGGACGCCTTCCTTGCCAGAATCGGAGGGGATGAGTTTTCGATCATGATGCCTTCCATTTCCTCCGTTGACGAGGCTGCCGATCTGGCGGCGCGCATTCAGGAGACCGTTGCCGAACCTTTTGTTGTTGGACATGCGACCGTGAGGCTCGGCGTCGGCGTTGGCATTGCTGTGGCGCCCGATGACGGTACGCGGGCTGACGAACTGGTAAGTCGCGCAGATCGTGCGCTCTACCGCGCCAAGGCCACCAGACCATCGTCTGCTCGCTTTTTCGAGCCCGAGATGGACGCGCGAATCGAGCGCCGTGTTCAAATCGAACGGGAACTGAGGGCCGCAGTCGAATTTGACTCCATCACGCCGCATTTTCAGCCGGTTGTTTCGCTCGACGGCAATCGCATCATCGGGTTCGAGGCACTGGCGCGCTGGGAAAGCGCTGATCTTGGTTCGATACCGCCGGCCGAGTTCATTCCGGTAGCGGAAGAAACCGGCCTGATCGTGCCGCTGGGCGAACTGCTGCTGCGCCGTGCCTGCCTGGAGGCCAAATCCTGGCCAAAAGACCTCACACTCTCGTTCAATGTCTCGGCGGTCCAGTTGTACGATCCGACGTTCGGACTGCGCGTCCTGGCGATCCTGGCTCAGACCGGCTTCAATCCCCGCCAGCTGGAAATAGAAATCACCGAGAAGGCGCTGGTTGCCAATATCGCCATCGCAGGGAAGGTCATCGATCAGCTGCGCCAGGCAGGCGTGCGGGTTGCGCTCGACGATTTTGGAACGGGCTATGCCGCGTTGACGCAGTTGCTCTCGCTGCATCTCGACAAGATAAAGATTGATCGCCGCTTCGTGTCGCATCTCGGTGAGGGCGAGGACAACCGGGCGATTGTTCGCGCCATCCTCTGCCTTGCAAAGGGCGTTGGCCTGACGACAACGGCGGAAGGCGTGGAAGATCAGGGACAGCTGGCCTATCTGAAGGCAAGTGGCTGTGAGGAAAGGCAGGGATATCTGTTCGGCCGGGCGATTCCGGCCGCCGAAATTCCCGCTTTGCTGAAGAGCAGGCCCTGGAACTCCGCGGTCGCCTGAGGCGATTTGCAAAGATATCCATCTGCATCGCTGATGCAGCGATGCGCGCCTTGGCGCCGAAGACCGGCAGGCCGAAATCGCGACAGCACAGAGTTCGCGAACCCAATCGCCGGGATTGCGGCATTTGTCCGCAACCCCGGTGCGGGACGGCAACCACCGCTGTGTTGACAGGCAACGGGGCTTCCGGCTGTATAGGTTGGTCCCGCGGCTTTCGGCAGGCGATGCCGAACAGCGCGTGGACACAAGATGCGGCAAAGGCGGTCGTTAGAATCGCTCGCATCGGGGGAGGGATGTCGACAATGCTGGACTTCGTTCAGCAGTTGGTGAGTGGCGTTGCGCTCGGCTGCGTCTACGGCCTGATCGCGCTTGGCTTTGTGCTGGTATACAAGGCCACCGAGGTCGTCAATTTCGCCCAGGGTGACCTGATGATGCTGGGCGGATTCTTCGCCTTCACCTTCATCGGCCTTCTCGGTTTCAATTACTGGATCGGATTTGCCTGCGCGGTCGCGGCGATGGCGCTGTTCGGCATGCTGGCCGAGAGGCTGGTGGTGCGTCCGATCCTCGGCTATCCGCAGTTCTCCATCATCATGGCAACCATCGGGCTCGGCTATTTCCTGCGCTCGGTGGTCGGCATGATCTGGGGCACCGACGACTTCAAGATCGAGACGCCGTTCAGCCAGGGTGTGCTGCGGATCGGCTCGCTCGTGCTGGCCTATGACAAGCTCTCGGTGATCGCGGCGACCGTCATCCTGTGCGCGCTGCTCTATTTGTTCTTCAAGCGCACGATGCTCGGCACCGCGATGCGCGCGAGTTCGGAAAACATGCTGGCGGCCTATTACATGGGCATTCCGGTCAAGCGCGTGGTGTCGATCGTGTGGGCGATCAGCGCCTCGGTCGCGACCTGCGCCGGCGTGCTGCTGGCGCCGATCACCTTCATTCATTCCAATGTCGGGCTGGTGCTGGGGCTGAAGGCGTTTCCGGCGGCGGTGCTCGGCGGCTTCGGCTCGATCCCCGGCGCGGTGGTCGGCGGCGTGCTGATCGGCGTGATCGAGAGCATGGCCGGCTTCTATCTGGCGGAGGGGTGGAAGGACGTCGCGCCTTATGTCGTGCTGCTGGCGGTGCTGCTGCTCAAGCCCGAGGGCCTGTTCGGCCTTCGCATCCGCAAGAAGGTCTAGCCATATGCGCTTCATGTTCAAGACCGATTATGAAGACGACATCAGGCTGTTTCCGCACAGCGGTTACCTCTTCTCCTACGGCACCCTGCTTGTGCTGCTGGCGATCGCGCCGTTCGTTCTTTCCAGTTACATCGTCAGTCAATTGGTGTTCGTCTGCATCTACGCCACCGTCGGCGTCGGACTGATGATCCTCACCGGTTTTACCGGGCAGGCGTCGCTGGGCCACGCCGCCTTCCTGGCCATCGGCGCCTATACGGCGGCTTATCTGCAGCAGTTCAATGTTCCGTTCCCCGTCTATTTCCTCGCCGCGGGGCTGTTGACCGGCGTGATCGGCGCGCTGGTCGGGTTTCCGGCGTTGCGGCTGCAGGGCATCTATCTCGTGATCGCGACGATCTCCTTTGCCCTGATCGTCGAGGAGATCCTGGCGCGGTGGGAAAGCGTGACCCATGGCAACGAGGGCATGCGGGTCAAGACCATCCAGCTGCTCGGCACCACCGTGCCGCGCGACAGTCCGGCCTTCTATTTCCTCTGCCTCGGCGTACTGATCCTGACCATCGTCGGCACGCTCAATCTCTTGCGCTCGCCCACCGGGCGCGCCTTTGTCGCGATCCGCGACAGCGAGACGGCCGCCAGAAGCATGGGAGTCAACGTCTCGCTCTATAAAGTGAAATCGTTCGCGATCAGCGCTGCCATCACCGGCTTTGCCGGCTGCCTGTTCGCCCACAAGCTTTCGTTCATCAGCCCGGAAATGTTCACGCTGCAGCTCTCGATCGAGTTCATCATCGTGATCCTGATCGGCGGTACCTTCAGCCTGCACGGCGCCGTGCTGGGGGCGATCTTCATCGTCATGATCGATCCGTTCCTGACCTATCTGAAGGACGACGTTCCCGGCATGGTCGCCGGCGTAGCCGCCACGCTGGGGGCCGGCGCCGAGCGCGCGGCGCATATCCAGAACAGCGTCTCGGCGTTCGCGTCCGCCAATGGCCTGAAGGGCGCGATCTACGGCATCATCATCGTGCTGTTCGTGCTGTTCGAGCCGCTCGGCCTGTACGGGCGCTGGCTCAAGATAAAGCTCTTCTTCCAGCTGTTCCCGCTCTACAAGCGCGCCACCTTCAAGCGGCAGAAGATCTATGTGAAGTCGGAGCGGTACCGATGAGCTATTTCCGCGCCGAAAACCTCTCGCTGCATTTCGGCGGCCTGAAGGCGGTCGATTCCGTCAGTTTCGCCGTGGAAAAGGGCGAGATCCTCTCGATCATCGGTCCCAACGGCGCCGGCAAGAGCTCGATCTTCAACCTGATCTCGCGGATCTACAGCCCGACCTCGGGCAGGATCTTTTTCGAGGACCAGGACATCACGGAGCAACCGGCCTACGGCATCGCCAAGCTCGGCATCGCCCGCACTTTCCAGAACATCGAATTGTTCGAGAATGCCAGCGTGCTCGCCAACCTCCTGGTCGGCCGGCACCGCCATTCCACCACCCAGCTGTGGCAGGAACTATTGTTCCTGCCGAGCGTGCGCGGCAATGAGAAAATCCATCGCCGCCGCGTCGAGCAGGTCATCGAATTCCTCGATCTCGAACCCTATCGCGACAAGCTGATCTCGGGGCTTCCTTACGGCGTGCGCAAGGTGATCGAGCTCGCGCGCGCGCTGTGTACCGAACCGAAGCTGATCCTGCTCGACGAGCCGTCGTCGGGGCTGAATGTCGAGGAAACCGACGACATGTCGTTCTGGATTCGCGACATGAAAAGCGAGCTCGGCGTCACCGTGCTGATGGTCGAGCATGACATGACCCTGGTGAACCGGGTGTCCGACCGGGTGATCGCGCTGAACTACGGCCGGGTGCTGGCGATGGGAACGCCTGCCGAAGTGCAAGAGCATCCCGACGTCGTCGCCGCCTATCTCGGCGCCTAGAGGGGATGATGGCATGAGCGCTCCCGACATCATCCTGAAGCTCAGCAATATCGAGAGCTACTACGGGCCGATCATGGCGATCAGGGGCATCAGCCTCGAGGTCCCGCGCGGCCAGATCGTGACCCTGTTGGGGGCCAACGGCGCCGGCAAGACCACGGTGCTGAAAACCATTTCCGGCATTCTCGATCCCCAGAAGGGGTCGATCGAATTCCTGGGCAAGCCGATCCAGCGCATGGAAGCCGACAAGATCGTCCGGCTCGGCTTGAGTCATGTGCCCGAGGGGCGCGAGGTGTTTCCGTTCCTGTCCGTGCGCGAGAACCTGATGATGGGCGCCTATCCGCGGCGGGATCGCGACGCGGTCGCCGACGACCTCGAGCAGGTGTACAAGTATTTTCCGCGGCTGCGGGAGCGGCTCAACCAGCCGGCCGGGCAACTTTCCGGCGGCGAGCAGCAGATGCTCGTGATCGGGCGCGCGCTGATGAACCGTCCGACGCTGCTGCTGCTCGACGAGCCCTCGCTCGGCCTGTCGCCGATCCTGGTGAAGGAGATATTTGCGATCATCCGGCGCATCAATGAAGAGCAGGGCACCTCGATCCTGCTGGTCGAGCAGAATGCCAAGGTGGCGCTGGAGACGGCGCATTATGGTTATGTCCTGGAGATCGGCCGCGTGGTCATGAACGATGCCTGCGAGCGGCTGATGCATTCCAGGGACATTCAGGAATTCTATCTCGGCGCCAAGGAAGCGGGCGCGCGGGGCGAACGGCGCTGGAAAAAGAAGAAAACTTGGCGTTGAATAGGCTGCTGCTTCGGAAAAAGACCGGCCAACCGGCATCCGAAGCGGGCGAGGAGAGGGAGGGAACGAGCATGGCCGGACCGGCAGTGCTGACGGTCGCCGACACGATCGCGAGGAGTTTTCTGCGCGCGGCGGAAACGCGCGGC
>NZ_JADGRI010000426.1 GCF_017881085.1 Bradyrhizobium sp.
GCACAACCGCAAGTAAATGGAGCCTACCATCGCAGATTCAATCGAGAAGCAGCGTTGCGGACGAATGTCTGATGTTGGTGGCAAAGCGGAAGACATTTACTCTTGGCGAGTATTTCGCAGTTTGACCCCAAGCAGACATCGGCGCTTTTTCTTACGGCATTGGCTTGCCTCATATTTCCGCATCCGCTCCAGGCCGTTGGCGGGAACAATCGCCTTATCTCCGGCTTGTTTTGCCACAACCTATATTCTCATGAGATTCCACGTGGAAATTCGTGCCGGCTACGACATTGCCTTTCAATGCTTTCAGGAAACCCCGATGGTCCTGATGCTGAGCATTGAGCCGACGCGGGTGAAGGACCTCCTCAGTGAACACAGGATCAGGTTTTCGCCCGATGTCGAGCCGCACGACTACGTCGACATGTTCGGCAATACCTGCACCCGCATCGTCGCGCCCCCTGGCTTGATCGCAATCCGCAATGACTTTCTAATTGCCGACAGCGGTCTGCCCGATGCAGTCGCGCCCGACGCGCGGCAGCTCGAGGTCGGTGAATTGCCGGATGACGTGCTGATTTATCTGTTGGGCAGCCGCTATTGCGAAACGCAAAAACTGTCGGAGCTGGCCTGGTCACTTTTTGGGGCCGTGACGCCGGGCTGGCAGCGCGTGCGGGCGATTTGCGATTACGCTCATCAGCGGATCAGTTTCGGCTATCGCCACGCGCGGAGCGACCGCACGGCTTGGGAAGGCCATGAGGAGCGCGTTGGCGTCTGCCGCGATTTTGCGCATCTTGCGGTGACGCTGTGTCGCTGCATGAACATCCCGGCGCGTTATTGCACAGGCTACCTCGGCGATATTCGCGTTCCCGTCGATCCGGAACCGATGGATTTCAGCGCGTGGTTTGAGGTCTATCTTGATGGGCGCTGGTTCACCTTTGATGCGCGTCACAATCATCCACGGATCGGCCGGATCGTGATGGCGAGGGGTCGTGACGCTGCCGATGTCGCGTTCTCAACAAATTTTGGCGCAGTACAGCTCGTGAGATTTTCGGTTATTACGGAAGAAGTAGCGTCATCGACGGTGCGGGCGTATCGCGCCGCGTGATAGACTGCTTGACCGGCGCAGAAACATGCGCCGATAAACACGGGTGACCGATTGATCTGCAATTACGAAGCATTTCAGCTAATGGCACTGAACGGACCTGAGATTGTAGCCTGATGATGTCTGTTATCGGGGGTAGAACAGACATGCCCTACCGGCGGGCCGAGGTCTCAGTTTGACCCGGAGCGGACAAATGCCGGGAGTCTCGGTTGGTCGAGTTCTATCAGGACCACTGACCCTTTGATCCGGATCATTGCGCTCAGAAGCATCACAGAGTGAGTGTCACCATCTGTTTAAGCTGAAAGCCTTTGTTGTTGTCCACGCCATTCCAGGGTTCATCTAGGGAATGTCGAGTTAGGAGGATGCGCAAAGTATTTGTTCTTGCCGCGGCTTCCATAATTTCACTCCAATCGGAACAGAGCCGAACGGCTTGCCATCGGAGGGCTTGATGGAACAGGTTCATATCCGGCAGCACGATGTTAATTCCAATCTCTGGTGGGTGTCGTCGCCATCGGGTGATGACGTCGCTTACATAACGCAGCTCGGGAACAGCTATTTCGTTTGGGCGACTGAGCCTGCGCCCGCCGGCATTGCCGGAAGGCGCTTTGACACCGTCGATGCGGCGCTTGACGCAGTGGTCAAAAGCGTCTTGCACCACTGCTGACTCTGCGTGTTGGGGAAAGAAAAAATGGCAAGAATTTCTCAGGTCGTTTTCATAGTTCTGATGTTTACGTCACCCGCTGTAGCCGTAGCTGGCCCGGCAGAAGATGCAAACGCGGCGGTTGATCGTTGGTCCGCCGCATTCAACAGCAATGATCCAGAGACCATCGCCAAGAACTATTGTCCGGATGCGATCCTTCTCGGAACTGTCAGTCCAGTGATGTCCGAAGGGACTCAAGCGATAATAAAGTATTTTACGCCCACAAAAGGAACCGGCAACAAGAACGCGATTGACGAACGGCGCACAATCACAATCGACGATAACGCCGTCGAAGTCACTGGCTTTTACACGTTTACCCGGATGGTAGAGGGCAAAGCGGTACCGGGTCCGTCGCGCTTCACCATGCTTGTCACCAAGCGCGGAAGTGAATGGTGCATAGCGCATCATCATTCTTCACCACACGTTCTGCCGAAGAACTGAGGCCGCCCTCAGTTGGCGGCACTGATCGGCCCCCACTGACTGGTCCAGTTGGAATGTTAGTGCATGGGCGGCTTGGGCGCCAGCGCGGGCGGCGTAGCTGGTCGGGGTTGCGAAGCCGACCGCGCGGTCATTGCGGGGACGAAGACCTCCGGGGCTGGTGGCCGATAACCCAACGAGCCGTGAGGGCGGACGGTGTTGTAATGGCGACGCCAACTTTCAATCACGATCCTGGCCTCGGCCAGCGAGTAGAAGATTTCGCCGTCCAAAAGCTCGTCGCGAAGCCGCGCGTTGAATGACTCGATGAAGCCATTCTCCCATGGGCTACCTGGCATGATGTAGGCGGTCTTCGCACCCACCGCCGCGATCCAGTCTTGCACCGCTTTTGCAATGAACTCCGGGCCATTGTCGGAACGAATGTGTCCGGGCACGCCACGAAGTATAAACAGGTCCGACAGCACGTCGATGACGTCGATGGATTTCAGCCGTCGCGCGACGCGGATTGCCAGGGATTCATGTGTGAACTCGTCGATGACGTTCAACATGCGATACTTTCTCCCATCATGGGTGCGGTCCTCGACGAAGTCATAGGACCAGACATGGTTGGGGCGCTCGGCGCGCAGGCGGATGCACGATCCGTCGTTGAGCCAGAGCCGGCCCCGTTTGGGCTGTTTGGCCGGGACTTTCAGCCCCTCGCGCCGCCAGATCCGTTCGACCCGCTTGTCGTTGACGACCCAGCCTGCCGTTGTCCGAAGCAGCTCCGCGATCTTCCGATAGCCATAACGGCCATACTGGCGGGCAAGCTCGACAATGTCGGCGGTCAACCGCTCCTCGTCGTCTCGCCCCGTGGGAACGCGACGTTGGGTGGACCGGTGCTGCCCGAGCACCCGACAAACCCGGCGCTCGGACAGTTTCAGCTCGGATCGAACGTAATCAATGCAGGCGCGGCGGCGCGCGGGGCTTAAAAGTTTCCCCGTGCCGCCTCCGCCAGGATCATCTTGTCCAGGGTCAGATCGGAGACCGCCCGTCGTAGTCGGGCGTTTTCCGCCTCAAGCTCCTTCAGCTTGCGGACCTGATCGCTCTTCAGGCCACCGTATTCCTGGCGCCAGCGATAGTAGGTCACCTCGGTCACGCCAATCGCGCGAACCGCCTCTGCGACCGATTGGCCCTGCGAGACCAGTACATCTACTTGTCGCAACTTCGCGACGATTTCTTCCGGCTTGTGGCGTTTTCTCGGCATTTTGGTCCTCCTGTTTGCCAAAAGACATACCTCGGGGTGGACCAATTCAATGGGGGTGGATCAGCTCAAGCGGGGGGATTTCGGTCCCGGACCGCTTTCAGCGCCCCTATGCCTGCTCTAGCTGGCGTAAAAATCACAAAAAAATCGAACCTTTTTTGAACGGCGGGAGTCAACT
>NZ_JADGRI010000427.1 GCF_017881085.1 Bradyrhizobium sp.
GCAAGTGACGCTGATGTCGATCCCCGTCGGCGGCGACATTGGCCTTGAAGCGCATCCGGAGACCGATCAGTTCCTGCGCCTCGACGCGGGCAGCGGCCGGGTGCAGATGGGAGCCGCGAAGGACAAACTGACTTTTGAAAAGGAAGTTTCAAACGGCTGGTGCGTCCTCGTTCCGGCGGGGACCTGGCACAACATCACCAATATCGGGAAGACGCCAATGCAGGTCTATGCGATCTACGCGCCCGCCCACCACAAGCCCGGCAAGGTGCAGGCGACGGCGGCGGCGGCCGAAGCCGACAAAGACGACAAGCCAGCGGCATGGTCAGTGCAGCCAAAACATGCGCCCGATAAACACGGGTGACCGATTGAACGGGAGCATGAAGCGCGTAGGGCGGGTTAGCCATAGGCGTAACCCGCCACTTTCGTCTGCAAACGGCGGATTACGCTGACGCTAATCCGCCCTACGAGCTGCGACTGGATGGAAATTACGGTCATGGGGCGGGCCTGCGATCACCCTGACAGCGCGATATAGCAAGCGTAGCCCGGATGAGCGCAGCGATATCCGGGGGCGGTGTTGGAGTTTCCCCGGATGTCGCTGCGCTCATCCGGGCTACTTGCTGAGCTAATTGCTGCCATCGGCTGCGAGGCGCAAGAACTGCCGCTTCATCGCGTTGACCCTGGAGATATAGGCCGCAACCAGGTGATCGCCGCACCGTTCGCCGGCCATCATCTGAAAGTGACGGCGTGCGTAAGCGGTGGCCGGACCCGCGCCGCAGAGATGGATAAAGGCAGCCAGATCCTGCTTCTGCTGCGGGTTGGGCTTCACATCGCCCGCGAGGGTGAGAACCGCGGCCACATGCCGGTCGAGATACACGGATGCAAGTTCGATGGCATGGCTCGGGAACGCGCGGAAATAGAGGCTGGTGAACCCGCAGCCGGTTTCCGTGACGGCATTGTCCCGGATACAGAACCGCGCGGCCTCGGCGTAGGCCGGATCGGTCGTCTGGTAGAGGCCGACGGCGCTGGAGGCGGGCTGGTAAATCGCGAGGGGGTTCAGGCTCAATCGCCAGCGCCAGTAGGTACGCGCGACCGGATTGCCTGAACTCTCGACTTGCGCCAGCGCGGCCAGCAATTCGGGCGTGATCGAATGGGTCGAATACGCGCGGAACAGCGGCCCGTATTGCCGCCACGTCTCGGCCGGTTCCTTGTCGAGGCCGCTGCCGACAAAGAAGAACATCTCGGTCGGCTTGTGGATCACGTGATAAATGAGGTTCGTCAGCGTGAAGGTCGCAAGCAGGATCGCGACGACGCCTGCGATCCGGGCTGCCCGCGGTGCTTTCGCAAGCTTCCGTCGCGCCCACCGTGCGCCCCGCCGCCAGCGGCGAAGGCTGTTGGTTCTTCTTGACATGCGTTTTGTGGGAGTGCGTGGGGCAACATAACGGAACCTGAGCGCCGTTAATCATCTTTCGGTCCTGCGTCCCAGGTTAACACATTGGTTATTCTCTTGCGCGCATTTTCGCGTTTCCATTCATCAGGGAGGCACCATGTCTGACGTCACCATTCCCGGCGGCAAGATTCGCGCGTTCGTCGAACGGATCGAAAATCTGGACAGCGAGATCCAGGAGTTGAACGAGCAAAAGAAGGAAGTATTTGCGGAGGCCAAGGGCGACGGGTTTGACGTGAAGATTCTCAAAGAGATCGTCAAACTTCGAAAGCAGGACGAGGAAGAGCGCGACGAGCGCGAGAGCATGCTCGATCTCTATATGCGCGCCATGGAGCAGGCCGCCCCGGAAAAAGTCGCCAAGGCCGCGTGAAGAAGCAGGGCGGGTCTGCCAGCGAAGCTGTAGCCCGGATGGCGCCAACGGGTCGCGCGAATGCGCGCCCGATGACAGGCTCCGCGCAATCCGGGACAGCAGCGTGCGGCGAGCGATGTCCCGGATATCGCTTCGCTCCATCCGGGCTACGCTTGCTTACGATTTATTATCCGCTCGACGCGCGCTTCGTCCCGCTCGATCGGTGGTGGCCGTAGAAAAGGCCACTCGTTTGAGTGGCCTTCCCGTTTCAGCAATGTGTAACGCATCCCAAAACCCTCTGGTGGCATGCCAAAAAAGACCCAACAAAACGGCTACGCGCACCTCAAAAGATTTCCGTTTACACCCCAATTCAGTGTTAGAGGCGGCGGTTCACACCCCAAAAGGATGTAACTCGCTAACTGGTGCACACGTACAGGTTGATCTCGCACGACCGAGCTTTTCGGAGTGGGGCGCGAGTTTGCTGCGGCTACGGTAGGCCGCTGGACAGGCTCTGATTTCAGGAGGACGAGACAGGAAGTGCGGCGCCGCTAGTTTGGCGGCACCGCGGAGGAGTTATCAGGAGGGCCTATTTCGAACGCAGGTAGTTGCGCAAGGGATCGGTCGCGGCAATCGTGCCGATTCTGTCCCTATATCCGCGAACTTCGTCGATTCCGACAAGGACGCTGGTGAAGTCGCGTCTCTCGCCTTGTACGCCAATCACCCGGATTTCTCCGCGCATGATGGCGCTTACTAAAACGGTGCTGGCGATACGACAAGTATGGGGCGCCTTAGCTAAGTTGATCGACCGGGCCGGAGCTTTCTTGAGTGTCGGCGCTGCCCGTACGAGATCGGCCAGCCATTGTGCGATCTCCGCCGTCCGTAAGAAATAGCCATGTTGGCCACTTTTGCCTCCCACGATCCAGGAGGGGATGACATTGCTGCGGACAAGTTTGGTCAACGCCGTGCGGCTTAGCCCGAGATGTTCCTCGAGGTCGGTGAGCGATAGTGCGGCCGCGATATCCCTTGCCAAGCGCTCGGCGACGGCGCGCTCCACCAGGACCGGCATTCCCTTCCGCTTCTCCGTACGGATCAGCCCTTCCATTGAAAGGAACTTGCGCATCGTGCCGATCCGGACCTTGGCCATCGCCGCTGCTTCGGAAAGGGTTACTGGACCGGTGCCGGCCCGCAACAGACTGGAGAAGGCGCGTCGCGTAACCTGGATCTTGGTCGACGCATGCTGGAAAATCGCCTCGCCCATGCGATAGAAGAGCCGGGGACCACCATTGAACCTGAACCATGGATAGAACCAGCCGTACATTTCCTTGAGTGTCGGCGAAGAGCCGCCAGACGACATGAGATATCCTTCGTAAGCCCGCTCCAAGGCACTCGCCGCGTCTCCAGAAGCGAGAAGCTCGAAGCCGCGAGCCCGCACATCGCGAATTTCCTGGTGGTCGACCAGTTGAGGGTAGGTAGGACGGTAGCCAAACATGTCGAGCGCGCCGACGCGTTTCACCAATTCGGCTGCGTACCCGAGAGGAACATCGTCGAGAAGCCCGACACGCAGCGAGCGATCACCGATGACCCGATCGATGGCCCAACGATCGGGATCAGTCATCCTGGGTTCCGCCAATTCGAGCGGATGGTCTCGCACGTCGCCGTCGACGCACTCGCGACATTTGACGGGTGAGCCGTCCTTCCAGGAAAGCTTCGATCCACAAGTACAATGATCGACGAGCATGCAGCCGTGAGTCGGACAAGTGGAGACGAACGACCAGTCCCACCAGAGCCGATGGTAGGCGGACTCCGTCATGCAAGCTGGACAGACGCGGCGGACACTCTCCGGAAGAAGATCCGC
>NZ_JADGRI010000428.1 GCF_017881085.1 Bradyrhizobium sp.
CTTGAACAACTGAACGACATACTGCCCATCAACAGCGCCCTGCTGAAGTCACGATCTACTACCACTACCATCCCTTGCGCACACACAGTCTCCCAGTGGTCAGGGTGTATGACCTTCACGACGAGGTCTACTATGTCGTACGGCAGGCCGACGGTAGACCTTTGGCGGTGCCGGCGTGGATGACTCGCCCCGAGGCAGCGCACGCGAAGATTGTCTCCGTTGCGCGGTTGCCGGTTCGCGTGCTGCTCGAATTACGCCGCGTCACCGTGGCCCATCTCTCCGCGCGGGCGCACAATGTGCACGAGGAGAACCACGATGCCGCAGCCCCGAGCGAGATACCAACAAGAGCTCTTCGAGGAACCGCCCGCCGTTCCCGCGATACGGCTTCCACTGGACATGCAACAGCAGCTACGCCAGGAGCTGGTGCAGTGGATGCGGGCGCTGGCCAAGATGATCCGCGAGGAGGACGCCCATGAATAAGGTCACCGCCGATCATCTGGCCCGCCGGGCATGTGTGTACATCCGTCAGTCCACACCTGGTCAAGTACAGCACAACCTCGAAAGCCAACGGCGCCAATATGCCCTTGTCGATCGCGCACGCGAGCTGGGCTGGCGAGACATCGATGTTATCGATGACGATTTGGGGATTTCCGGATCTGGAACACGCCGGCCCGGTTTTGAACGTCTGTTGCGCGCGCTCTGCGATGGGCAAGTGGGCGCCGTCTTCAGCATTGAGGCGTCGCGGTTGGCGCGCAATGGCCGGGACTGGCATACTCTGCTGGAGTTTTGCAGCGTCGTCGGCGCTCTGCTTATCGACGCCGAAGCCTTATACGACCCCAGACTCACGAACGACCGATTGTTGTTGGGCATGAAAGGTACGATCAGCGAGATGGAAGTCGCGAGTTTCCGCGAGCGTGCGCAGGCTGCACTGTTGCAGAAGGCGCAGCGGGGCGCCTTGGTGCGACGGGTTCCGATCGGGTACGTCAAAGGATCGGACGACCGCATCGAGAAAGATCCGAATGCCAGGACCAGGACGACTATCGAATTGATCTTTCGAAAGTTCGCTGAGCTAGGCAGCGTGAGGCAGGTCTATTTCTGGTTTGATCAGCAGCAAATTGAGGTGCCGGTCGCTCGCGGAACGGAAGAGGCGCGCCAGATCGTCTGGCAGTCGGCTCGGTATCACGCCGTGCTCAGCGTGTTGAAGAATCCGGCATACGCCGGGGCATACGTGTACGGGCGCAGCAAGACCAGGGTGCGGCTTGATGCAGGACAGAAACAGGTTCGCCGACAGGTGCTGCGCCGTCGCGAGGACTGGGCGGTGTTGATCTTGGATCACCATGAGGGTTACATTGACTGGAATGCCTATCAGAGCAATCAAACGATGATTGCCCACAACGACAACGCGAGAGGCAATGCGGTGCGCGGATCGATCAAACACGGTGAGGCGCTACTCGCTGGGCTGCTGCGCTGCGGTCATTGTGGCGCCAAGTTGCTGGCGCAATATCCCAGCCCTCGCGTGATTCGGTATCAGTGCTCGGGATATCTTCTCAATCGCGATCATGCCTGCTGCGTGATGTTCGGCGGGCTTCGAGCCGACCGCTTAGTGTCGGAGCAACTGATCCACGCTCTGGCGCCGTTCGGCATCGAAGCGGCCATTGAGGCAATCGAGTCGTTACAAGACGCTAGCGACGAGCGGATTCAGCAGAAGGCGTTGGCATTAGAGGACGTGCGCTATGAAGTGACACGCGCCCGGCGCCAATATGACGCGGTGGACCCGACGAATCGGCTCGTGGCTGCGGAACTCGAACGACGTTGGAACCAGGCGCTGACCACAGAGGCGCAGTTTGAAGCCGAACTCGTGACGCTGCAAGAAGGTCGCGAGGGGCCACTGACCGACGCACAGAAACGGGAGCTGTTGTCGTTCGCGCGAGATCTCCCAACACTTTGGGACGATCCGCAGAGTTTGCCGGAACACAAGAAGCGCCTCTTGCGCATCGCTCTGAAAGAGATCATCGCCACGTGTGAAGGCGAGACGATACGCCTCATCTTGCATTGGCAAGGCGGGGATCACACGCGGGTGGAGTTCGAGAAGATTCGCAGCGGCCGGCATCGGTATGTCACCGACGATGACCTGGTGGCGCTCGTTGGCATGCTGGCACGGATCGAACCAGACGCGCGAATCGCCTCGATTCTGAATCGGAATCAACGCCGTACGGCACACGGAGATGACTGGAATGCGAAACGGGTCTGCTCGCTGCGCAATAATCATGCGATTCCCGTCTACCGTGAGGGAGAGAGGCAAGCCCGCGGCGAAATGTCGGTCAGCGAAGTTGCCGCCGCCCTCGGCGTCACGCCAACCACTGTATTGCGCCTGATTAGGCTAAAACAGTTGCGGGCGACGCAGGCCTGCGTTGGCGCTCCGTGGATTCTACGCAGGGCGGATGTCGAGCGGTGCGTGGCTGAACGGAACCATCCGGTGACCCCACCAACGGCCGATTCAGCGCAATTGATCCTTGAAATTCCATGACATCCAAAGGAGTGCACCATGTCGAGTTCTCGAAGAACAATTCGACCTGCCAACGGCACTTATAGATCTGAGCAATCGTAATTGCAGGAAGAGAGAAGTTATTGGTCAAGAATCCCAGCCGCTGGTTGGTCTCGACATCGAAATATCTGACCCGCCGCAAGGCGTCCGGATAGGCCTTGACCGATTCGATGGCAGTCAAGATCACGGTATGATCGGACCGCAAGCCGACTGACTTGTCGACCGGACGGGAGTAGCGCCGCTGCAACACGACGTTCTGTTTGGTGCGGACGATGAAGAAGGCCGAAGAAAGAGTGAACACGTAGAGGCGCTCGAAATCGATGTAGCCCCGGTCCATCACGTAGAACGCGCCGGCCTCGGGCGAGACTTCATCGAGGATGTTGACGTCGTGCACCTTGCCGTCGGTAATGCGGATAAACGTGGGAATATTGCCGTGCAGATCCAGCAGCGTGTGCATCTTCACCGCGCCTTTGTGCTGGCGAAACTTCGCCCACGGAAACAAAGAGAGACAGAGGTCGATGGTAGTCGAATCGAGCGCGTAGAGGCTGTGGTCCAGTTCCACGCCCATGGGATCCTCGACATGAAGTGGCCTGGCAACGCCGACCAAGTGCTGCGCGAAATCGGCGAAGATGCGCCAGTCGTGAGTTTCATTGGCGTCCGCCAATGTCGAGCGAGCAATCCGACTACGGAATCCCATGTGGTAGAGCTTGCCGCGCATTGATCCCAAGCACGCCTCGATGTCGCGGAGACTCTCGCGGTAAGTGAACTGAGCGAAGGCCATCGCCAGATATTGATCCCAGCAAGACAAACTTCGGTGGTGTTGATCGCCGTCATAGCGGGTCACACACTTCTGGAACTCGAGGTGGGAGAGATGGGCGATCAGTTGCGCGAAAACGGTTCGGCCGGCATTCATCCCTCATTGTTCCGCAGATGCGGGATCCAGCCATTCAAGCTCATTACGGCTCTTTTCAGTTCAAATCGTTTTTGGGCCGAATGCCAGCTATTCTATGGATGGCAAAGGACTTGTCAGACTTCGCAAAGTACTTTACCGGACACCAGTGAATGCAGATAGATATTGGCAAGCAGCGGCGAA
>NZ_JADGRI010000201.1 GCF_017881085.1 Bradyrhizobium sp.
GTTACTCATTTGATACCCCCGACATCGGAAAGCGAGTTGGTTACAGCAATCGCCATGCCAGGTCGGTTCAATAATGCACCTAAGAACCGCGCTGCCTAAGAGCACATGATACCACCGAATGCCTGACAGAATTACTACCAGAATATGCATCGCGCCATCTGTGCGAGATCAATTTCCCCTTATCCAATTCGATAAATGATCCTTCGTCGGAGGAGGGTGTGGGGAGCACAGCCTCGTTTGGCCCTATTGAACCCCGCGGGGTCGTGCTCTCTAAACCGTGGGTGATCATCAATCTTCTTCGATCCATAGGTTGATTTCCGGGGCTGTAATGTTGCGTCGTGTGGGCTGATGAGGATTCAACGTACCGGCTGTGACCTTCATTCCTTCAGAAAGCTTCGCCTTTGCAAATTGCTTGGCCTCGCTCTCCGTCGGGAATGATCTTGTCTGTCTAACAGAAGGTGCTCGCGACGAAACAGGTCCCCGTGGTTTCGGCGTATCGACCGAAACGAACCACCGATTGATGAGAACTGTATGTCTGGCCATGACGGCCGCTGTGGGGCAATTGGAGATATCGAACAATGTCACAAGCCGAAGCCACGCCGCAGTGATCCAAATCAAACTGCTCAATCATCGATCTCTCGCCAGCTTACGGCGACCCCAATGCCTTTCCTTCCGGTCCGGGATGAATGCCCGTTCGACGGGACGATTCAATGCCCGCATCACGCCTATCGGGGCGAACATCGTTGGGCCGCCGCTCTCAGCAACTAGCAGAAGTGCTTCCATGGCGGCCTGCCATTCGGTTGGATGTAAAGGTAGACGCCTTGCATCCGACATCCTGATTTCAAGGCGGGTCTTACCTGCCTTAGCTGTTCGAACATATGCGGCGGTAAAGGCCGTACGCGCGCCCTGAATGCGAGCAAATAAAACAATTGCATCAATGGGATGCTGGAGCCGCGGGCAATTTATCCTTGTGGTACCGTTGGGTGGTCTCGAACCACCGACCTCCTGTTCCAGGCGAGCGGAATCAAGCCAGGCCTCATCCAATGCACGAACGCAGTTGTTTCCTGGCCCCCCGATGCAGGCCGTTCGCAGTTCGCCACGACCCTGGAAATACCGATGTGACCTCGTTTCCAGAAGGTTTCTTTTGAACGGCGACTATGACGTTGAGATCGCACTTTCAGGTGAAGTCAATGAAGCCGGTGGTCTCGCGCCCGCACTTGCCTACATGTCGCCTCTCACCGCGACGGCATCGTTCTTGTTCAACGCAAACGGCACACGCAGCGAGTCGCGTGATCATAACTTCACCGAAAATATCCAATTATCGGTTCGAGCCATTTATGCGGACTGGGAGACGGGTCTTTATCCACGAGGCCCGCCGTTCGGTCCTGCTTGCCATTTGCCCGCCCTTCACCCACAATTCCCGACTATTGCTTCGAGGGATTCGCGATGGCTATCTGGTCCAGGAAGTGCCAGCTCGGTCTGATGCTGGCGACTGCGCTTTCGGTGGTGATGTGGCCCGCGGCCGGCCACGCCTATACCCCCGAGGAGGAGCAAGCCTGCAGCGGGGACGCGATGCGCCTCTGCAGTGCCTTCGTTCCCGATGTCGACCGCATCACGGTCTGCATGATCCAGAACAAGTCGCAGCTCAGCCCGGGTTGCCGCGTGTTCTTCAGGTCTGAGTCGGACGCCGCGGTCACCCCGGTCAATGTCGGCAGGCCGATGAGCATCAAGCCGGAAGACTCGCGAAAGACGGTCGGCGCCAAGCCGCGAAAATCCAGGAAGCCAGCGAAGCCGGACGAGGACTGATCGCGCGACCGCGCTTTGGCCCTGCTTGCATTGCCGAGCCGCCGAGGCAGCGCAGCCCGCATCCGACCAGCCGCTTTCCGTCCAAGCTTGCGCGAGGCTGTTCGTTTTGCGATGCGCGGCCAGCCGCTGCCTCCTTTGCGGGCACAATTCGCGGCCGTTCGGACTCGTTTTGTTCGATCCGCCCTGCCGTTCGCGCGAAAAGCGGTTGCGCGGATGCTCGGACAGGTTGAATGCGAATGGATTGGATGTCGGCCTCCCCCCGAGAAGATCGCACGACGACTCCGACACGCGCTTTTTTCGATTCGATTTTCCCGTATTTTTTCGTGCTGCGCTGCGGGGTGTGACTCAAAAGCCAACCCATGTGATTAATCAGGGGTTGCAGCCCAATTGGTTGTAAATTTTTCTTTCACGAATCAGCGCGCTGATTCATTTTCGCGTTCTGGGGTCAATCTGGAGGCCAAGGTATGAACGTCATTGTTTTCGCTTCGCGTAAAGGCGGCTCGGGAAAAAGTACCCTGGCCGCCCATCTTGCTGCGCATGTCCATAAGGCAACGAAACCCACTCTGCTTGTCGACGCTGATCCGCAGGGTTCGCTGACTCTCTGGCACAAGCTGCGCGGCACCAACGAACCGCCGATCAAGACCGCGGTCAATTCCGTAAGCGGGATCGTCGCAGCGGCGAAACGTGACGGCTTCGAGTGGGTTTTTATCGACACGCCGCCGAATCTGTCGGCCGTCGTAGAGGATTCCATCAAGAACGCCACCATGGTGATCATTCCGGCGCGGCCGGGGGTATTCGACGTCAACGCCGTGCAGGAAACCATTCAAACCTGCCGCGCCGCGCGCAAACCCTATGCCGTGGTGCTCAACGGTGCGCCTGCGCGCCGCGACGATGCGGAAAGCCCGATCGTCACCATCGCGCGTGAATCGCTGGCCAAGTTCCGGGCGCCGGTTTGGGGCGGCCAGATCACCAATCGCGCCGACCTGCTGATGGCGCTCAGCCATGGTGAAGGTGCGCGCGAATATTATGCGGAAGGGCGTGCGGCGGCGGAGATCGGCCGGCTGTGGGCTGCGATCGAACGCTCGGTGAAGGCGATCCGCGGATCGGCCTCGGCAAGCGGCGCGATGCACAAGCAGGCGGCTTAACCAGGCCGCGTCTCATGGACGAACAAAGAACGCGCCGGCTTCGCGCGTTTTTCTGTTGTGAATCGTTATCCCCACGTAACGGCTGAGGCGTTACGCGGGAATGACGCTGTTGTAGCCGGAAATGTTGGTTGCTGACGATGTTCTGATTCAATCAGAACCGATCAAGGTCTACGCGACCATCAGCATGTAGAAGACGATCACTGGCGACAGGCCCAGGATCACCGACCAGATGCCCAGCGTCCAAAGAATGTCTTCGGTGGTAAAACCCTGTTGTTCCGGGAATGGATTATCCTGAGTACTCACGACGCCCCCGCGCTTCTTGCTTTTGTGGGTTCGGTGATACGCGGGAAATTTTAAAAAAGCCGATCGCGATTTCGCACGCTTTTGACCACAGGTGCTACCGCGGATTAACCAACGCGGCTGGCTTGCGAGCCTGTCAGCTTCCGGTCAGGAGGCGCAAGGCCACCACCGGCGCCACGCCCAAAAGCATCGCCCACAGGCCGAATGACGACACCAGAAGTAGATCCTGCACGGCTTCGGCGCGCGCGGAAGCCTGATTGGCGGCTTCTCGAATGGTTTGAGTGGTCATAGTTTTCCCCGTCGGATTATCGTTGGGGAATTCCATAGGCCTCAAACTCTAAAGTAGGTGCCGCCATGTCATTCGGATTCGACGCGCCGTTGTCACCGCGTGTTAACCACGCAAATTGCCCACTCGAATTGCCGTCGCCGCCTACCGGTCGGCGCGGCCGACCACGTCCATCAGCTCCGCGATCTTGCGGCGCTGAACGGCCTTGTCGCCGGAGTTGATCGCGTGCTCGACGCAATGGGCGACGTGGTCGCGCAGGATCTCCTCCTCGATGCGGCGCAGCGCGCCGCCTTCGCGGCCGCGATCTGCGTCACCACGTCCTGCAATAACGGTCGTCCTCCACCCTGCCGGCGCCCGCGGATCTGGCCTTCGATTCGTCTCAGTCTTTTCAGGCAGGAGGTCTGACCGACGACAACGGGACCGCCGCGCGCGCCGAAGTGGCTGTTCCAAATCCCTCAAGCTTTTAGGGCCTTACCGGGGAACATAGGAACAGTCTGATCCGTCAGCGCCAGCGGCTTTTCTCGCGGCAAAATTGTGGGTCGTTCTCAATAAAGGTTTAACTGGTAAAGAGATACTGTCGCCGATCGCATCTGTCACGAAGGCGCTCAACATGCGACATCTTACCGTCTATAATCGTTTTGCGATGATCATCGCGGTTTTGACCGTTGTCTTCGTCGCTGCGCTAGCCGCTCAAGTGATGGTCCTTCGCAATACCGTCATCGAGGAACGTCGGACCAAGGTGTTCGATCTGGTCGAGGCCGCGAAGAAGGTCCTGGCGAATTACGAGGAAAAAGCCAAAGCCGGCAAGATCCCGGCGGAGGAAGCACGGCAGCTTGCTTTCGATGCGATCGGCGCCATGCGCTGGGGCAAATCCGCCGATTATCTCGGAGTCTACGGCGCCGGCAGCACCAATGCGGGCGTCACCTATGTGCATGCCAACCCGAAATACATCAATGTCAATCGCTGGGATTACAAGGACAATCAGGGCCAGCTGCTGATTCAAAATATCGTTGGCAAGGCCCGCACCGGCGGCGGTTTCCTGGAATACCAGGTGCCGAAAGCGACGGGTGGTCCCGAGCTGCCGAAGCTCAGCTATGCCGGCGGATATGGTGAGGGCGACAAGCTGCTCGCCATCCAGGCGGGCGGCTATACCGACGATATCGATGCGGTGGTGTTCGAGCGTGCGATGTGGATCGCGGCCGGCGGTTTGGCGGGCTTGCTCGTCGCGGGATTGGCCGCGTTCTTTCTCGGTCGCGGCCTGGTTCGTCCGCTCGGTGCGATATGCAGCGTCATGGACGATCTGGCGAAGGGTGAGTTGAACGTTGAGGTCCCGTTTGTCGAGCGTCGCAACGAGATCGGCCATATCGCGCGCAGCCTGACCGTTTTCAAGGATCGGTTGATTGACAGCGAACGTCTCCGCGCCGAGCGGGAGGAGGCGACGGCGCGCGCCGTAGCGGAACGGAAAGCGGCAATGAACCGGATCGCGGGCGAGTTCGAGAAAAGCGTCGGCGGAATTGTCGCCGGGGCCGCTTCGGCAGCCACCGAAATGCAGCGCTCGGCGCAATCGCTGTCCGCAATCGCGCAGGAGACGACGCGGCAGAGCACCACCGTTGCCGCGGCCGCGCAACAGACCACGACGAATGTGCAGACCGTGGCTGCCGCGGCGGAGGAACTTTCGACATCTGGACAGGAAATCTCCCGACAGATCGCTCACTCGTCATCGATCGCGCAAAGCGCGGTTGCCCAGGCCGAACGCACCAATGCCATGGTGGACGGGTTGCTGGAGGCGACACAGAAGATCGGCGAAGTGATGGGGCTCATTCAAAATATCGCCGGACAGACCAACCTCTTGGCCTTGAACGCGACGATCGAAGCCGCGCGGGCCGGCGAGGCAGGCAAGGGCTTCGCCGTGGTGGCAAGCGAAGTGAAGGCGCTGTCGACCCAGACCGCGAAAGCGACGGAGGAGATCGCCGATCAGATCCAGGCGATCCGCGACGCTACCGGGGCCACGGCTGGGGCGATACGCGAGATCGGCGCCACCATCGGGCAGATCGACGAGATCGCCACAACGATCGCCGCCGCCGTGGAGGAGCAGGGTGGATCGACCAAGGAAATTGCGCGCAGCGTGCAGCAGGCCGCGCAGGGCACGCAGGGGGTCATGCAAAACATTGCAGGCGTGACGCAGGCATCGGGCCAGGTGGGAACTGCCGCCGAACTGGTTCTCGGTTCGGCCGGCGAACTCGCGAAGCAGTCCGAGCGCCTGAAGCAGGAGGTCGAGAGTTTCCTCGCGACTGTCCGGGCGGCGTAGCCTCACTACGGACGTGGAGCAGCTGTTCGTCCTTTTGGAGGACCCTCGGCGCCGGGTTCCGGGTCCAAAATGCCAATCTCCCGGTCGAGACTCGCGGCGAGCGCAGGGCTCACTTCCGTCATCGGCAGCCGGACTTCGGGGCTGTCGATCAATCCTGTCCGCCACAGCCAGTACTTGATCGGCGCCGGGCTCGGCTCGGAAAACAACAGCCGGGTCAAATCCGCAACCGACTGCCAGCGCGCCAGCGCCGCGTCATGCTCGCCTGCCGCCACAACACTGCAAATCTCCGCAAACGTCGCGGTTTTGACATGCGCAGACGCCAGGATGGCGCCGTCGGCGCCGTCGCTCAGCGCCTCCTGATATTGCGCGTCTTCGCCGGTCAGCACGGCGAAGTCTTGCGGACGCCGGCGCAACAGGTCGAGCGACTGGCCGCGGTCCGCGCAGCAATCCTTAAGGCCGACGATATTGGGATGATTGGCAAGCCGCAGCATCGCCTCGTTGCCGAGATTGACGCCGGTCCGGTAGGGGATGTTGTAGAGCAGCACCGGATGCGCGGCGCGATTGGCGAGCGCGCGGAAGTGAAGCTCCAACCCCCGCTGCGACGGGCGCGAATAATACGGGCAGGAGATCAGATATCCATCGATCGGCCACCCTGCGGTTCGCTCGAGCCTGTCCGAGAGCGCGCGTGTGTCGCTGCCGGACAGGCCGAGGAGAATCGGAAGATTTCGCAGCCTCGCGGCTTCGTCCCGCACCATGACCACCAGCCGTTCGGTTTCACAGGGCGACAGCGTGAGGCTTTCGCCGGTGGTGGCGGCAAGCACCAGCCCGTCAAGGGGCAGCGCAACATAATGCCGGACCAGCCGCCGCAGCGACGCCTCGTCAAGCGCACCGTCGCGGAACGGCGTGATCAGCGGCAGCCAGAGCCCATGCAGGCAGGCTCGAAGATCGGAAGTTCGAAGGTCGCTCATTGGTCCATCTCCTGGACGGGAAGCCGGAGACGGGACACCAAAAAAACCCCGTCCAGACGGCGGGGTTTTGCGGGTCGGTGCTGGTTGAAAAGTCTATCGCGCGCGCCGATCTGAAGCCCCGGGAACGGGAGCTTTTTTCGACGACGCTGCGATGCAAAGATTCGTGATCATCCGGGAATGATGATCGGCGGCGCCGCGCCTGTCAACGCGCGGAATAGGTGCAGCCGCGTGCACCCAGCTGCACGGTGAGACGCCGATCGAGACTTGATACCAAAAAAAAGCCGGGCTCAATAGAGCCCGGCTTGAGGTATTGGCCACGTGAGGCCGACACAATCACCTTCCAAGAGGGATTACTGAGCTTCCGCGCCACTGGAGGAGGGGGACAAATGCGCAACGCGACGGCTCAGCGTATCCACATTATGGTCCGCGCCGGTGCCTTGCGGCAACCACCCCCGAAGCATGTCAGTCATGCGGTGACCGGGGGCTCTGATAAAGCGCAAGATTACGATGGCCAGCGCTGCGCTTTGCTCACCACGAAGTCGCGGAACACCTGCACCCGCGCCACCGTCTTCAGCTCTTCCGGATAGACGAAATAAGTGTCGAGCTGGATCGAGTCGGATTCCCCGAACAGCTGCACCAGGCGGTTGTTTTCCTCGACCAGATAGTCGGGCAGCGCGGCGATACCGAGCCCCTGCTGGCAAGCGCGCACGAGGCCGAGGATGTTGTTGACCTTGAAATAGGCCTCGCGCGGGCCCGAGCCATTGCGGCCGGCATCGATCAGCCAGTTGCGGTTCTGCAAATGCGGTTGAACTTGTGTATCGCTCAGCATGATGATGCGATGCGAGTCGAGGTCGTCGAGGGTGCGCGGCGTGCCAAAATGCTTGATGTATTCCGGCGAGCAATAGGCGTGGAAGCCGATCGAGAACAGCTTGCGCTGGATCAGGTCGGGCTGGGTCGGCTTGCGGGTGCGGATCGCGACGTCGGCTTCCCGCATCGAGAGGTCGAGTTCTTCGTCGGTGACGATCATGGAAATCCGGATCTCCGGATAGAGCGCGGTGAACTCGTGGAGCCGCGGAATCAGCCAGTTGATACCGAGGGCCGGTGGTGTCTGGATCTTAAGATCGCCGCTCGGCCGCTCACGGCTGTCGGTGAGTTTCGCGCGTGCCGCCTGCAGCTGCATGAACACGTCATGCGCGGTGCGAAACAACAAGTCGCCCTGCTCAGTGAGGATGAGGCCGCGCGCATGGCGGTGGAACAGCGACACCGAAAGCTCCTGCTCCAGCGCGCTGACCTGCCGTGAAACGGCCGATTGCGACAGGCCGAGCTGCTCGCCGGCATGCGTGAAGCTGCCCGCTTCCGCCGCCGCGTGAAACACCTTCAGCTTGTCCCAATCCATGTCGGTAAATCCGCCGCGGGTTCGTGCCATGATTATTCCGCCGCCGCGCGGTCGCTGGCGCGCAGTGCGAGAAAGCGTTCGGCTTCGAGAGCGGCCATGCAGCCAAGGCCGGCGGCCGTTACGGCCTGCCGGTAGGTTTCGTCGGCGACGTCGCCGGCGGCGAACAGGCCTGGCACCGAGGTGGCGGTCGAGTTCGGAGCCACTTCGACATAACCGGACGGTTTCAGCTTGATCTGGCCGAGCACGAGGTCGGTGGCCGGCGCGTGCCCGATCGCGATGAAGACGCCGTCCGCCGGCAGTTCGGAGAGCGCGCCGGTCTTGACGTTCTTCAAGCGGACATGGGTGACCTTGCCAGGGTTCTCGGTGCCGCAGATTTCGTCGATGGCCGAGTCCCACACCACCTTTATCTTGGGGTGCTTGAACAGGCGGTCCTGCAGGATGCGCTCGGCCCGGAAATGGTCACGGCGATGCACGATGGTCACCTGGGACGCAAAATTGGTCAGGAACAGCGCTTCCTCGACCGAGGTGTTGCCGCCGCCGACCACGACGACCTCCTTGCCACGGTAGAAAAACCCGTCGCAGGTAGCGCAGGCGGAGACCCCAAAGCCCTTGAATTTCTCTTCGGAGGCAATGCCGAGCCAGCGCGCCTGCGCGCCGGTGGCGAGGATGACGGTTTCGGCGAGATAGACGTCGCCGGAGTCGCAGGTCAGGCGGAACGGCCGCTGACCGAGCTCGAGTCTGGTGACGAGATCGGTGATGATCTTGGTGCCGACATGGGCGGCCTGTTTCTCCATCTGCTCCATCAGCCAAGGGCCCTGGATGACGTCGGCATAACCCGGATAGTTCTCCACGTCGGTGGTGATGGTGAGCTGGCCGCCGGGCTGGATGCCCTGGATCAGCACGGGCTCTAACATCGCGCGCGCCGCATAGATCGCAGCCGTATAGCCGGCCGGGCCGGAACCGATGATGACGACCTTGGCGTGGATGGGAGCAGGCATAGAGAAGTCCCTCTCTTAAGGGAATTTGGTCGGGGCTTGGGCGAAAAGCGCCCGGAAGGCATCGCCCCGGCGCCGAAAGTGTCAAATCCAAGTCTAAGATATCTGGCAAGCTATGCAAGAATTGCAATCCATATCAGCGAAATTTCCCCTTTGCCGCCAAAAATGGCGCGGCGCACGCGCAATAAAATTGCGCCGGGGCCATAGGCTGCGCTAAGACTGTTGCCAATTGTTCCCACCTGCTCTGCCAGCCCAGGATCCGGACCCGCGTGTCGAAGAACCTTGACGAGATCGATCTCAAAATCCTCAGCGAAATCCAGGCCGACGGCCGAATCACCAATGTCGAACTGGCCAGACGGGTCGGGATTTCGCCGCCGCCCTGCCTGCGCCGGGTACGGACGCTGGAGGAAGAGGGCTACATCCAGGGCTATCGCGGGCTGCTGGATCCGCGCCGGCTCGGCTTCGACGTCACGGTGTTCGCATCGGTGCACTTGTCCAGCCAGGCCGAGGCGGACCTGCGGGCGTTCGAGGAGTTCGTGCGCGCCGAGCCGTTGGTGCGGGAATGCTGGATGCTGTCGGGCGAGGTCGACTTCATCCTGAAATGCGTGGCGCCCGACATGGCGACGTTCCAGGATTTCGTCACCCATCTGACCGCGGCGCCGCATGTCCGCAATGTCAGGACGTCGCTGGTACTGCACAATTCCAAATACGAGGCGGCGGTGCCGCTGGAAGTGAAAGTGCCGGGGTGAGTTTACGAGTCATTCCGGGGCGACGCCAACGGGTCCGCGCGAGGCGCGGCCCGATGACAGGCTCCGCGTCGAACCCGGAA
>NZ_JADGRI010000202.1 GCF_017881085.1 Bradyrhizobium sp.
GCCGCTGCAGATCGACATCGTTTCCGACGTGGTGTGCCCGTGGTGCTATATCGGCAAGCGCCGCATCGAGAACGCGCTGGCGCTGACGCCGGACGTGCCCGTCGAGATCAACTGGCGTCCTTTCTTTCTCAATTCATGGGTGCCGCGTGAGGGCATCAGCCGCGACGAATATCTGACCGCGAAGTTCGGCTCGCCCGAGGCCTACAGGAACATCGCCGGCCGCGTCGTCGCCGCCGCCAATGAAGAGGGTCTGACCTACCGGCCCGAGCTGGTCCGGCGCCAGCCCAACACGATCGACTGCCATCGCCTGATTCACTGGGCCGACGCCAAGGGCAAATCGGCCGAGATGAAACAGCGGCTGATGGAACTGTATTTCCGCGACGGCGGCGATCTCACCGACATCGACGTGCTGGTGCAGGCGGCGGCCGATTGCGGCCTCGACACCGACGACGTCCGCAGGCGGCTGGCGACCGACGAGGATGTGGCGCTGATCTCGGCGCAGGCCAAGGACGCGTCCGACAAGGGCATCTCCGGCGTGCCGACGTTTGTGTTCGCGCAGAAATACGCCGTGTCCGGCGCGCAGCCCGCCGACCAGCTCGCCCGCGCCATCCGCCAGGTCTCGGCGGAAGTGAACGCGCAGGCGGCGGAGTAGCAAGCCGCATATGCCTCGTCATTCCGGGATGCGCCGCTTGGCGCAGGCCCGGAATCCATGACCTCCAATTGTGGTTATGGATTCCGGAGTCGCGCGCTGCGCTCGCGATCCGGAATGACAATATGTTCTAACGATCGCGGATCAAATGAACCGTGCGGCGCGCGAATTCGCGCACCAGCCCGCGCAGCATCATCGCCGCGTGGATCACCGCCACCGCCGGATCGTTCCGCCGCAGCGGAATCAGGACGTCGCCGATCGCGAAACGTCCGCGCCAGATCGGGTTGATCATCGGATGATCGGCGCTTGCCGTGGAGTCGGCCGTGGCGATGGTGGGATCGGCGCAGAGATGCCGGGTCAGGTCGAGCGTCAGCTGAACGCCCGGTGAGAATTTTGCGAACTTCTCGTCGATGCCGAGCTTGAAGAAGAAGGCGCGGTCCTGGTGGCGAAGCACGATTCCCGCTGATACCGGCGTGGTTCCGGCATAGAGCGTCACGATCTCGCACTGGCCTTTTTCGGCGAGCGCCGGCGCGGCGCACCTGGCAAAGGCCGCGTCGCCCTCGTCCTGGATCAGCGCGGTGCCGCGCTTTCCTTTCCAGCCGCTGGCCTCCAGCCGCAGGAATGTCTCGAGCGCGGCGGAGACTTCCTCGCGCGTGCGCGCCACGTCGAAACGGATATCACCGTGCTCGGCCAGCCGATGGCGCTGGCGGCGCAGCTCCTTCAGTTTCTTGGATCCCAGCGCATCGCGCAGCAATTCGTCGGCATCGCGGGTGGCATCGAGGCAGGCGCGAAGCTGCGATTGCAGCACACGCGGATGCAAGCTCTCCTGCCGCAGCACCTCGCGAAGGGTTCTCATGGCGGCGCCATCGAGCGACATGTCGCGCAGGATCAGCGCATGGGCGCCGGCCTGCCGTGCCGCGCGCAGCAACCCCGTCGCGGCCTCATGCGCCCTATCGCGGTCGAGCGGCGGCGTGCAGAGCGTGCCGTAGGGATGGGCGCTGACCAGTGCGGGCAGGGGGATCCGGTAGGCGCGCATCATCGAAATGACCGGCATCAGGCCGATCAGGCGCGTCACGGCGTCCGGCGCGGCATCGCTTCGCGCTGATAGCGCGGACGCGCCGGTGCGGCCGTTGGCAAAGGCGTTCACCGCGAGTTCCCAGGGCGGAAGATAATAGCCGTTCGGCTCGATCGCGCGCTCGGAAAGCCGGTGCCATTGGCTCAACGGGACCGCCGTCAGCGGGCGCAGGCCTGCGGCATCTCTCACCGATGCGCGACCGACTGCGGCTGTGTCAGCAATCTCGACCACGGTCCCCGTTTCCCCGTTCGCGAGGAAGCGGCGCGCCAAAAGCGCCGCACTCTCCACGCGTTGCCGGGGAATGCTAGCGCAAAGATTGGAAAACACCGTTGGCGCCGGCCGGCAATTTGACCGGTAATGTTAACCCGGCGTTTACCGTCCGGACGCGGTGAGCGACGCCAGAGCGGGGTCTACGGCTGTGCGGGCGCGGGGGATTTTTCCCCAAGCTGTGCCAGGCATTGCAGAATGTAATCCGTCCTGTCTCTGGCCGGCACGCGCGCAATCGCGGCCCTGTAACGGCATTCGATCTGCTCGCTTTGCCTGGCGCGGGGTTTCTTCGCCGCCAGCGAATACTGCCGAACCCTGCGCAGGATTATGGGTGAACCGTCGGATTCGAACCGCAATTCGTATTTCTTGCCGTTCCTGTCGATTGCGCTGCACGTGATGCTGGAAACCTGCAGCAGCGCAAAATTTCCAACTTGCCGGCATGCGCCGGTCGCGGGTTCGGCTGATGGCACGGGCAGGCCGTCGGCCTTCGGCCTGTCCTTCGAACTCAGCAGCATGCGGTCGATCGGCAGTTCCAGGAGGTTGTCCTCGTTCCTCCGGCCGTTTTCACCCGAAAACGAGATGACGTGGCTATTGTCCGCGGGATCGTCGAGCGCGATCGTGAAATTGGTCCGGCCTTCCTCGTTATGGAAGAAGCCAATGGTCCTGCACGTGAAATCGCGGCCTGCGATTTTGAGCATGCTGCATCTGCCCGTCATCAGCGCGAAGATATCGGTGTCCGGTTCCTGCGGCTTGGCGTCATTGGCGACAGCCATCACGGACCCTGCCGGCTCGGCAATCGACGGCGTGGCAAGGAAGACAAGGGCGACGGCGAAAACGTGCCGGCAGAGGTGCATCGTCAGACTCGATGGAAAGGACATGGGATCGAACCGGCACCGTGTAGCATCATTTGGATCATCGGTTGGCTGAAATCGGCTCTGCCACATTTTTCCGGTCCAGCGTCGAATAAGCGATGCCCATGATGACGCTGTAGGTCAAGAGCATCGCGAGCGAGAAAAGGGCAGGACGCGCGCCGAGCCCCGCCCGGCCCGCGAATAGGCCCTGACCCAGCACCGGAAACAGCAACACGCCCATCGCGATCCAGCCGAAGACCCCGAAGACAACCCCCTTCGCGGCCCCGCTGCGGCCCGGCAGCACGCGAAAAAGCCGGCCGAATATGATCCCAAGTACGACCGCACCATTGAGAAACGACAACGCCCAGGGAATCGCAGGAGAAACGGAGCCGCCGACCAGCCCACTCAAAGCCTCCTGTATGTCCTCATATGGGTGAAAGGATGGCAGCCAGCCCATCCAGGATTTCAGGAACATCAGGCCGGAATGCGCGGCGCTGCCGCACAGGCCGGCGGCCAGGGATTTCCAGATCCTCTCAGTGCCCGGTCCCGTCATCGGCTGGGCGGAACGAAATGATCCCCGACGCTGGCGGTCTGCGCGGTCGCGGTGTCGGTCGCCCTGATCTCGATGGCGGCGGGACGCTCGGGCACCATCGCGGCTGCCACCTGCACCGACAGACGGAGTTCGCGGGTCTGATCCTGTCCGACCTCGACGATGAGCCTGCCGTCGGCGGCGGGTTCGACGCCCGAGACATGAAGGGCCGCGTTCGGCAGGCCCGATATATCGAGCGCGAAGCTGCGGCTACTGCCCTTGTTCAGGATGCGCAGGGTGTAGTCGTTGCGCACGCCGCCGTCCGATAACTGCACGTAGAGCGGATTGCGCTCGTGCAGCAGGTTGACGCTCATCGAGCTTCGGGTTGCCAGCGCGTACAGCATGATGCTGCCGACCAGGGCGATGATGCCGCCGTAGAGCAGGGTTCGCGCCCGGATCAGGCGATAGACGGGCGGCTTGCCGGCCAGCCGGCGCGCACCGTTGATGTCGGTATCGTAGGCGATCAATCCAGTGGGGCGGCCGATCCCGCTCATGATGTTGTCGCAGGCGTCGATGCACAGCCCGCACTGGATGCAGCCGAGCTGGATGCCGTTGCGGATATCCACGCCGGTCGGGCAGACATTGATGCACTGGTGACAATCGATGCAGTCGCCGGCGGGCTGGCCGTGCTCGCGCAACTGTTCGGCCTTCTTGACCGACGTCCGCGGCTCGCCGCGGTCGCGGCGATAGGTGACGTTGAGCGCCCACTCATCCGTCAGCGCGGCCTGGATCCGCGGCCACGGGCACATGTAGATGCACATCTGCTCGCGGGCATGGCCGGCGAAGAGATACGTGGTGGCGGTCAGGATCGCGATCCAGAGATAGGCGACGAAAGGCGCCTGAAGGGTCGCCAGATCCTTCACCAGCGTCGGGGCGTCGGAAAAGTACAGAACCCAGGCACCGCCGGTCCACCACGCGATCATCAGCCACAGGAAATGTTTTGTGGCGACCTGTCGGATGTGCCTGAACGTCCAGCCCTTCCTGTCGCCCAGGATGCGCTCGCGCCGGTCGCCTTCGACGAAACGCTCCACGGCGTAGAACAGATCGGTCCAGACGGTCTGGGGGCAGAGGTAACCGCACCACACGCGGCCGGCCACCGCGTTCATCAGAAACAGCGTCATCGCCGCGATGATCAACAGGCCGGTGAAATAATAGACCTCCTGCGGCCACAGCTCGATGAAGAAGAAATAGAAGCGGCGATGCGGGAAATCGACCAGCACCGCCTGTTCGGGCAGGCCGGGCCCGCGGTCCCAGCGGACGAAGGGCAGCAGGTAATAGAGGGTCAGCGTCAGCCCAAGGATCGTCCATTTGATCCGGCGAAACCTGCCGTGAACCGCCTGCGGATAGACCTTCTTGCGCGCTTCGTAGAGCGGGCCCACGATGATGGTGTCGTCCATGACTCCCCCGGCACTCCCCCAATACTTCCCTTGAACCGGGTTGGCGGCTCGCAGGTGACGGGAGCGACTGTTGCTCAATAATCCCCGGTCGAAGCCATCGCCTTGCGATGGCTCAAACGCGGAAGGGAATGCCCGGCGAGCTTCAGGCCGATTGCGAGAACGCGCAGCCCTCGCGCAGGCCGAGTTTCCTGAAGATGATCGCCGCGGGACAGAACCCGGTGATCGAGGCCTGGAACATGTTCAGCCCGGCGAATGCGGTCAGCAAATACCAGTAGGGACTGACCGCGTAGCCGAGCGCCAGCCCGAGCAGAACCACAAATCCCGCGAACATCAGCACTGCCTTATCTACGTTCATGACGTACTCCTTTGGGTGGGTTTGAAACTCATCAGGACCGGGCGAGCCCGGCCTTCGTCCATGCGACAATTTTTTGCGCGTCCATCGCGCCGGAAATCCGCGAAATCTCGCGGCCGCCCTGCATCAAGAGAAGGGTAGGGATGCCGCTGATCCCGAGCTGCGAAGAGACGGTCGGAGCCTGATCGGAGTTGAGCTTCAAGAGGCGAACCTTCGGTTCGAGCGCCTCTGCGGCGCGCTCGAACATCGGCGCCATCGCGCGGCACGGACCGCACCACGGCGCCCAGACGTCGACCAGCACCGGGATATCGTTGTGCGCCACATGGCGGCCAAAACCCGCTTCGTCGACCTCGATGGGATGGCCGGTGAAGATGGGCCGACGGCACGATCCGCAGCGCGCAGCATCCGGCGCCCGCTCGGCCGGAAGGCGGTTGATTTTGCCGCAATGTCCGCAGACGATCTGTCGGCCGGTACTCATGCTGCTGGCTCTATCTCTTTGACCTTGGCGATGTTGAGCTTGTCGAGCAGGAAGCGCTCGTAGAACGGTTCGCTCTCGCCGCGCCGGATCTTGCGCAGGAAGTATTTTTCGAAGGCGACCTTGGCGTAGTGAACCCATTCGCCTTTCGAGGACCAGTTGACGTTGCGCGGCGGAATCTGCGGCTGCGCCAGGAAGGCGACGCCGGAATCGCCGAAATCCGCGAGACAAATGGCGTTCCAGGTCGGCTGCGCCGTCGGCTTTTCGCCCCGCAGCAGCGCGCCGATGTTGCGGGCGGTCGCCGTCACCATCGATTCGATCATGAAACCGGTTTTCGGCACGCCGACCGGGACGGGGGTGGCGCCGACCGGCGCGATCGCCACGCAGACGCCGATGGCGAACACGTTGGGGTATTCCGGATTGCGCTGGTACTTGTCGACGATGACGAAGCCGCGGGGATTGGTGAGCTTCTCGATGCCGCGGATGGCGGCGACGCCGCGAAACGCCGGCAGCATCATCGAATAGGCGAACGGCAGCTCGTGGTTCTTGCGAACCGAGCCGTCGTCCGCGAGTTCCTCGACCGACATCGTGCCCGGTGTGACGCTTTTCACCCGGGCGTTGGTGATCCACTTGATGTGCTTTTCGCGCATCTCGCTTTCGAGCAGGCCCTTGGTGTCGCCGACCCCGTCGAGACCGAGGTGGCCGATATAGGGTTCGGAGGTGACGAACGTCATCGGCACGCGGTCGCGAAGCTTGCGGCGGCGCAGCTCGGTTTCGAGAATGAACAGGAATTCGTAGGCCGGGCCGAAGCAGGACGCGCCCTGCACGGCGCCGATCACCACGGGGCCGGGATTGGCGGCGAGCGTTTCGAATGCCTGCCTCGCGTCGGAGGCGTGATCGACATGGCAGATCGACTGGGTGTGGCCGTCCGGTCCGAGCCCCGGGATTTCGTCGAAGGCAAGCTCCGGTCCGGTCGCCACCACCAGATAATCGTAGTCGATCGTCGTGCCGTCCGCGAGTTCGATACGGTTTTCTGCAGGCTTTACCCGCTGCGCGCCCTGCGTCAGCAGGCGGATGCCCTTTCGATTCATGACATCAACGAGGTCGACCTCGATATCCCTGCGCTTGCGCCAGCCGATCGCCACCCAGGGATTGGAGGGGACGAAGTGATAGACCGGTCCCTGCGAAATGACCGTCAGGCGGTCTTCCTTCCGCAGCTTGGGTAACAATTCATAAGCCATCAGCGTCCCGCTGAGACCCGCTCCGATAACGACGACTTCCGCCATACCTGCCTCCGTTGATGCGTTCCTTTGAGATGCGGCGGGCCAGTTGAACTCCGGCTTGTCTCGCCTTGCGTGTTGACTATATATTCGTATTATCGTATATACGCAAGTATGAAAATGAACATTGACGTGATGGAAGCCGCCGCCGATTCGGCGAGCGATCTCCTGAAGGCGCTGGCCAATCGCCACCGGCTGCTGATCGTTTGTCAGTTGATCGACGGCGAGCGCTCGGTCGGCGATCTCGCCGAATTCCTCGGCCTTCGCGATTCCACGGTGTCCCAGCATCTCGCGCTGCTTCGCAAGGATGGCCTGGTCTCCGCCCGTCGCGATGCGCAGACGATCTACTATTCGATCGCGAGCGAACCCGCGCGCGAAATTCTGACCGCGCTCTATCGCGTCTACTGCACCCCCGCGACCAGCAAGGCCGCGCAGAAAAAAACTACGCGGGCGTGAGCTGCGATGCCTTGAGGCAGGTCAAGGACCACGCAGCGAACGCCGACAAGATGTGACCTCCGGCTTCCAGCCCCTGTCAGGCTATTCATGATTGCGAGCATAAAGATGCGTAGATTGACAGCGATAGCGGCGTGGGCCGCGCTCGCCGCGAGCACGTCGTTCGCCGGTGCGGAAACGCTCACGGTCGCACCCAGGATGGTCGCCGACGAGAAGGCGGTGTTCGCCACCGTCGAGAGCATCAGCGTCGTGCCGGCCCGCGGGCGCATCGGCGGCACGATTGTTCAGCTCAACGTCAAGGAAGGCGACAGCGTCACGCGCGGACAGGCCATCGCCGTGATCGCCGACGAAAAGCTCGCGCTGCAGATGAAGTCGCTGGATGCGCAGATGCAGGCGCTACAGGCACAGGCGGACCAGGCGCAAATCGATTTCACCCGAACCGAGGGATTGGTCGATCGCGGCATCCTGCCCCGGACCAAGCTCGACGAGACGCGGACCGCGCTCAACGTGGCCGAAAACGGCCTGCGTGCAAAGACCGCCGAGCGAGCGGTCATTCAGCAACAGTTCGATGAAGGGCAAATTCTGGCTCCCGTCGACGGACGCGTGCTGAAGCGGATGGTGTCGGTCGGGTCGGTCGTCCTGCCCGGCGATACCGTCGAGATGATTGCCCAGCAGGATTTCAAATTGCGCCTGCGGGTGCCGGAGCGTCACGCCAGCTTCCTGAAAGCCGGCGACAAGATTCGCGTCGACGGTGCGGAGTTCGGCGAAGCGGCTTCGAAATCCGGCGTGATCGATCTGGTGTATCCGCAGATTGAGGACGGCCGCGTCATCGCCGACGCCAGCGTCAAGGGGCTGGGGGAATATTTCGTCGGCGACCGCTTGCGGGTCTGGATCTCCGGCGGCACGCGAACCGCCTTCGTGATCCCGTCGAACTATGTGACGACCCGTTTCGGGATTGACTACGTCCGTCTCCGTCAGGCGGACCAAACCGTCGCTGCGCCGGTGCAGCGCGGCCGCGATCTGCCGTCGCCCGAGCTTCCCAACGGCCTTGAAATTCTCTCCGGCATTCGTGCGGGCGACCAGCTGGTGCAACCATGAATCTCGGTCTGTCCGGGCGGCTGACCCGGGCGACGATCAGTTCGCCGCTGACGCCGCTGTTCCTGCTCGCGTCGCTGATCGTCGGCCTGATCGCCGTGGTCGTAATTCCGCGCGAGGAAGAGCCGCAGATCAGCGTGCCCATGGTCGATATCAGGGTCAACGCCGATGGATTGCGCGGGCCCGACGCGGTCGAACTCGTCACCAAGCCGCTGGAAGCCATCGTCAAGGGCATCGACGGGGTCGAGCACGTCTACAGCCAGACTGAAGATGACCGCGTGATGGTGACCGCGCGGTTTCTGGTTGGCACCAAGTCCGACGATGCGATCCTGCGCGTGCACGAGAAGATCCGCGCCAATCTGGACCGCATCCCCGTCGGCATTCCCGAGCCCCTGATCGTGGGGCGCGGCATCAACGATGTCGCCGTCGCCGTGCTCACGCTGTCGCCGAAGCCCGAGGCCGCCGGTCGCTGGTCGGACAAGGATCTCTACGAGCTCGCCGACAAGCTGCGTTCCGAACTGATGAAGGTCGACAGCATCGGGCTGACCTACATCTCCGGCGGCGCGGCGCAGCAGATCAGGGTCGAGCCGGACCCGGAGAAGCTGGCGCTGTTCGGCGTCACCCTGCAGCAGCTCGTCGCCAAGGTGAAGGACGCCAACCGCTCCTTCCTGGCCGGCCAGGTCCGCGACGCCGGCATCGTTCGCAGCGTCGCGGCCGGGCAAACGCTGTCGGGAATCCCCGATATCGGCCTCTTGCTGATTTCGACCCGGGATGGGCGGCCGGTCTATGTCAAGGACGTCGCGTCCGTGGTGATCGGACCGAGCGCGACCGAACACCGGGTCTGGAACGACGCGCGCGACCGCAAGGGCCAATGGGAGCGCGTTCCCGCAGTCAGCCTGGCGCTGGCCAAGCGGGCCGGCGCCAATGCGGTTGTCGTCTCCGAGGATATCGCGCAACGGCTCGAAGGCCTGAAGGCGCGCCTGATTCCGGATGACGTCGAGGTCACCGTTACCCGCGATTATGGTGAGACCGCCAACGAAAAAGCCAACGAGCTGTTGTTTCATCTCGGCCTCGCCACGCTCTCGATCGTGCTGCTGATCGCGATTGCGATCGGCTGGCGCGAGGCGCTGGTCACGCTGGTGGTGATCCCGACCACGATCCTGCTGACGCTGTTTGCCGCGAACCTGATGGGCTACACCATCAACCGCGTCAGCCTGTTCGCGCTGATCTTTTCCATCGGCATCCTGGTCGACGACGCCATCGTGGTGGTCGAGAACATCGCCCGGCATTGGGCCATGAAGGACGGCCGGCCGCGCGTGCAGGCCACCATCGAGGCCGTTGCCGAGGTCGGCAACCCGACCGTGGTGGCGACCCTGACGGTGGTGGCGGCGCTATTGCCGATGTTGTTCGTGTCGGGGCTGATGGGCCCCTATATGGCGCCGATCCCGGCCAACGCGTCGGCGGCGATGCTGTT
>NZ_JADGRI010000429.1 GCF_017881085.1 Bradyrhizobium sp.
GAGGATTTCGTGGCGCGCGTCAAGCAGATCAGCCGCAACGAACTCTGCGACGTCGTCTATGACGGCGTCGGCAAGACAACGTTTCCGGGATCGCTGTCCTGCCTGAAGCCGCGCGGCCTGTTCGTGAGTTTCGGCAACGCTTCGGGTCCGGTGCCGCCGTTCTCGATCGCCGAACTCAACAACCACGGCTCGCTGTTCGCGACCCGCCCGAAACTCAACGACTACATCGGCAAGCGCTCGGAGCTGCTGGAAGGCGCCGACACCCTGTTCGCCGCCGTCATCAACGGCAAACTGCACGTGCCGATCAACCACGCCTACGCGCTGAAGGATGCGGCGAAAGCCCATATCGATCTGGAAAGCCGGGCGACCACCGGCGCGTCGATTTTGAAGCCGTAGCCGCTGGTCGTCATTCCGGGGCGATGCGTAGCATCGAACTACGATGTGCAATTGCGCATCTGAGGTCTGCTCCTACGGGTCATCCCGGAATGACCAACACGTCGACCTACGCCACCAGCCTGGCTGCGCCAATCTTGGCGAGGATCGCGTCCAGGCAATCGATCATCAGCGCGATTTCGGCGCGCGTGAGGTTGAGCGCCGGCATGAAACGCAGCGCGTCCGGCCGGGGCGCGTTGAGCAGCACGCCGTCTTCAAAGGCCTGCGCGACGATCGATGCCGCGATCGGAATCTTCAGGTCGAGCGCCAGCAGCAGACCCCGGCCGCGAACCTCGCCGAGGCCGTGGCGTGCCGAGATCCGTTGCAGCTCGCTTTCAAGACAGAGGCCGGCGTCAGTTACCGATTTCAGGAAGGCCGGCTCGGCGACATGCTGGAGGACCGCGAGCCCGGCCGCGCACATCAGCGGGTTGCCGTTGAACGTGCCGCCTTGATCGCCATGTTCGAAACAGGAAGCGGCCTGCGTCGCGAGCAGCGCGGCGAGCGGCACGCCGCCACCGATGCCTTTGCCGAGCGTCATGATGTCGGGCTCGATGCCGGCATGCTCGTAGTGGAACAGCTTTCCGGTTCGGCCCATGCCGGTCTGGATCTCATCCAAGATCAGCAACAGGCCATGCGCCTTGGTCAGCTCCCGTAGATCGCGCAAAAACTGATCCGTCGCCGGCCAGACGCCGGCTTCGCCCTGGATCGGCTCCAGCATCACGGCCACGGTCTTGTCCGTGATCAGTCGCTCGACCGAGGCGAGGTCGTTGAGCTGCGCCTTGGGGAAGCCCGATACCTTGGGCTCGAACAGCGGTTCGAACGCCTTCTTGCCGGAGGCCGACATGGTTGCGAGCGTCCGGCCATGAAAGCCGCCTTCGAAAGTGATGATCTCGTACGCGCCATCCCTGTGCAACGCGCCGTATTTGCGGGCGAGCTTGATCGCGCCCTCATTGGCTTCCGCGCCGGAATTGGTGAAGAACACCTGATCGAAGCAGCTGTGATCGGTGAGCAGTTTTGCAAGCTTGAGGCTAGGGCCGTTGTAAAAGGCCGGGCTCGGCGTCAGCAGCAATTTGGCCTGCTCCGCCAGCGCGTCGGCGACGATAAGCGGGGAGTGGCCGAGGCAATTGACCGCCCAGCCCTGCATGAAATCGAGATAGCGCTTGCCATGGTCATCCCACAGAAACGCGCCTTCGCCGCGGACGAACACGACCGGCGGGCGGGCGGTGATGTTCATCAGCGCGTCAAACGGATGGGTGGCGATGTTCATGACAAACTCCTCGGGTTGAAATGAAAAGGCGGACCAAAACGCGAGAAGGCCGCACTTTTCAGGGTGCGGCCTTCTCGAAAACGTTGCTGATCTCAGTTGTTCAGCGTTGTCGTCGGACACGGCGCGCACGATCATCGTCACGGGTGTGACGACGGCAGGTGGCGCGGAGTTGGGTCCGGTTGCATTTCATGCCGCACGCCCATACAGCCGAACGGCGGGCGCTGTCAAGCGGGCTTAGAACCCCGCGACGCTGCCATGCAGGTCGTATTCGTCGGCTCGTTCGATCTTCGCGGTGACGATTTCCCCAACTCTCAGGGGACGGCGGCTCGAGAGATAGACCGCGCCGTCGATCTCGGGCGCGTCCGCTTTCGAGCGGCCCTTTGAAACGGTCGGGCCGACTTCGTCGATGATGACCTGCTGTCGGGTGCCGACCTTGCGTTTCAGCCGGCGGGCGGAGATCTTCTGCTGCCGTGCCATCAGCGCGTTCCAGCGCTCCTGCTTGATCTCGTCCGGCACGGCATGGCCGAGCGCGTTCGACGGAGCGCCCGCGACCGGCTCGTATTTGAAGCAGCCGACGCGGTCGATCTCGGCTTCATCGAGCCAGTCGAGCAGATAGGTAAAATCGGAATCGGTCTCGCCGGGAAAGCCGACGATGAAGGTGGAGCGCAAGGTGAGGTCAGGACATTGCTCGCGCCATTGCCTGATCCGCCCGAGCGTCTTTTCCTGCGCCGCCGGGCGCTTCATGGCCTTGAGGATTTCCGGGCTGGCGTGCTGGAAGGGGATATCCAGGTACGGAAGGATCTTGCCCTCGGTCATCAGGCCGATGACCTCGTCGACATGGGGGTAGGGGTAGACATATTGCAGCCGCACCCAGGCGCCGAATTCGCCGAGCTCTTTTGCCAGATCGAAGAATTTGGCGCGAACCTCACGGTCCTTCCACGAGCTCGCTGCGTACTTCAGGTCGACGCCATAGGCTGATGTGTCCTGCGAAATGACCAGCAGCTCCTTGACGCCGGCGGTGACCAGTTTCTCCGCCTCGCGCAGCACATCGTTGGCCTGGCGCGACACCAGGTCGCCGCGCAGTTTCGGGATGATGCAAAAGCTGCAGCGGTTGTTGCAGCCTTCTGAAATTTTCAAGTAAGCGTAGTGCCGCGGCGTCAGCTTGATGCCCTGCGGCGGCACCAGATCGAGGTGCGGATTATGCACCGGCGGCAGCGCGCGGTGCACGGCATCGAGCACGCTTTCATATTGCTGCGGGCCCGTGATCGACAGCACGCCGGGATAGGCCGCCTCGATCTGCTCGGGCTCCGCTCCCATGCAGCCGGTGACGATGACCTTGCCGTTCTCGGCCATCGCCTCGCCGATGGCGCCGAGCGATTCCTGCTTGGCGCTGTCGAGAAAGCCGCAGGTATTGACGATGACGAGGTCGGCGCCGTCATGTTTGCGCGCCAGCTCATAGCCCTCGGCGCGCAGCCGCGTGATGATGCGCTCGGAATCCACCAGCGCCTTGGGGCATCCCAGTGAAACAAAGCTGACTTTGGGCGCGGCGGCCTGTTGCATATTCGATCTGCCTGATTGAGAGGCAGGAGCTAGTCCCAATTGCTCATAATTACAAGGCTTTGAGCGGGCTTGCGGCGTGCTATTGATGTGGTGCCGGAGCGTGAGTCATCGATGGGCGCCGAGTCTTCACCAAAAATCGTCATTGTCGACGAAAGCCCGATCCGCGCAGCTATCCTCGAGGAGGGGCTGCGGGAGGCAGGTTTTACCGGCGTGGTCCATATCAGCGAAATGCAGAACCTTTTGGCCCGGATCTATGCGCTGGATCCCGATGTCATCCTGATCGATCTGGAGAACCCCAGCCGTGACGTGCTCGAACAGATGTTCCAGGTCAGCCGCGCGGTGCGCCGCCC
>NZ_JADGRI010000022.1 GCF_017881085.1 Bradyrhizobium sp.
GCGGTCTACGGCATCATCACCGAGCAGGACATCGGCAAGCTGTTCATCGCCGGCATCATCCCCGGCCTGCTGGCGATGACCATGTACATGATCACCATCGCGCTGATCGGCTATTTTCGGCCGGGCTTCTTGCCGAAGGGGACCTATACCAGCTGGCGCGAGCGCTTTGCCGGGCTGAAGGACATATGGGCGCCGGTGCTGCTGTTCGTGTTTGTGATCGGCGGCCTCTACGGCCTGCCGTTCCTGCCGCGCTTCACCCCGACCGAGGCCGGCGGTGTCGGCGCCACCGGCGCGTTCATCATCGGCGTGGTCACCGGCCGGCTGGACAAGGAAAAGATCCTGGCCTCGCTGCTGCAGGCGACCCGCACCGCGGCAGCCGTGTTCACGGTGCTGATTGGCGCGCTGATCTTCGGCTATTTCCTGACGGTGACGCAAACCCCGCAGAAGGTCACGGAATTCCTCACCGGCCTCGGGCTCGGCAGCTACGGCGTACTGGCCCTGATCATGGTGATGTACCTGGTGCTCGGCTGCCTGATGGATGCGATGGCGATGATCATCCTGACGGTGCCGATCATCTTCCCGGTGATCTCCCATCTCGGCTTCGACCCGATCTGGTTCGGCGTCATCATCGTGATGACGGTGGAACTCGGCCTGATCCATCCGCCGGTCGGCATGAACGTCTTCGTCATCAAGAGCGTGGTCAAGGACGTATCTTTTGCCACGATCTTCAAGGGCGTGATCCCGTTCGTGGCGACCGATCTCGTCCGGCTGGTGATCCTGATCGCCTTTCCGCTGCTAGCGACCTGGCTGCCGCAACGCATGATGCATTAGGGAGGGGCGATCCGTGGCTCCTGTGCTTAAGACAAAATATGTCTTCAGCCTCGCCATCAAGGTGGGAACGCCGATCGTCGCCGGCGATCTCGGCTACGGCGTCAGGCGGGTGATCGCGGTCCTCGGCGGCGAAGTCCGCGGGCCGGGCATGAAGGGCACGATCTTTCCCGTCGGCGCGGATTTCCAGACCATCCGCCCCAACGGCCTCACTGAACTGGAGGCCAAATACGCCTTCGAAATGGATGACGGCGCCGTCATCTACATCGAGAACATCGGCATCCGTTTCGGGCCGAAAGAGCTGCTGGACCGGATCGCCAAAGGCGAGACCGTCGATCCCGCGCTGATCTATTTCCGCTCGGTGCCCAGATTCGAAACCGGCGCGAAGAACTATCGCTGGCTGATGGAAAACCTGTTTGTCGGCGTCGGCGCCCGGCACCCCGATCGTGTCGAGCTCGACGTGCATCAGGTGTTGTGAGCGCCTCCCTCCGTCATTGCGAGCCAACTGGTATCGAAGCTCGATTGCTTCGTCGCTTGCGCTCCTCGCAATGACGGCGCACATGGCTCCAGAGCGTTATTGACTCCCCCTCCATTCGTTATAAAACATAACTATTCTGGACAGGACGTAATAGATCCCATGGGAAACGCCGCCACCGCCGCCACCGCGGACCGATCCGCGCTGCTCAAGGTCGAGCTCGCAGGCTCCGTGCTGAGCGTCGGCCTCAACCGGCCGGCCAAGCGCAACGCACTGAACGACGGCATTATCCTCGCGATCCAGGACTGCTTCTCGCACCTGCCTGACGGCGTCGGCGCCGTGGTGATCCACGGCATCGGCGATCATTTCTCGTCCGGCCTCGATCTTTCGGAACTCACCGAGCAGGATGCCACCGACGGCCTGCGGCATTCGCAGATGTGGCACCGGGTATTCGACAAGGTGCAGTATTGCCGCGTGCCTGTCATCGCCGCGCTGAAGGGCGCGGTGATCGGCGGTGGGCTGGAGCTTGCCTGCGCCGCGCATATCCGCGTCGCCGAACCGTCGGCCTATTTCGCGCTGCCGGAGGGCCAGCGCGGCATTTTCGTCGGCGGCGGCGGCTCGGTGCGGCTGCCGCGGCTGATCGGCGTCGCCAGGATGACCGACATGATGCTGACCGGGCGGGTTTATTCCGCGACCGAGGGTGCGTCCTACGGCTTTTCGCAATACCTTACCGAGGAAGGCAACGCCTATCCCAAGGCGATGGAACTCGCGGCGAAAGTGGCGAGCAACGCGCCGCTGACCAATTTCGCCGTACTGCAGGCGCTGCCGCTGATCGCGGAGGCCAATCCGCAAACCGGCCTCTTGATGGAATCGCTGATGGCGACGGTGGCGCAGAGCGACAAGGAAGCAAAGCTCCGGATCCGCGCGTTCCTCGACCGCAAGACCGCAAAGGTGAAGCCGACCTGACATGAGCGCGCAACCCACCATGTCCATGCCGAAGGCGCGCAGCGACGCGCCGCTGCGCGCGATCTCATTCAGCGATCCCGCGGTCACGATCGATCGCCGCGACGACGGCACCATCTATCTGCGGCCCAAACTTGCGCTTGGCGACTATCCGCGACGGCTCACCGACCGCCTGCACCATTGGGCGCAAGCGGCGCCGGACCGCATCTTCATGGCGGAGCGCGACGGCGGCCGCGGCTGGCGGCAAATTACCTACGGCGAATTGCTGACCTCGAGCCGGCATATCGCCTCGGGGCTATTGGCGCGCGGCCTTTCCGCCGAGAGGCCGTTGGTGATCCTTTCCGGCAATTCGATCGATCATGCCTTGATCGCGTTCGGCGCGCTCTATGCGGGAATCCCGTTCTGCCCGGTGTCGCCGGCCTATTCGCTGGTGTCGAAGGATTACGGCAAGCTTTCCTATCTGATGAAGCTTTTGACCCCCGGCCTCATCTTTGCCGACTACGCCGAAAGATTCGCCGATGCGCTGCAGGCCAACGTACCTCCAGGAATCGAGATCGCCGCCTCCTATGGCGCGCTGCCCGGCCGTTCGGTGACCATGCTCGCCGACCTCATGGCGACGCCGCTGCATGCGGGCCTCGATGCGGCGCATCAAGCCATCGGCCCCGATACGATCGCAAAGTTCCTGCTCACGTCAGGCTCGACTGGCAATCCCAAGGCCGTCATCAACACCCAGCGGATGCTCTGCGCCAACCAGGTGATGATCCGCGAGACCATGTCGTTCCTGAAGGACGAGCCGCCTGTCATCGTCGACTGGCTGCCGTGGAATCACACCTTTGGCGGCAACCACAATATCGGACTCGTGCTGTACAATGGCGGCTCGATGTATCTCGACGCCGGCAAGCCGATGCCGGGCGGCATCGAGGAGACCGTGCGCAATCTGCGCGAGGTTTCGCCGACGGTCTATTTCAACGTGCCGAAGGGCTATGAATCGCTGCTGCCTTACCTGCGGGACGACAAGGCGCTGCGCGGAAAATTCTTCGGCCGGCTGCATGCGATGTTCTTCTCGGGTGCGGCGCTCTCGCCGTTCGTCTGGGACAGCCTCGACGAACTCGGCGTGCAGGAAACCGGCTTCCGCGTGCCTGTCCTGACCGGCCTCGGCGCCACCGAAAGCGCGCCGTTCTTCATGTCGGTCAATCCGCGCACCAGCCGTTCCGGCCATATCGGGCTTCCCGTGTCAGGCAACGATGCCAAGCTGGTCCCCAACAACGGCAAGCTGGAGGTCCGCGTCAAAGGGCCGAACGTCACGCCGGGCTATTGGCGGCAGCCGGAGTTGACCGCGAAGGCCTTCGACGAAGAAGGCTTTTACAAGTTCGGCGATGCCATCAAGCCCGCCGACCCCAATGACTTCGACGCCGGTTTCGATTTCGACGGCCGCATTGCCGAGGATTTCAAATTGGCCAGCGGCACCTGGGTCAGTGTCGGCCCGCTGCGCGCGCGGTTCATCGCGGCCTGCGCGCCGCTGGTGCGCGACGTCGTCATTGCCGGCATCAACCGCGACGAGATATCGGCGATCGTCGTTCTCGATCTCGACGGCTGCCGCCTGATCAATCCGACCACTCCGCTCGATGATTTGGCGGTCACGGCGGCCGATCCCCTGATCCGCGAAGCGTTTTGCGAGCGCTTCAAGAAATTCCTGGCGACCTCGACCGGGTCGTCGACACGGATCACCCGCGCGGTGCTGCTCGATTCGCCGCTGTCGATCGACCGCGGCGAAGTCACCGACAAGGGCTCGATCAATCAGCGCGCGGTGCTGGATGCGCGCGCCGCCCTGATCGACGAGCTCTATGCGCCGACGCCGCCGGAACACGTGATAACGCTTTAGCCGAATTCGAAACAAGGTCTTACCCGAGGAGGATATCATGCAGTTGAAGGATCAGGCCGCCATCGTTACCGGAGGCGCATCGGGATTGGGCGCCGCCACCGCCCGCAGGCTAGCGGCAGCGGGGGCCAGGGTCGCGGTCTGCGACATGAACGCCAAGCTCGCCGAAAGCGTCGCCGCCGAGATCAAGGGCGTCGCCGTGGTCTGCGACGTCGCGGACGCCGCGTCCGCGGAAGCCGCCATCGCCGCCGCCGCGAAGGCCCACGGCCCGGCGCGGGTGCTGGTCAATTGCGCCGGCATCGGCGTTGCCAAACGGGTGGTCGGCCGCGACGGCCCGATGCCGCTCGCCGATTTCGAGCGGGTGATCAAGGTCAATCTGATCGGCTCCTTCAACATGCTGCGGCTGGCGGCGACTGAAATGTCGAAGCTCGCGCCGCAGTCGACCGGCGAGCGCGGCGTCATCATCTCCACCGCCTCGGTTGCGGCCTATGACGGCCAGATCGGCCAGTCCGCCTATTCGGCCTCGAAGGGCGGCATCGTCGGCATGACCCTGCCGATCGCGCGCGAACTGGCGCAATTCGGCATCCGCGTGCTGACCATCGCGCCGGGCCTGTTCCTTACTCCGCTGTTGGGCGGGCTGCCGCAGGAAGCCCAGGACTCGCTCGCCGCGGCGATCCCGTTCCCGCACCGGCTCGGTCAGCCCGACGAGTTCGCCTCATTGGCGATGCACATGATCGACAACCCCTATCTCAACGGCGAGGTGGTGCGGCTCGACGCCTCGCTGCGCATGGCGCCGAAATAAGGTCCGTCGCATGTTCGTCCACCGCCGCGACGTGCAGATCCAGTGGGGCGATTGCGACCCCGCCAACATCGTCTATTACCCGCGTTACTTCGCGATGTTCGATGACTCTACCTCGATCATGTTCGAGGCGGCCGGCTTCTCCAAGCAGGACATCATCAGGAACTACGGGCTGGTCGGCATACCGATGGTGGATACGCGGGCGAAGTTCTACATCGCCTCGACCCATGGCGACTGGATCGCCATCGAAAGCCGGGTCGAGAGCTTCAAGCGTTCGAGCTTCGAGGTGACCCACAAGGTATTCAAGGGCGAGGCGCTGGCGATCGAGGCGTTCGAGACCCGCGTGCTGGTCGGTCGTCACCCGGACGATCCGGACCGGCTGAAATCGGCGGCGGTGCCGCCGGAAATCATCGCCAGGTTCATGCAGGGCTGACCCGGCGGAGCCTCCCGCCGTGACACTATGACCTAAAGAAGGGGCTGATTTCACAATCGGATTTTGATCTAGACTGACAACAACACTTATAGGGAGGAAGCAATGAAGAGGTTTTATTTGTCCGCGGCGGTGGTCGCTGCGGCGCTCGCCTTGCCGGGTTTGCCGGCGCTGGCGCAGACCAGCGAGATCACCATCGGCATCTCGATCACGACCACGGGACCGGGGGCGGCACTCGGCATTCCCGAGCGCAATGCGCTGGAATTCGTGCCCAAGGAGATCGCCGGCGTGCCGCTGAAGGTCATCGTGCTGGACGATGGCGGCGACCCGACCACCGCCACGACCAATGCGCGGCGCTTCGTCACGGAGTCCAAGGCCGACATCATCATGGGGTCCTCCATCACCCCGCCGACGATTGCGGTGTCCAACGTCGCCAATGAGGCGGGCATTCCCCATATCGGCCTCTCGCCGTTCCCGATCACGCCGGAACGCACCAAATGGTCGGTGTCGATGCCGCAGCCGATCCCGATCATGGGCAAGGTGCTGTACGAGCACATGAAGGCGCACAACGTCAAAACCGTCGGCTATATCGGCTACTCCGACTCCTACGGCGATCTCTGGTTCAACGACTTCAAGTCGCAGGGCGTGGCGATGGGCATGACGCTGGCCGATGAAGAACGCTTTGCGCGGCCGGATACATCGGTGACCGGGCAGGTGCTGAAGCTGGTCGCCGCCAATCCCGACGCGATCCTGGTCGGCGCCTCCGGTACCGCGGCAGGCCTGCCGCAGACCGAGCTGCGCGACCGCGGCTACAAGGGCCTGATCTACCAGACCCACGGCGCCGCCAGCATGGATTTCATTCGCATCGCGGGCAAGGCCGCCGAAGGCGTGCTGATGGCGTCAGGGCCGGTGATGGATCCCGAGGATCAGCCCGACAGCGCGCTGACCAAGAAGCCGGGAATGGCGCTCGACAAGGCCTATGAGGCCAAATACGGCCCCAGCAGCCGCAGTCAGTTCGCCGGCCATTCCTATGATGCGTTCCTGGTGCTCGAACGCGTCATCCCGGTGGCGCTGAAGACGGCAAAGCCCGGCACGCCGGAATTCCGCGAGGCGATCCGCCAGGCTCTGCTCAGCGAACGCGACATTGCCGCCAGCCAGGGCGTCTACAACTTCACCGAAAAGGACCGCTACGGCCTCGACGACCGCTCGCGCATCCTCTTGACGGTGAAGGACGGGAAATACGTGCTGGTGAAGTGAGCCGGCGATCTATCGCCTGCGGTCCACTGAAACACGAAAATTGGAGCCGGCCTCTTCCGAGGGGCCGGCTTTCTCCTGCGCTTCCGAAGGAGCGGAGGCGGTTTTCCGGCACAAGCCGGACGTGGCGCTAAACATCTCGCGCCGAATTTCGTCGCTGCCGCCCGATGGCTGGTCAGAACTCAGGTAACGATATCCACACTGGAGATCTTGGCCTGTGCGGCCTCGAGCTCCTGCGCGGCTTTGACGCGCTGCTGGTCGGATTTGATCGTCGCGGTACTTGCGTTGGTCGTTTCGTCCGCGACGAGCCTGACTTCTGCCTGACTAACCACGATATGGGCCGGGTAGGTTGGGCCTATGTTGCTCATGTCCCCCTCCTGGAGTTCCTTCAGATTTGCAGCCATTCGTTCACGTATTCTTAAGAGTTTCGGTTAACGGGCGAATGAATCGGCTGAGGCATGACGGCCGGTGACTATCAAACCGCGCTTTCGCCCTCGTGGGTGAAGCCGAGATAGCTCGCCGCCACGCGGGCGTTGGCGGCGATGTCCTTGGCGGATCCGTCCAGGATGAACTCGCCGAGCTCCATCACATAGGCGCGGTCGGCGATCTGCAGCGCGGCCTGTGCGTTCTGTTCGACCAGCAGCACCGAGACGCCGGCGGCGCGCAATTCGCCGATGGTGCGGAAAATATCGGCGACGATGATCGGCGCCAAACCAAGACTGGGCTCGTCCAGCATCAACAGTTTTGGCGCGCCCATCAAGGCGCGGCCCATCGCCAGCATCTGCTGCTCGCCGCCCGACAGCGTCCCCGCCAGTTGCCGGCGCCGCTCCTTCAGCCGGGGAAACAACGCGTAGACGCGCTCGAACGATCGCGCCGCCACCGCCCGGGCGATCCGGAACGCGCCGAGCTGCAGATTGTCCTCCACGCTCATGGTGGCGAACAGCTCGCGATGTTCCGGCACCAGGCTGAGGCCGGCCGCGACGCGGTCCTCGATCTCGAGCCGCACGATATCCTCGCCTGCAAAGACGACGCGGCCCTTCAGCTGCAGGATGCCCATGATGGCGTTGAGCAGCGTGGTCTTGCCGGCGCCATTGGCGCCGATGATGGTGACGATCTCGTTGTCGCCGACCTCGAGCGATACCGAGCGGACCGCTTCCACCTTGCCATAGGCGATATGCGCGTCGGAAACGGACAGCAGCGCGCTCATGCGACCGCTCCGAGATAGGCCTTGATCACGTCGGGATTGGTCTTGATCGCCTCGGGCGTGCCTTCGGCGATCTTGGTGCCGAAGTCGAGCACCACGATGCGGTCGGCGAGATCCATCACGAAACCCATGTCGTGCTCCACCAGCAGCACCGACATGCCGCCGTCGCGCAAGCCGCGCAGCAGGGTGGCGAGCCGCTGCTTCTCCATGTGGCGTAATCCCGCGGCGGGTTCGTCGAGCAACAGCAGCATCGGGTCGACGCAGAGCGCGCGGGCGATCTCGACGATGCGCTGCTGGCCGAGCGAAAGCGAGCCGGCCAGCGCATCGATCTGGTCACCCAGCCCGACGCGCTCGATCTGCCGCGCGGCTTCGGCCAGCAATCTTGCCTCGTCGGCGCGGTCGAGCCGGAACATGCTGGCGAGCGCGCCGGAATGTCCGCGCAGATGCGCGCCGATCGCGACGTTCTCCAGCACCGTCATGTCCGGCACCAGCTTGACGTGCTGAAACGTCCTGGCGATGCCGAGTTTTGTCACCTGCTGCGGCGGCGCGTTGTCGATCTTCCTGCCGAGCACGGAGATCGTGCCGCCGGACTTGGTGAGCACGCCGGTGATCAGGTTGAAGGTGGTGCTCTTGCCGGCGCCGTTGGGGCCGATCAGCGCCACGATCTCGCGGGCCTGGACGTCGAACGAGACGTTGTTGACGGCGATCACGCCGCCGAACTGTTTGCGTGCATGGTCGATCTGCAACAGCACCGCTGATGTCGCCGCCGCGCGCGGGCGCGCCGCCAGGGCCAGCGTCGTATCGGGCCGCCTGCGGGCCGGCTTGAGCCGCAGCCGCGCCGTCAGCCACGGCCAGACCCCGGTCGGCGCCAGCTGCAGCAGCCCCACCAGCAGGATGCCGAACACGATGGTCTCGAGCTGGGCCTGACCTCCGAAGATGTACGGCAAATAGCTTTGCAATATCTCCTTGAGGATCACGACGATCGCGGCGCCCAGCACGCCGCCCCAGACATAGCCGGCGCCGCCGACCACCGCGACGAAGAGATATTCGATGCCGGCCTGCGCGCCGAACGGGGTCGGATTGGCGGCGCGCTGGAAATGCGCATAGAGCCAGCCGGACAGCCCGGCCAGCACCGCGGCATAGATGAACACCAGAAGCTTGGCGCGCGGCGTCTGCACGCCGAAGGCTTCGGCGGCGATGTGGCCGCGCCGCAGCGCGCGGATGGCGCGGCCGGTGCGGGAGTCCAGGAGATTCATGGTCAGCAGCGCCGACAACAGCACCGCGGCCCAGATCGCGAAGTAGATGCTGCCGGGATCGATCATCTTGAAGGAGCCGATCGACAGCGGCGGGATCGCGGAGATGCCGTCGTTACGGCCGAGGAATTCGAGCTTGCTGAACAGATAAAACAGGCCGAGGCCCCAGGCGATGGTGCCGAGCGGCAGGTAGTGGCCGGACAGCCGTACCGTGACGAGGCCGAGCAGTACCGCGGCGCCGCCCGAGACCAGCAGCGACAGCGGCAGCGTCAGCCACGGCGACAGGCCGTAGGCTGTCGTGAGCACCGCGGTCGTATAGGCGCCAAAACCGCAGAACGCCGCCTGACCGAACGAGGTGAGCCCGCCGACGCCGGTCAGCAACACGAGCCCCATCGCCACCAGCGCTGACAGGCCGATATTGTCCAACAGCACGATCCAGAACGGCGGCATGCCCGGGATGAACGGGATCGCCGCCATGACCAGCGCGAACAGGATGATGGGCAGCCGCTCTCGCATCGCGATCAGTCCTTCTCTTCCTCGACCGCGGGCGCCGCCAGCGACCGCAGCACCAGAACCGGAAGGATCAGCGTGAAGACGATGACCTCCTTGAAATTGCTGGCATAGAACGACGAGAACGCCTCCACCGTGCCGACCACCAACGCCGCCACCGCGGTCAGGGGATAGCTGACGAGGCCGCCGATGATCGCGGCGATAAAACCCTTCAGCCCGATCAGGAAGCCGGTGTCGTAATACAGCGTCGTGATCGGCACGATCAGGATTCCCGAAATCGCCCCGATCACGGAAGCGAGCAGGAATGCGATCTGCCCCGACAGCGTGGTGCGGATGCCGACCAGCCGCGCGCCGAGGCGATTGACGGCGGTGGCGCGCAGCGCCTTGCCATAGAGCGTCAGCCCGAAGAACAGCCAGAGACCGATGATGAAGGCGACGGTGATGCCGTAGACGGCGATGCTCTGGCCGGTGAAGCGCAGCGGCCCGAGGGTGAAGGCCGTATCCGCGATGGTCGGACCGCGCTGGCCTTCGGCGCCGAAGAACACCAGCCCAAAGCCCTGCAGCGCCAGATGGCAGCCGACCGAGGCGATCAGCAGCACCAGCACCGAGGTGTGCGCCAGCGGCTGAAACGCGATGCGATAGAGAAACAGTCCGATCGAAGCGACGATCAAGAGCGACAGCGCGATGCAGACGGCGATCGGCGGATGGCGGCCGGCGAGCCAGGCGGTGAGGGCGAGGATCGCCGTGGGCAGCACGATATTGACCGCGAAGGCGCGCCCGACCAGTTTCAGATGCAGCGATTTGCGCGCCGCGAACAGGTCGAGGCCGAACGCCACGATTCCCATCGCCACCGCCAGCCGCGCGGTGCCGGGCATCTGGCCCGACGACAGCGACGCATAGGTCAGCGCGCCATAGGTGACGAACTCGCCCTGCGGAATCAGGATCACGCGCGTGACGGCGAACACCAGCACCAGCGCGAGGCCGAGCAACGCATAGATCGCGCCATTGGTAATGCCGTCCTGCACCAGGAACAGCATGATCGTCGTGTTCAAGACCGGACGCCCCCCTCAGACACCTCGGCCCGGTCCGGGCTTTGGCAAGCCACCCGACCGTCCGATAACAGCAGTTGAAAAATGCTGCCGGTATTTGATATGGTGGATAACAATTATCAAATATAATCTCAAGGCCCGGCTGGTCCGGCTCCGGGAAACCTTCAGCCTAACCAGTTTGCGAGCATCGAGCGATGACTGTTTCCAAGACCGCCGCCGTCGATGCCGGCAAGGCCGCGCGCCCCGGCCGCAAGGAGCCCGTCGAAGCGGCAGCGGAAGGCACCGCGCTGCAGATGGGCGAATTGTCCGAACTGTTGGGCTATTCGCTCAAACGGGCGCAACTGAAGGTTTTCGACGATTTCTTGCGCTGCGTCGCGCCGCTGCAGCTGACGCCGGCGCAGTTCTCGGTGCTGTTGCTGCTCGACAAGAATCCCGGCCGCAACCAGACCGAGATCGCCAACACGCTCGGCATCCTCCGGCCGAATTTCGTGGCGATGCTCGACGGGCTGGAAAGCCGCGATCTCTGCGCGCGCATACGCTCCACCAACGATCGCCGCTCCCACATCCTGGTGCTGACGGACAAGGGCAGGGCGGTGCTGACTCGCGCGAAAAAGCTGGTCGCCTCCAAGCACGAAGCGCGTCTCAACGAGTTGCTCGGCCCCGCCAACCGCGCCGCGCTCCTGGACATGCTGGCGACGATCGCACGGGAGTTTTGACACTCCGTCATTCCGGGGCGCGCGTTAGCGCGAACCCGGAACCTCGAGATTCCGGGTCTGGTCCTTCGGACCATCCGGGAATGACGGTCTAACCGTCCACCAAAATCACCCTGACGTCGTTGACGTTGGTCAGCGTCGGACCCGTCAGCAGCAGATCCCCGGTGGCCGCGAAGAACGCGGTGGCGTCGTTGTTGTCGAGATAGGCTTTTGCGTCGAGGTCGAGCGCCTTCATCTTCGCAAACGTGCTTTCGTCGATCAGCGCGCCGGCGGGATCGTCCGCGCTGCCGGCGCCGCCGTCGGCGCCGTCGGTATCGGCCGCCAGCGCCGAAATGCCTTGGGTGTCCCTGAGCAGGCCGGCCAGCGCCAGCGCGTATTCCTGGTTGGGGCCGCCGCGCCCGTTGCCGCGCACAGTGACCGTGAGTTCGCCGCCCGACAGGATCGCTACCCGCCTGCCGCGTGCGCGCGCATCAAGCGCCAGCCGGGCGTGATCGGCGGCGACGTTGCGCGCTTCGCCTTCGAGGTCGGCACCGAGATCGACGATGTCGTAGCCGGCATCCTTCGCCAGTTTAATCGCCGCCTCGAGCGAGGCCTTCGGCCGCGCGATCAGTTCGAACTGCGCGCGTGCGAAGGCGGGATCACCGGGCTTGCAGCTTTCATTTGCGGGGTCGTCGAGCGCGCGGCGGACGGCCTCGTCGACCTCAAGGCCGTATTTCGTGACCAGCGCGCGCGCGTCCGCCAGCGTGGTCGGATCCGGCACCGTCGGCCCCGAGGCGATCGCGGACGGATCGTCGTGCGGAACATCCGAGATCGCCAGCGTCACGATGTCGGCGCGCTGCCCCGCGCGTGCCAGCCTTCCGCCCTTGATCCGCGACAGATGCTTGCGGACGGTGTTGACCTCGCCGATCGGCGCGCCCGAGCGCAACAGCGCCCGCGTCACCTGCTGCTTCTGTGCGAAGCTTACGCCGTCGACCGGAGCGATCCAGTTGGCGGAGCCGCCGCCCGACAACAGCACCAGCAGCAGATCGTCGGCGCCGGCGCCCGCGGCGAGATGCAGGCTCTCCTCCGCGCCCTTCAATCCGGCCTCGTCGGGCACGGGATGGCCGGCTTCGATCACCTTGATCCGCCGTGTCGGCACGCCATGGCCGTGGCGGGTGGTCGCCACTCCCGAGAGCCGCGAGGGGTCGAGGCCGAGTTCGTCGAGATAGTGCCGCTCTGCCGCCGCCGCCATGGCGGCCGCGGCCTTGCCGGCGGCGAGACAGATCACGCGGCCCTTCGGCAGGGGGCGCAGATGCGGCGACAGCACGAAGTCGGGATGCGCGGCGGCTACCGCAGCGTCGAAGATCGTGCGCAGGAGAGGGCGTCTGTCGGTCATTGCTCAGGGGATTTCAAGTGGCGACATGCAACGGCGGTTATCCATCCGATTGCGGCAAAAGAAAACCCCCGCAGGCTGCTGCGGGGGCATTTGTGCGAGGGCCGATCGAACGGGGGTGAGGCGTCAGCCCCCGGCGTCCGCACTGATGACGTCGCCGAACAATTCCCACTTCTCGCCCTTGAACCTCTCCAGCTGAAGCTGGCTGACCGGGGCGAAGTCGGTCGGTGAGGTGTTGATCTTGATGCCGGGCAGCAGGACTTCGGTGCGGAAATCCTTGAGGCTGGCGGCCTGCTTCATGACGTTCTCGCGGGTAAGATAGTCGCCGCACTGCTTCAGCACCTGAACCAGGGTCTGTGCGACGCCGTAACCCACGAGCGTCCCGCTATCGAGCTTGTCGCCATCCGGAAAATCCTTGGTCATGAAGTCGAGGAACGTCTTCATGGCGGCATCGTTGGCCCACTGCGGGTCGGTAACATCCTTCAGATACGCCGCGGAAATGATCTCCTGGGCATTCTGGTAACCGGCCGGTTTGATGACGCTGCCGATCGAATTGGAAACATTGTTGAGGAAATGCAGCGGCTTCCACTCGATCTCGGCGATCTTCTTGATCGCCTGTGCCGCGAATTTCGGCGTGGTGATATTGACGAACACGTCGGCGCCGGTCGATTTGAGCTTGACGATATGGGAATCGATGGTGGGCTCCGTGGTCTCGTAGCTTTCCTCGGCAATGATCATGGTGGCGGCCTTGGCGCCCAGACCGTCCTTGAGGCCTTTCAGATAGTCCTTGCCATAGTCGTCGTTCTGATAGAGCACGGCGATCTTGGCGTCCGGCTTGTTCTTCAGCAGGTACTTCGCATAGATCTGGGTTTCGCTCTGGTAGTTGGGCTGCCAGCCCATGGTCCAGGGGAAGTTATTGGGATCGTTCCACTTGGTGGCGCCGGTGGCGACGAACAGTTGCGGCACCTTCTTCGAATTCATGTATTTGTGGATAGCCGAGTTCGACGGCGTGCCCAGCGAATTGAAAATCAGCAGCACTTCGTCGCTCTCGACCAGCTTGCGCGCCTGCTCGACCGCCTTGGGCGGGCTATAGGCGTCGTCATAGCTGATGAAATTGATCTTGCGGCCGTTGATGCCGCCTTCGGCATTGATCTTCTTGAAGTAGGCGGCTTCGGTCCTGCCGATGATGCCATAGGCGGAGGCGGGGCCGCTGTAGGGCATGATGTTGCCGATCTTGATTTCGGTGTCGGTGGCGCCGGTATCGTATTTCTTTTGAGCGAGCGCGCCGCTGCTCGACGCTGCGAGCACGACGAACGCAGCCGAAGCAATTGCTACTCTGCTGGTGGCAACAGGCATTCCGGATCTCCCTTGGATGTTTGTGCGTACGCCCTGTTCTTGGTTAAGATTTTTTGCGGCGCAGAAACAATTGAATACCATTTGGGGGCGGCCTTCAAGAACAAGCCCCCGCGACAATGCCGCAGGGACTGCTTCTTTAGTAGTCAGTCGGCCGGTTGGCCGATACCTCAGCCGCCGACGTCGCCGTTCAGGATCTCGCCGAACAACACCCAGCTTTTGCCCGTGAACCTCTCCAGTTGCACCTGCGAAATCGGGGCAAAATCGGTGGCGCTGGTGTTGACCTTGATGCCCGGCAACAGGCCGCCGAGTTCGAGGTCCTTGATGCTGGCGGCCTGCTTCATGACGTTCTCGCGCGTCAGGTCGTCGCCGCAGGCCTTCAGCACGTGCACGAGGCCCTGCGCGACCGTATAGCCATACATGACCGAGGCATCGACCCTGTTGCCTTCGGGGAAGTACTTGGTGAGGAACTCGTCGAATGCCTTCATCCCGGCATCATTTTTCCACTGCGGATCGGAGGTATCCTTGAGGTAGGCTGACGAGATGATGTCCTGGCTGGCGGCAAAGCCGGCCGGCATGATCACGCTGCCGATAGAGGCCGAGACGTTGTTGAGAAAGTGCAGCGGCTTCCATTCGATCTCGGCATTTTTCTTGATCGCCTGAGCGGCAAATTTCGGCGTCGTGATGTTCATGAACACGTCGGCGCCGGTCGATTTGAGCTTGACGATATGGGAGTCGATGGTCGGCTCGGAAACTTCGTAGCTTTCCTCCATGACGATCATCGAAGCCGCCTTGGCGCCCAGCCCGTCCTTCAGCCCCTTGAGGTAGTCCTTGCCGTAATCGTCATTCTGGTAGAGCACGGCGATCCTGGCGTCTGGCTTGTTCTTCAGGATGTATTTCGCATAGATCTGCGTTTCGCTCTGGTAATTAGGCTGCCAGCCCATGGTCCAGGGAAATTCCTTCGGGTCGTTCCACTTGGTGGCGCCGGTGGCGACGAACAGCTGCGGCACTTTCTTGCTGTTCATGTATTTCTGGATCGCCGAGTTCGGTGGCGTCCCCAGCGGATTGAAGATGAACAGCACCTCGTCGCTTTCCACCAGCTTGCGTGCCTGCTCGACCGTCTTTGGCGGGCTATAGCCGTCGTCATAGCTGATGAAAGTGATCTTGCGGCCGTTGATGCCGCCCTCGGCGTTGATCTTGTTGAAGTAGGCCTGTTCGGTCTTGCCGATCACGCCGTAGGCGGAAGCGGGTCCGCTATAGGGCATGATGTTGCCGATCTTGATTTCGGTGTCGGTGGCACCGGTGTCGTATTTCTTTTGGGCAAGGGCGCCGCTGCTTGTCAAAGCAGCTATCGCGAGGGCAGCCGAAACGGCCCCGAATCGCCAATGGATAGCAGGCATTTGGACCTCCTTGGTCTGGTTGAATGTGTCGATTTTTTTGATTGGGAGCGCTTTTCGGCTCCTGCTGTGCATTGAATACCCTCTGCGGGCACCCAGCAAGAAAAAGCCCCCTGCGACCGATGTCGCAGGGGGCGTTATTTAGTCGAACGGAGAGGGATCACGGGGCCGTGAGAGAAGTCTCCGCAGAGACCTCTTAGTTGCTGATCTCGCCCGAGATGATGTCGCCGAACAGTTCCCACTTCTCGCCCTTGAACCGCATCATCTGCAGCTGATCAATCGGCGCGAAATCGGCCTCCGAGGTATTGATCCTGACGCCCGGCAGCAGGGTGTCGGGCGTGAAATCCTTCAGGCCGGCCGCCTGCTTCATCACGTTGGCGCGGGTCAGGTCATCGCCGCACATCTCGATTACCTTGGCCATGGTCTGGGCCGCGCCGTAGCCGTACACCACCGAGCCGTCGAGCTTGTTGCCGTCGGGATAGTACTTCTCCAGGAAGGCGAAGAATTTCTTCATGCCGGGATCGTTGTCCCACTGCGAGTCCGCGCCGTCCTTGGCGTAGGCGGCCGAAAGGATGCCCTGGCTGTTCTCGAAGCCTGCCGGCTTGATCACGCCGCCAACCGAGGCCGAGACGTTGACGACGAGATGCATCGGCTGCCACTGGATCTCGGCGAGCTTCTTGATGGCCTGCGCCGCGAATTTCGGCGTCGTGACGCTGAAAAACACATCGGCGCCCGTCGCCTTCAGCTTGACAATGTGGTTGTCGATCGAAGGTTCGGAGGTTTCGTAACTTTCCTCGGCCACGATCATCGACGCCTTGGCCCCTAACCCGTCCTTCAGGCCCTTGAGGTAGTCCTTGCCGAAATCGTCGTTCTGGTAGAGCACCGCAATCTTGCCGTCCGGCTTCTCCTTCATCAGGTACTTGGCGTAAATCCGCGCCTCGCTCTGATAGCTGGGCTGCCAGCCTATGGTCCACGGGAAGTTCTTCGGGTCGTTCCATTTGGTGGCGCCGGTGGCGACGAACAGCTGCGGGATCTTCTTGGCGTTCAGATATTTCTGAATCGCCGAATTCGACGGCGTGCCCAGCGGATTGAACACGACCAGCACTTCGTCGCTCTCGACCAGCTTGCGCGCCTGCTCGACCGCCTTGGGCGGGCTGTAGCCATCGTCGTAGCTGATAAAATTGATCTTGCGGCCGTTGATGCCGCCTTCGGCGTTGATCTTGTTGAAGTAGGCCTGTTCGGTCTTGCCGATCACGCCGTAGGCGGAGGCCGGACCGCTATAGGGCATGATGTTGCCGATCTTGATTTCGGTGTCGGTGGCACCGGTGTCGTATTTCTTTTGGGCGAGTGCACCGCCGGAGGTTGCCGCGAAAGCGATGACCGCCGTCGAGAACGCGGCGATTCGTAGTTTTTGTCTAGAAAGCATGAAGTCTCCTTGGTTCAGTTTTTCTTGAGTTTGCCGACCAGTTGCTGGGCAACGATGGCGACCTGCCGTGCGCCGTGCGGCACCAGGAAGATGACGAGGAACAGGAGCACGCCGAACACGGCGCCGGAGAGGCCCTTCGAAATCCCCTCCGCGATGTTCGGCACGAAGATGATGAAGGCCGAGCCCACGATCGATCCGGGCAGCCAGCCGACGCCGCCGACCACCATGCCGAGAAACAGCGAGATCGCTAGCGTGATGGTGTAGCTGTCGGGCGCCACGAACTGCACCGCGATGGCGCCCAGACCGCCGGCGACGCCCGTGATGCCCGCCGAGACGCCGAACGCCAGCGTCTTGTACAGCGCGACGTCGACGCCCATCGCGGAGGCCGCGATTTCGTTGTCGCGGATCGCCATGAAGGCACGCCCCGAGCGCGACCTCAGGAGGTTGACCGAGAAGATGTAGATCGCGATCGTGACGGCGAGGGTGAAATAATACAGCCACATGTCCTGCGACATCGGCAGGCCGAACGGCGCATCGGGCTTGGTCACGACCAGGCCCTGCACGCCGCCGGTCCAGTGCTCGAAATAGCCGAGTTTCAGAAGCTGCGGCATCGCGGTCGCCAGTGCGAAGGTCGCCAGCGCCAGATAGACGCCGGACAGGCGCAGCGCGGGCTGGCCGAACAGAAATCCAAAGGCGAAGCAGATAACGCCGGCGATCGGCAGCGTCAGCGCGTAGTTCACGCCTGCATGTTCCATCAGGATCGCCGAGGTGTAGGCGCCGACGGCGTAGAAGGCGCTCTGGCCCAGCGAGAACTGCCCGCTGCCGCCGGTCAGGATGTTGAGCGCCAGCACGGCGAGCCCATAGATCAGCAGCATGGTCAGCTGGAAGACGATGAAATTCTTGACCAGCAGCGGCACGATCAGGAACAGCGCCAGCATGACCAGCGACGTGCCGTAGCCGAGCGTCATGGCCCGCTTGGGAACCGCCTCGACGGCCGGGGCTTCGGTGACGACTTCATCAACTGCGCTCATGATCAGACTCGCTTCACGATGGGCCGGCCAAACAGCCCGGCCGGTTTGACGACCAGGACGGTGATAATCAGCGCAAGTGCGATCGGCAGTTTCAGTTCGTTGCCGACGCCGGGGATGTAGGTTCCGGCGAGATTTTCGAAGATGCCGACCAGGAAGCCGCCGATAACGGCGCCGAACGGGCTGGTCAGGCCGCCGAGCACGGCGGCGGCAAATCCGTAGATCAGGACGCCGCCCATCATGTTCGGCTCCAGGAATACCACCGGTGCGATCAGCATGCCGGCGATCGAGCCGATCGCCGCGGCCATGCCCCAGCCGAGCGCGATCATCCACGAGGTGTTGATGCCGACCAGCCGCGCCGATTCAGGCACCGAGGCGGCCGCGCGCATCGCAAGCCCGATCCGTGTGAACTGGAAGAAGAAGTACAGTGCGATCAAGAGCAGCACGGTGACGCCGATCATGCCGGCCTGATGGGTCGAGATCAGCTGGCTGCCGAGAAACGGGTGCGATCCGAACGGCGTCGGGTATTGCTTGATGGTGAAATCCCAGATCAGGCCGGCGACGCTGTTGATGATCGCGAACAGCGCGATGAAGCCGGCGACGTTGGTCAGGATCGGGGCTTTCGCGAGCGGCTTGAACAGCAGCCTTTCGATCGCGATGCCGCCGGCGAAGGAGAAGGCCAGGGTGAGGATGAAGGCGCCCCAGTAGGGGATGCCCCACTGCATCAGTTGCCAGGAGATGAAGGTCGAGAACATCGCCATCTCGCCTTGCGCGAAATTGAGATGGTCGATCGCCTGGTAGATCATGACCACGGCGAGCGCCATGCAGGCATAGATAGCGCCGGTGGCGATGCCGGCCAGGATTTGATTGGTGAAAAGCTCCATGGCCGCGCTCCTCAGTAGCCCAGATAGGATTTACGGACGTCTTCGTTGTTCGCGATTTCTTTGGCACTGCCCGCCATCACGATGCGTCCGGTTTCGATCACATAGGCCTGGTCGGCGAGTTCCAGCGCCAGCTGCGCGTTCTGCTCGACCACCAGAATGGTGACCTTGTCCTCGCGGTTGATCTTGCCGAGGATCTTGAACAGGTCGCGCACGATCAACGGCGCCAGGCCGAACGACGGCTCGTCGAGCAGCATCAGCCGCGGACGCAGCATCAGCGCGCGGGCGACCGCCAGCATCTGCTGTTCGCCGCCCGAGAGCGTGCCGGCCTGCTGGGTATAGCGTTGCTTCAGCACCGGGAAGTGGTCGTACATGCGCTCGATGTCGGAAACGATGTTGGCCCTGTCCTTTCGGGTGATCGCGCCGAGCTGGAGGTTTTCCTCCACCGTCAGGGTCGTGAAGGTGCCGCGGCCCTGCGGGACATGGGCGATGCCGAGGCGGACGATGTTCTCGGTCGAGCGGCCGGCGAGCGGCGCGCCCTCGAACTCGATCGAGCCGGTCGAGCGCACCATGTTGCAGATCGCGCGCAGCGTCGTGGTCTTGCCGGCGCCGTTGGCGCCGAGCAGCGTTGTCATGCTGCCCTCGTTGAGTTCGAAAGTGAGACCGTGCAGCGCCTGGACCTGGCCGTAATAGGAGCGCAAATCCCTGACATTGAGCATCGCCGTCATTGGTCCTTGCTCCCCAGATAGGCTTTGATGACGTCGGGGTCGGACTGCACCTGGGCCGGCGTTCCCTCGGCGAGCTTGCGGCCGAAATTCAGCGCGACCACATGGTCGGCGATCGACATCACCAGCCCCATGTGATGCTCGACCAGGAGCACGGTGACGTTGCGGTCGTCACGGATGCGGCGAATCAGGTTGCCGAGTACGTGGACTTCCTCATGGTTGAGGCCGCCGGCGGGCTCGTCGAGCAACAGGATCTTCGGATCGGCGGCGAGCGCGCGGGCCAGCTCGACGCGCTTCTGGGTGCCGAACGGCAGGCCGGAAACCGTGACATGGGCGACGTCGTCGAGGTCGAGATAGCTGACGATCTCGTGGACACGCTTGTTGAGTTCGGCCTCGCCGCGGCGGACCCAGGGCAGCTTCAGGGAATCGCTGATGATGTCGCTGTTGGTGCGGGCGTGGGTGCCGACCCGGACGTTGTCGAGCACCGAAAGATTGGGAAAGAGTGCGACGTTCTGGAAGGTGCGGCCGATGCCGATTTCGGCGATCCGGTGCGGCGGGCGCGTCAGGATGCTCTGTCCCTCCATCAGGATGTCGCCGCCGCTCGGCTGATAGAGCCGGGAGAGGCAGTTGAACAGCGTGGTCTTGCCGGCGCCGTTCGGTCCGATCAGGCCGAGGATCTGGCCCTGCTGCATGTCGAAGGACACGCCATTCAGCGCGATGATGCCGCCGAACACGACGCTGACGTCGCGAACCGCAAGCAGGGGATCTTTTCCCTGCGCGAGTTGTGCCTGCGTCATTTTGCTGCGCCCGAACCCGTTGGGCCGCACCGGCCGCGCGAAGTCGTTCGCCGGCCGCAACGATGAAGGCTACCTGATCCCCTCGACCACACGTGCAACTTTCCCTCCTGCTTTCAGCTTTTTGCTTTCTTCTTTTTTTGAGTGCGGCGCCGTCCCGCCAAGCGCCGCCTCGACGTTCCTTACCATCGCCACGAGACGAGGTCCAATATCGTTGCGCAGCCGATCTTCCGTGAAGCGGAAAGCCGGTGCGCCGCAGTTGAACGCATAAGGACCGGTTCCGTCATTAAGCTTTAGGGCTACGCCGACCGCATGGATGTCGTCGTGCCATTCGCCCGCCGAGATTGCAAAACCGTGTTTGGCGACGGTTTCGCCGGCGCGTTCGATGCCCTCACGCATCCGCGGCCATCGACTGCCGTAATGTTCGCGCAGCTCGCGCAGCAATGCGGCACGCTCTTCGGCCGGCAGCGCCCAGATATAGGCCCGCCCCATCGCGGTAGTTGCGATCGGCACCCGCGAGCCGACGTCCAGTTGAACGCCGAGCGTCATGCCGCGGCTCTGGCCAAAATAGATCATGCTGGTGCGGTCGCGGCCGCCGACCGCCACCGCGCCGCCGGTCGCGCGCATCACTTCCTCGCGAAACGGTTCGGACAAATGCCGAACGCCGAGGTTCGCGAGCGCGGCATAGCCGAGCGCCATCGCCGACGGCGCCAGCTGATACTTCTCGAACCGCGGAACCGGTGTAAGGTAGCCCAGCTTGGTCAAGGTGTAGGTCAGTCGCGAAACCGTCGGTTTTGGCAAGTTGGTACGGGCCGCGATCTCCTGATTGCCAAGCAGCCCGTCATTGGGCTGGAATGCGCGCAACACATCGAGGCCGCGGGAAAGCGCGACGACGAAGCTCCGATCGGTCGCCACCTTCTTGCCTGGACGTTTCATGGCCTGTTGCTGTGCGGTTCGCGTTGACAAGGCACGTGCTTCAAAATAACCCTCCGTGTCAAGGTGTGGAATTAAATTCCGCTGTGCGAAATAGCCGGTAAACGCAAGCCAGGAACAAATTCGAGAACAACGCCAAGAATAATGCAACGCGAACGCGGTATGTGAAGAACGCGGTATCCAGGGAGAGTCTCGTGAACGAAGTCGTAAAGCTCGATCGTCATGACGTGGTCGCCATCGTCACGGTCAACAGTCCTCCCGTGAACGCGCTCAGCGCCGCCGTCCGCGGCGGCATCCTCGATTGCATGAAAAGCGCGATCGCCGATCCCGAAGTGAAGGCGATCGTCCTGACCTGCGCCGGCCGCACCTTCATCGCCGGCGCCGACATCACCGAATTCGGCAAGCCGCCGAAGCCGCCGGGCCTCGCCGAAGTGCTGACACTGATGGAGAACTCGCCGAAGCCGATCGTCGCCGCCATTCACGGCACCGCGCTCGGCGGCGGTCTCGAAGTCGCACTCGCCTGTCATTTCCGCGTGGCGACCAAGGATGCAAAGCTCGGCCTGCCCGAAGTCAAGCTCGGCCTGTTGCCGGGCGCCGGCGGCACGCAGCGGCTGCCGCGCGCGGTCGGCCCTGAACTCGCGGTCAAGATGATCGTCGGCGGCGATCCGATCGGCGCGTCCGACGCGCTCAAGAACGGCCTGATCGAGGAGATCGTCGAAGGCCCGGCGGCCGGCGGCGAGGCCTTTGCCCGCAAGGTGCTGGCGGAGAAGCGCCCGTTACGCAAATTGCGCGACGATGACTCCAAGCTCGCCGCGGCCAAGGCCGACCGCTCGATCTTCACCAACGCGGTCGCCGCCTTGACCAAGAAGGCGCGCGGGCTGGAAGCCCCGTTCGCGGCGGCCGACGCCGTTGGTGCGGCGATCGACCTGCCGTTCGATGAGGGGCTGAAGAAGGAGCGCGAGGGTTTCCTCAAGCTCGTGGCCAGCGACCAGTCGAAGGCGCAGCGCTACGCCTTCTTCAGCGAGCGCGAAGCCGCCAAGATCGCCGGGGTTCCCGACGGAACCAGGCCGCGCAATGTCGAGCGCGTCGCCATCATCGGCGCCGGCACCATGGGCGGCGGCATCGCGATGTCGTTCGCCAATGCCGGTATTCCGGTCACGCTGATCGAGACCGGCGAAGAGCAGCTCAAGCGCGGCATGGGCGTGATGCAGAAGAATTACGAGGCGACGGCCGCGCGCGGCGGTATTCCCGCCGACGCGCCGGCCAGGCGCATGGCCCTGATCAACGGCGTGGTCGGGCTCGAGAATGTCAAGGACGCTGATTTGATCATCGAGGCGGTGTTCGAAACCATGGCGATCAAGAAGGAAGTGTTCACCGCCCTCGACAAGTTCGCAAAGCCGGGCGCGGTGCTGGCTTCCAATACCTCCTATCTCAATATCGACGAGATCGCCGCAGTGACCGGCCGTCCGCAGGACGTGCTCGGCATGCACTTCTTCTCGCCGGCCAACGTCATGAAGCTGTGCGAGATCGTTCGCGCGGCGAAGACCGCGCCGGATGCGCTGACCACCGCGGTCGCGGTGGCGCGCAAGATCGCCAAGGTGCCGGCGGTGGTCGGCGTCTGCGACGGCTTCGTCGGCAACCGCATGCTGGCGCAGCGCGGCAAGCAGGCGGAGAAGCTGTTGTTCGAAGGCGCCTTGCCGCAGCAGGTCGACGCCGTGGTGACCAAATTCGGCATGCCGATGGGGCCTTTCGCGATGGGCGATCTCGCCGGCCTCGATATCGGCTGGCGCTCGCGGAAAGACCGCGGCATCAAGTCGGAAATCGCCGATGCCTTGTGCGAGGCCGGCCGCTTCGGCCAGAAGACCGGCAAGGGATACTACAAGTATGAGGCAGGGTCGCGCGCGGCGCTGCCCGATCCGGAGGTCGAGAAGCTGATCGACGAGACGCTGACGCGGCTCGGGCGCAAGCGCCGGGTGGTCAGCGACGACGAAATCCTCGAGCGCATGATGTATCCGATGATCAACGAGGGCGCGCGGATACTCGAGGAAGGCATCGCGGCGCGGCCGAGCGATATCGACGTGATCTGGCTCTACGGCTATGGCTGGCCGGTTTATCGCGGCGGCCCGATGTTCTACGCCGACCAGGTCGGCCTGAAGCACATCGCCGACCGGCTGTCCTATTACGCCAAGGAGACCAGCGATCCCTCGCTCGAACCGGCGCCGCTGCTCAAGCGCCTCGCCGCCGAAGGCAAGACCTTCGCGTCGCTGGCGCAGACGGCGAAAGCCGCCTGATGGCCCATCCCGGAGAACAATTCTATCCGGAAGGGGTCCACTGGGACGATCCGATCGCGCGGGGCACGCTGCCTGATCTGCTGTCGAAGGCGGCGGGCGATTACGGCGCGCGGCCGGCGCTGGAGTTCCGCGACCGACCGATCAGCTATGCCGAACTGGAAGCAATGGTGGAGGTCGCGGCCGCCGCGTTCCTGCGCGCCGGCTATGGCAAGAACGCCTCGGTGGCGCTGTTCCTCGGCAATTCGCCCGATCATCCCGTCAACTTCTTCGGCGCGTTGAAGGCTGGCGCTCGTGTCGTGCATCTTTCGCCGCTCGACGGCGAGCGCGCGCTCTCGCACAAGCTCAGCGACAGCGGCGCGCGCATCCTCGTTACCTCTGATCTTTCGGCGCTGCTGCCGATGGCGCTGAAGTTCCTGGAAAAAGGCCTGCTCGATCGCCTGATCGTCTGCGAGGACGACAATTGGGGCGCGGTCGGCAATCCGCACACGTCGATCCCGGACGATCCCGCGATCGTCACCTTCAAGAAATTCACCGCAGGCGCGACAAATCCCGCACGCTGGCCAAATGTCGCGGTCGATGACGTGGCGCTGCTGCAATATACCGGCGGCACCACCGGCCTGCCCAAAGGCGCGATGCTGACCCACGGCAACCTGACATCGGCGGTGTCGATCTACGACGTCTGGGGCAAACCGGCCCGCGCCGGGCGCAACAATGCCATCGACCGCGTGATCTGCGTGCTGCCGCTGTTCCATATCTTCGCGCTGACGGTGATCCTGCTGCGCAGCCTGGAGCGCGGCGACCTGATCTCGCTGCACCAGCGCTTCGACGTCGAAGCTGTCATGCGCGACATCGAGGTCAAGCGGGCGACTGCGTTCCCCGGCGTGCCCACGATGTGGATCGCGATCGCAAGCCTGCCCGATCTCGACAAGCGCGACATGTCGTCCCTGGCCTATTGCGGATCCGGCGGCGCGCCGCTGCCGGTCGAGGTCGCCCGGATCTTCGAGCGCAAGACCAACATGAAGCTGAAGAGCGGCTGGGGCATGACCGAGACCTGCTCGCCCGGCACCGGCCATCCGCCGGAGGGACCGGAAAAGCCGGGCTCGATCGGGCTGATGCTGCCCGGCATCGAAATGGACGTGGTCGCGCTCGACGATTCAAAAAAGATTCTGCCGCCGGGCGAAGTCGGCGAGATCCGCATCAAGGGGCCGAACGTCACCACGGGTTACTGGAACCGGCCGCAGGAAACCGCTGATACCTTCGTCGGCGACCGGTTTCTCACCGGCGATATCGGCTACATGGACCAGGACGGCTATTTCTATCTGGTCGACCGCAAGAAGGACATGATCATCTCCGGCGGCTTCAACGTCTATCCGCAGATGATCGAGCAGGCGATGTACGAGCACCCGGCCGTGCACGAGGTGATCGTGATCGGGATTCCCGACGATTACCGCGGCGAGGCCGCGAAGGCGTTCGTCAAATTGCGCACCGGCGCCACACCGTTCACGCTGGAAGAACTGAAGGCGTTCCTCGCCGGCAAGCTCGGCAAGCATGAAATTCCGGCGGCGCTGGAATTCGTCGACGAGCTGCCGCGCACCTCGGTCGGCAAACTCTCGCGCCACGAACTGCGCAACCAGCAGCCGGCGCAGCCCAGGCAAGTGCAGCTCGCATCGGGAGGCCGTGGGTAATGGCTGCTCGCCCCAACTCTCGCGTCGTCCCCGCGAAAGCGGGGACCCATACGCCGAGGCGGTTGCATTGGGCACTCTGGCAGACGGCTTCGCCCAACATGAACGCCGGTGGTTATGGGTCCCTGCTTTCGCAGGGACGACGAAACACAGATAGATCGCGTTAATTCATCCGCTCACAGGAGGATCCGATGGATCTCAGCTTCAGCAAGGAAGAAATGGCGTTTCGCGAGGAAGTGCGGGCCTTCTTCAGGGACCACGTGCCGGCGGAGACGCGGCGGAAACTGGTCGAGGGCCGTCATCTCAGTAAGGACGAGATGGTCGCCTGGTGGCGCATCCTCAACAAGAAGGGCTGGGGCGTCTCGCACTGGCCCAAGGAATATGGCGGCACCGGGTGGACCTCGGTGCAGCATTACATCTTCAACGAGGAGCTGCAGATGCACCCGGCGCCGGCGCCGCTCGCCTTCGGCGTCAGCATGGTAGGTCCCGTTATCTACACTTTCGGCAATGAAAAGCAGAAGCAGCAGTATCTGCCGCGGATCGCCAATGTCGACGACTGGTGGTGCCAGGGCTTTTCCGAGCCCGGCTCCGGCTCCGACCTTGCTTCGCTGAAGACCAAGGCCGAGCGCAAGGGCGACAAATACATCATCAACGGCCAGAAGACCTGGACCACGCTGGCGCAGTACGCCGACATGATCTTCTGCCTGTGCCGCACCGATACCAGTGCGAAGAAGCAGATGGGCATCTCCTTCATCGTGTTCGACATGAAGTCGAAGGGTGTCACGGTGCGTCCGATCCAGACCATCGACGGCGGCCACGAGGTCAACGAGGTGTTCCTCGATGACGTCGAGGTGCCGGTCGAGAACCTGATCGGCGAGGAGAACAAGGGCTGGGACTACGCCAAATTCCTGCTCGGCAACGAGCGCACCGGCATCGCCCGCGTCGGCGTTTCCAAGGAGCGCATCCGCCGCATCAAGGAACTGGCCTCGAAAGTCGAGTCCGGCGGCAAGCCGGTCATCGAGGACCAGAAATTCCGCGAAAAACTCGCCGAGGTCGAGATCGAGCTGAAGGCGCTGGAGCTCACCCAGCTTCGCGTCGTCGCCGACGAAGGCAAGCACGGCAAGGGCAAGCCCAATCCGGCGTCCTCGGTGCTGAAGATAAAAGGCTCGGAAATCCAGCAGGCCACCACCGAGCTGTTGATGGAAGTGATCGGTCCGTTCGCCGCGCCCTACGACATCCACGGCGACGACGGCTCCAACGAGACCATGGACTGGACCGCGCAGATCGCGCCCAGCTATTTCAACAACCGCAAGGTTTCGATCTACGGCGGCTCCAACGAGATCCAGCGCAACATCATCACCAAGGCCGTGCTGGGGCTGTAAGGGAGCAATAACAACAGGTCGTCGTCCCCCGCGAAGGCGGGGACCCAGTACGCCGCGGCGGTCGTGGCTTACGCGGCGCCGGTGATTACTGGATTCCCGCTTTCGCGGGGAGGACGATGGGAAAATCGGGCAACAGCGTTGCCCAAGTGGGCTTTTGGAGAAAGTAAACAACATGGATTTTGATCTGTCCGAGGAGCAGCGGCTTCTCAAGGAAAGCGTCGACGGCCTCCTGGGCTCGTCCTACGATTTCGATAGCCGCAAGAAATACATGGCGGAGAAGGGCGGCTGGAGCAAAACCGTCTGGGGCAAGCTCGCCGAGCAGGGCCTTCTGGGCCTGCCGTTCTCGGAGGAAGACGGCGGCTTCGGCGCCGGCGCGACCGAGATCGGAATCGTGATGGAGGCGATGGGCCGGGCGCTGGTCATCGAGCCTTATCTGGCGACCGTCGTGATATCCGGCGGCTTCCTGCGCCATGGCGGCTCGGCCGAGCAGAAAGCCCAGTACGTTCCCGCCATCATCGACGGCAGCAAGACCTTTGCCTTCGCGCAGCTCGAGAAGAACTCGCGCTACGATTTGCAGGACGTCGCCACCACCGCCAAGAAGAAGGGCTCTGGCTGGGTGATCGACGGCGAGAAATTCGTCGTGCTCAACGGCGAGGGCGCCGACACCCTGATCGTGACCGCACGCACCAAGGGCGGCCAGCGCGATGCCCAGGGCATCGGCGTGTTCCTGGTCCCCGCCAATGCCAAGGGCGTCACGAAAAAGGGCTATCCGACCCAGGACGGCCTGCATGCCGCCGACATCAGCTTCACCGGCGTCGAAGTCGGCGCCGACGCCGCGATCGGCGATCCCGAAAACGGCTTGGCCCTGATCGAGCGCGTGGTCGACGAAGCCCGTACCGCGATCTGCGCCGAAGCGGTCGGCATCATGGACGAGTCGCTGAAGACCACCGTCGAATATCTCAAGACGCGAAAGCAGTTCGGCGTGCCGATCGGCAGCTTCCAGACCCTGCAGCACCGCGCCGCCGACATGTTCGTGGCGGTGGAGCAGGCCCGCAGCATGTCGATGTTCGCCACCATGGCCAACGATGTCGACAATGCGAAAGAGCGCGCCACCGCGGTCGCGGCGGCGAAGGTGCAGATCGGCAAGTCCGGCAAGTTCGTCGGTCAGCAGTCGATCCAGCTCCACGGCGGCATCGGCATGACCATGGAAGCCAAGATCGGCCACTACTTCAAGCGGCTGACCATGATCGAGAACAGCTTCGGCGACACCGATTACCATTTGCGCCGCGTCACCAACGCCGGCGGGCTGGTGTAGGTATTCGATTGTCGTTGCCGGGCAAAAGGCGCGAAGCGCCGTCTTCGCGCCCAACCACCCGGCAATCCATCCTCCTTGAGAAGATGGATGCGCGGGTCAAGCCCGCGCATGACGAGTGGAATTCAGGGAGCCATTCATGAAAAACACCCCGTTCGATCTGACCGGCAAGGTCGCCGTCATCACCGGCTCCAGCCGCGGCATCGGCCGTTCCTCGGCGGAGCTGCTGGCAAAGCTCGGTGCCAAGGTGGTGATTTCCAGCCGCAAGGTCGACGCCTGCCAGGAAGTCGCCGAGGGCATCAGGAAAGCCGGCGGCGACGCCCATGTGATTCCCTGCAACATCTCGCGGCGCGACGAGGTCGAGGTGCTGATCAAGGGTGCGATGATGCATTACGGCAAGATCGACATCCTGGTCTGCAACGCCGCGGTCAATCCCTATTACGGTCCGCTGCTCGACATCAAGGATGACGCCTTCGACAAGATCATGAACGCCAACGTCAAGAGCAACATCTGGCTGTGCGCGCTGGCGATCCCGCCAATGGCCGAACGGGGCAACGGCTCGGTGGTGATCGTCTCCTCGATCGGCGGCCTGCGCGGTTCCACCGTGATCGGCGCCTACGGAATTTCCAAGGCGGCGGATTTCGCCCTGTGTCGCAGCCTCGCCGGCGAATGGGGCCCGCAGGGCGTGCGCGTCAACTGCGTGGCGCCGGGCCTGGTCAAGACCGATTTTGCCAAAGCGCTGTGGGAAGACGAAGAGCGGCTGAAACGCCGCTGCGCCACCACGCCCTTGCGCCGCATCGGCGAGCCCGACGAAATCGCCGGCGCGGTGGCCTATCTCGGC
>NZ_JADGRI010000430.1 GCF_017881085.1 Bradyrhizobium sp.
ACGAGAGGTTTTTTCTTAACCGACATATCCTGCTCTCGGAAGGTCGTTCAGACCTCATTAACCCGCTTGTTCGACACTGCCGCTAGCGCGCAGTCCCGGCGTTTGCTCAAGGTTTTCTCGGGTTCCCCGATCCATCCTTTCGGGCTTTCGAAAGGGGGCTTCGGGCTCGTCTTGTTTCCCCATTGCGCCCTCTCTAGCAGAAGGCCGGGCCAAGACAAGAACCCCGGCGAGAACCTGGGGAATCGCAAGCCGAGGGGCAGTCCGGGCGGGTGCAGGGGTTTTGGGGCGTTGGTGGGTGGTCCAGCTCGAAGAATTTGAGCTGGATTCTCGGTGGGAGACGAGTGGATGGGGTTGCGGCGTTTTGGTTCTGTGGTGGTGCTGGCGGGATGCGCGCTGGGCGCATCGATCAGCTCAGGATTTTCGGCCAAGGATACGGCCACCACCACCAGTGGTTTGCCGGTGCCGCGCTATGTCAGCCTCAAATCCGATCACGTGAATGTCAGGGCCGGTCCGACCAAGGACAATGACGTCGCCTGGGTTTATACGCGCTCGGGCCTGCCGGTTGAGATTACTGCTGAATTCGAGAACTGGCGCCGGGTCCGCGATTCCGAGGGCGCCGAGGGCTGGGTCTATCACTCGCTGTTGTCGGGCCGCCGCACGGCCGTGATCACGATGAAGAACAAGGATGATCTCGCGCAACTCTACGATCGCGCCGATCCGACCTCGGCGATCGCCGCCCGCCTGCAGGCCGGCGTCGTGGTCCAGGTCAAGCACTGCGCGGCCGGCTGGTGCCACGTCAGCGGCACCGGCTTCGATGGCTGGATCGAACAGCAGCGGCTATGGGGCGTCTACGCCGGCGAGAGCGTGGATTGAGTTCGGCCGACGGCGCAGAGAATGACAATCACGTGTCATTGCAGGGCTTGACCCGGCCATCCATCCGTTCTCAAAAAAACTCTTGATGAAGATAGATGGATACGCGGGCTATTCCGCGTGGAAGACGCGCTTCGCGCTTTCAACCCGCGTATAACGAGTCCCTTTGACGCTCAGCGCTTCTTGCGCAGCCGCACGACCATGTCGACCCGGGCGATCTCGTAGCCTTCGGGCACTTCCGGCATCTTCTGCAACACCAGGTGCGGGTCCGGAATATCGACCAGTTCGTGGTTGTTTTCGAGATAGAAGTGGTGATGCGCCGACACGTTGGTGTCGAAATAGGTCTTGGTTCCGTCGACGCTGACCTGGCGCAGCAAGCCTGCATCGGTCAGCTGGTTGAGGGTGTTGTAGACGGTGGCGAGCGACACCGGAACCTTGGCCAGCGTCGCTTCCTCGTAAAGCATTTCCGCAGTGAGATGGCGCGCACCCTTACCGAACAACAGCCAGCCCAAGGCCATGCGCTGGCGGGTAGGACGTAAGCCCGCCGCCTGCAGCATTTCATTGACATCGTGCCACGGGCAACCGGTTAAAGCCGGCTGACGCCCGGCCTCGCGGGCTGCCGGCCCGACAGCGTCTTCATTCAAAATCGAGGCGTCGTAACTTATTTCCACGTCAGGTACCGCGCTCACTATTTCTGCACTATGGCCTCGGAATATAAGAAGGAAAGCCGTCAGATGCAAGTTTTTCGCAACTAGAACCGGTCCAAGGTTAAAAGGAACCGTCGCCTTGCGCGGCGATTTGCCCTGTCGGGGTGCTTTGCCGCCTGCAGGGCCTATGATAGAGAGCGCCCGGACTTGGGCTTTGCGAATTAGGTAAAGGCGAGCGCCGGTTGCCGCAGGGCACCCTGATCTGCGGTATTCGCGCCGATTCCCGATAATTGGCGCGCTTCCCACCCAAAGCGGGTCCCTTCGCTAAGAACGCTCCATCGGGATTTGAAAGAGGCTAGGCACTATGCTGGATCGGCGCAGCGGTTACGAATATGAGGATTTGCTGGCGTGCGGCCGGGGCGAGCTGTTCGGCCCCGGCAACGCCCAATTGCCGCTGCCCCCGATGCTGATGTTTGACCGCATCAGCGAGATCAGCGAGACCGGCGGGGAGTATGGCAAGGGCGTGATCCGCGCCGAGCTCGATGTGAAGCCGGATCTCTGGTTTTTCGGCTGCCATTTCAAGAACGATCCGGTGATGCCCGGCTGTCTCGGCCTCGATGCGATGTGGCAGATGGTCGGCTTCTTTCTCGGCTGGACCGGCGGCGCGGGCCGCGGCCGGGCGCTGGGTCTCGGCGAGCTGAAGTTTTCCGGGCAGGTGCTGCCGAACGTCCGCAAGGTTGTGTACAACATCGACATCAAACGGGTGATGCGTTCAAAGCTGGTACTGGGCATCGCCGACGGGTGGCTTTCTACCGATGGCGAGATTATCTATCGCGCGAAGGATTTGAAGGTCGGGTTGTTCAAGCAGGACACCCCATTGCAGCCGGGAACATGAGATACGTGCTTCGGCCGCTGAGACGAGTTTCGGTTTGACCACGGGCAGCATCACACAAGAAGACAACGACAAGGCGAGGCGATCATGAGGCGGGTTGTCATCACGGGGATGGGCATTGTCTCGTCCATCGGAAACAACACCCAGGAAGTGCTTGCGAGCCTCCATGAGGCGAAATCCGGAATCACGCGCGCGGATAAATATGCCGAGCTCGGTTTCCGATCCCAAATACAGGGTAAGCCCACGCTCGATCCGGTTGGCGTGATCGACCGGCGCGCGATGCGCTTCCTCGGCGAAGGCGCCGCCTGGAATCACATCGCGATGGAGCAGGCGATCCAGGACTCCGGTCTGGAGCCTTCGGACGTTTCCAATATCCGCACCGGCATCATCATGGGCTCCGGCGGACCGTCGGCGCGCACCATCGTCGAGGCCGCCGACATCACCCGCACCAAGGGGCCGAAGCGGGTCGGGCCGTTCGCGGTGCCTAAAGCGATGTCCTCGACCGCGTCGGCGACGCTCGCCACCTGGTTCAAGATCAAGGGCGTGAACTATTCGATCTCGTCGGCCTGCGCCACCTCGAACCATTGCATCGGCAATGCCTACGAGACCATCCAGATCGGCAAGCAGGACATCATCTTCGCCGGCGGCTGCGAGGAGCTCGACTGGTCGCTGTCGGTATTGTTCGACGCGATGGGCGCGATGTCCTCGAAATATAACGATACGCCCGCGACCGCGTCCCGCCCCTATGACGTCAGCCGCGACGGTTTTGTCATTGCCGGCGGCGCCGGCGTCGTGGTTCTGGAGGAACTCGAACACGCCAAGGCGCGCGGCGCGAAGATCTACGGTGAAATCGTCGGCTATGGCGCGACCTCCGACGGTTACGACATGGTGGCACCCTCGGGCGAGGGCGCCGAACGCTGCATGAGGATGGCGATGGCGACCGTCGATACCAAGATCGACTACATCAATCCGCATGCGACCTCCACGCCCGCGGGCGATCCGCCGGAAATCGAGGCGATCCGCAAGGTGTTCGGCGCCGGCGACAAGTGTCCGCCGATTTCCGCCACCAAGGCGCTGACCGGCCATTCGCTCGGCGCCACCGGCGTGCAGGAGGCGATCTATTCGCTGCTGATGATGCAGAACGGCTTCATCTGCGAAAGCGCCAACATCACCGAGCT
>NZ_JADGRI010000431.1 GCF_017881085.1 Bradyrhizobium sp.
GCGACCAAGTTCATGGGCTGACGCTTCTCATTCGACCGCGGGCCGAAGGCGGGGTTCTGCCTTCGGACCGCGCCGAACCACAAGGACGCTACAAAGATGGACACCGCTGAACAGCCATCCGCTGCCTGTCCTGTTTGCGAGAGCACCGACACCCGTCTGGCTCGCGTGCGCTCGGCGTTTTGGCACAACGATCGCTTGGTCGTGATCGAGGACGTGCCCGCGCTCGTTTGCAATACCTGCGGCGAGCAGTTCTATGACGATGCCGCCGTGCTCTTGATCGATCGTATGCGGGCCAGTGGCTTCCCGCCTGAGGATGCCGTCCGTGAGCTGCGTGTGCCGGTATTCGCTTTAGGCAACATCGGCGTAACTGACGTCCCGCCACGGGAGGCGTCATCAGTCGCCACAGTGCTCGCGAGCGAGGTTCTGATCCGGTCCTGAAACCGGCTCGTTCACCAGTCACGAGAAGGATATCAATCATGCGCTTCAATTTTTTAGCCGCCGCCGTCGTTGCCGCGACGTTCAGCGCTTGCCTTGTTCAGCCGCTCGCCGCGCAAACTGCTGAGCAATTGACTTTTATCCCGGCCGGCGGCAAAAGCCTTCTGGTCAACATCGCTAACACCAAGCCGCCTGCCGACGAGCTCAAAGCGTTGCTCACCGGTAAACGATCGCGCGAGGAGTGGGTGAGCTACTTCAAGGCTCACAACCAGACCGTTCCAGCGTTACAGCGCCTGAGCGATAAGCAGCGGCTCACACTCGCCGACTACCTCTCGTTCCACATGCCATTGCCGAGCAATCAAGTCCCGGCAAACCTGGCACGCACCCTGCCGAAGGACGGACGCGATTTGGCCCTCGACAATTGCCAGGGCTGCCATATCATCACAGTCGTCGTCACCCAAGACCGAACCAAAACGGCTTGGCTCGGGACGATGAGCACGCCGGCCCATGCGGTCATCAAGATGACGCCTGCGGAGCGCGACGAACTGGCGAGCTATCTCGTCCTGAATGCGGGCATTCCGATCGAACAAGTTCCGGAAGAATTGCGGGCGTCCGGGGCAACCTACTGAGGCTGCCTCCGCCCACGCGCTTCGCGTGGGCGACCGACGGGTGACGAGAGACGAACCGCGGCTCCGAGGCCCGATGTCATGCTGTTCACGTCGCTCGATTTCTTCCTCTTCCTGCCGCTGGTCTTGGCAGTCTTCGCGCTCACGCCGGTGGCGCAGCGCTGGGCCGTCTTGCTGCTGGCGAGCTACGTGTTCTACGGCTTCGCGCAGCCATTCAACCTGATCTATCTCGGCGCGGTGACGCTCGTCATTTTCGCCTGCGGCTGGGCTCTGGACCGGGCAAGGCAACGGCCGCTGCGCGTCGCCATTTTCGTCATCGGGCTTGTCGCGGTGCTCGGCTCGCTCACCGCCTTCAAGTTCTATGATTTCCTTGCCGGCGAGATCGCGCAGGCCAATCTCCTAGGCGGCATCAAGCTGCCGCGTCTGGGCGTCACCGCGCCGGCCGGCTATTCCTTCTACGCCTTCTCGGCCGCAAGCTACCTCATCGACATCTATGCCGGGCGTCTGTCGGGCCGGCAGAATCTCGGCCACGTGGCATTGTTCACCGCCTATTTTCCCAAGATTTTTGCCGGACCGATCGAGCGGGCGACGAATTATCTGCCGCAGCTATTGTCCGGGCTGCGTGCCGATCCAGTCCGCTTTACGCTCGGGCTGCAATTGATCGGCTGGGGCCTGTTCAAGAAAGTCGTCATCGCCGACAGCCTTGCCCCGCTGGTCGATCACAGCTTCAAGATCGTCGCCTTTGCCCCGCCGATCGAACTGCTGATCAGCACTTATTTCTTCGCGTTTCAGATTTATTGCGACTTTTCCGGCTACACCGATATCGCGCTCGGCATCTCCTTGCTGTTCGGCCTCGAGCTGATGGAGAACTTCCGCCGGCCGTACCTGTCGCGCAGCACGGCGGAATTCTGGGCGGAGCGCTGGCACATCTCGCTCGGCCGCTGGTTCCGCGACTATCTCTATATCCCGCTGGGCGGCGGCCGCGCCGGGGCTCTGCGCCGCGCCATCAATATCATGGTTGTCTTCCTGGTGAGCGGCCTGTGGCATGCCGGGCTCGGCTACGGAGTCGGCTGGACCTTTCTCGTCTGGGGCGCGCTCAACGGCGCCTATCAGTGGGCGGGGCTGGCGACGCGCGGCCTGTGGCGCCGCATCGGCGAAGCCTTGCCGCGCGTGACCGCCAGCGCCTGGCTGCGCGTATTACGCATCGTCATCACCTTCCATCTGATCCTGCTGAGCTGGGTGTTCTTCCGCGCCGCATCGATGCATGACGCGCTGCTCGTCTTGCAGAAGATCGGCGCTCGGCTCACCGACCTGCCGCATCTGCTAACCATCTATCCGTTCAGCGCCGAGCAACTTACCGGATTTGGCCTGATCGCCTTCCTGGTCGCCTATGAAATCGTCGACGAGCGCCGCCCGGTGTTCCAGCGCCTGGCCGATGCGCCGGTCGCGCTGCGCTGGGGCGCCTATTATTTGGGCATCTTCGCCCTGCTGCTGCTGGGACGCTGGCAGGCGAAGGAATTCATCTACATGCAATTCTAATCCTGGGACTAACACGCGACCATGAAACAACTCGGAAAATCAGCTCTCTTATTCGTCGTGGTCGGTCTTCTGATTTATGCGGGGTTGGTTGCCGCGACCGAAAAACTCCTTTTTCGAAATGGGCATAGCAACCCGTTCTTCAAGATCGCGACCGCCGATACGCGCGACTACGATTGGGTGATCCTCGGCGCGTCACATGCAATGACACTCGATTTCGGCGGTTTCAACGCGCTGATGGAACGCGAGACCGGGTCGCGGATCCTGAACCTCGCTTCGCAAGGCACCGGTCCACTCTACAACCAGTTTGTTCTTGAGCATTTCTTGCGCACGTATCGCACGCGTAATTTGCTCTACGTCATCGATTCCTTCACGTTTACGTCGCGCGCCTGGAATGAAGATCGCTTCAGCGATGCAAAGTTGATCCGGGGCACCCCGTTCGAGGCGGCAACCGCACAACTCATGTGGAATTATGTTCGCCACGACGGCGTCAGCCCGCGTGCCTTGCTCGACTATCTCAGCGGATTTTCCAAGATCAACAACCGCGACCGGTTCCAACGCGACGCCTGGGAAGGCGAAGCGCAGTTTGACCGGGTCTACCGGCCGTCCGCGACGGCGGTCAGTAAGCGCATCGCATATCTCTATCCAGACGCTACGGCGCCGGACGTGATCGCACGCTATCTGCGCGACTTTGCCAGTCTCATCGAGATCGCTCGACAGCACAATATCCGCGTCATCGCCATTAAACTGCCGACGCTGACGCTGTTCTACAATCAGCTGCCGAACGAGGCTGCGTTCGACCTCGCCTCAACACAGGTCCTCACTGATCATGCGGTGCCATTGCATGATTTTTCCGCAGCTTTGGATGATCCGCGCTTCTATTTCGACACTGACCACTTGAATCGCGCGGGGGTCACCGAGTTGTTCCAACGCCGGCTGAAGCCGCTATTCACGATGCCAAGTACGGAGTGAATACCGTGA
>NZ_JADGRI010000203.1 GCF_017881085.1 Bradyrhizobium sp.
GTCCTCGCCTTCGCCGAAGCGGATCTCGCCCTTGTCGCGCCGGCACTGGATGTCGACCTCGAGCGACGGCTCGGTGAACGGGAAGAACGACGGCCGGAACCGCATGTTGATGTGGTCGACCTCGAAGAACGCCTTGCAGAACTCGTGCAGGATCCATTTGAGGTGGCCGAGATGCGAACCCTTGTCGATGACGAGGCCCTCGACCTGGTGGAACTGCGGCGTATGCGTCGCGTCGGAATCGATGCGATAGGTGCGGCCCGGACAGATAATCCGGATCGGCGGCGCCTGCGTCAGCATGGTGCGCACCTGCACCGGCGAGGTGTGCGTGCGCAGCAGCATGCGCGAGCCGTCTTCCCCAGGATTGAAGAAGAAGGTGTCGTGCATTTCCCGCGCCGGGTGGCCTTCCGGGAAATTCAGTTTTGTAAAATTGTAGTCGTCGGTCTCGATATCGGGGCCTTCGGCGATGGCAAATCCCATGTCGGCGAAGATCGCGGTGAGTTCGTCCATCACCTGGCTCAGCGGGTGAATCCGGCCCGCTTCCGCCGGCGCCTCGCGCAGCGGCAGCGTGACGTCGATGGTCTCGGACTTCAGCCGCGCGTCGAGCGCCGCGGATTTCAGGAGTTCGCGGCGCGCGGTCAGCGCCTGCGTCACGGCATCCTTGGCGAGGTTGATTTTGGCGCCTTCGGTCTTGCGTTCGTCCGGCGACATCTTGCCGAGCGTCGAAAGCAGCGCGGAGATCGAACCCTTCTTGCCGAGCGCCGAAACGCGCACGGCTTCGAGGGCTGCTTCGTCGCCTGCGGCGGCGATGTCTGCGAGAATTTGGGATTCGAGTTGGGCAAGATTGGACATGGCGACGATCACCTGTTGGGAGCGCGCGCAGCCCAGCACATAGGGCTGTTATCATCCGCGAAAGCGGATGATCCAGTAACCCCCGGGGTCAAAAATGTTGGTCGGTGGTTACTGGATGCCCCGCTTTCGCGGGGCATGACACCGGAGTTGCGAGACGCCGCAGCGATTTCGAACCTCAGGCCGCCAGCGCGGCCTTGGCCTTTTCGGCGATCGCCTGGAACGCCGCCGGTTCGGTGATGGCGAGATCCGACAGCACCTTGCGGTCCACGGTGATGCCCGACTTGGACAGGCCGTTGATAAAGACGCTGTAGGTCATGCCGAACGGGCGCACCGCGGCATTGATGCGCTGGATCCAGAGCGCGCGGAAGGTCCGCTTCTTTCGCTTGCGGTCGCGAAAGGCATATTGCCCGGCCTTTTCGACCGCGGCCTTGGCGGCGCGGATGGTGTTCTTGCGGCGGCCGTAAAAACCCTTGGCGGCCTTGTAGACTTTCTTGTGCTTGGCGTGAGAGGTCACACCGCGTTTGACGCGAGACATGACGGGTCTCCTTCAGATGAAAATGGTGACGGATCTGCCGCGCGGACGCGGCTCGGCTCGATGGGACCGCGAGAGCGATCAGGCGTTCGGCAAGAAATATTTCTTGATGTTGTCGCCGTCGGTCTTGAACAGCACCCGGGTGCCGCGGAGCTGACGAATCTGCTTCTTCGTCCGCTTGATCATGCCGTGGCGCTTGCCGCGCTGGGCGGCCATTACTTTGCCGGTGGCAGTCACCTTGAAGCGCTTTTTAGCGCCTGACTTGGTCTTCAGCTTGGGCATTTGGCTCTCCTGTTGCCGCAGAAAAAACGCGCCCAGAAGGCGCTTTCGCGGCTAAAATGCTCGTTAGAGCGTTGAAGATGCTGGGTTATTTCCGAAATGAGACAACCAGCATGGGCATTGCCACGGCAGCCCTTGATCAGCCGGGCGATGAAGCCTGGGCTTATGGCAGAACCGCACCGAATTGGCAACGATGAACCGCAAAACCGTATTGTTTGTCAGATAGGCTGACGGCACCCACGGCGCAGCCAACAAGCGGGGAAACATGATGACATCAGCCCGACCGATAGCCTTTTCTGCCGATTTGCGGTCCTCGCGCGTCGGGCGCGGGATATTTGCCGCCGCCTTTCTCGCCGCATTGGCGGCGCCCGTCGCCGCCGATGCCAAGACCGCCCGCATGGGCGGCGGCTACGACGGAATCTGGAACGTCCTGATCATCACCCAGGCCGGCAGTTGCGACCCCGCCTACAGTTATCCCTTCCAGGTCTCGGGCGGCCGCATCTCGTCGGCGGGCGCTGCCGACGTGTCGGGAAATGTCGGCCGTGGCGGCGGCGTCGTGGTCAGGATTTCGGCCGGCAGCGCGGTCGCGACCGGCAGCGGCAGGCTCGGTGGCAGCACCGGCGTGGGCCGCTGGAACGCCAGACTTTCCAGCGGAAACTGCAGCGGCCGCTGGCAGGCCACGCGGGGCTGAGATCCGCAAGATGCCAAAAAGAAGCCCGCCAGATCGCCCGGCGGGCCGTATTCAATATTCACAAACGCGAATGGCTGATTTTCAATCAGCGTGGCGCCAGCACCATCACCACCTGACGGCCTTCGAAACGCGCGTCCTGCTCGACCTTGGCGTATTCGGCCACGTCGGCCTTGACCTTGTCCAGCAGCTTGGTGCCGATTTCCTGATGCGCCATTTCGCGGCCGCGATAGCGCAGGGTGATCTTGACCTTGTCGCCTTCCTCGAAGAAGCGCTGCATCGCGCGCATCTTCACTTCGTAATCGTGATCGTCGATCATGGGCCGGAGCTTGATCTCCTTGATCTCGACCACCTTCTGTTTCTTGCGGGCTTCCGCGGCCTTTTTCTGCGCCGAATACTTGAACTTCCCGTAGTCCATGATCTTGCAGACGGGAGGAGCGGTATTGGGCGAAATCTCCACGAGGTCCATGCCCGCCTCGAGGGCCATCTTGATGGCGGCGACTGTCTCGACCGTGCCGTGGTTCGTGCCGTTCTGATCGATCAGCTGAATCGTGGCGTTGCGGATTTCATCGTTGGTGCGCGGCCCGTCTTTGGTGGCAGCGGGCGGGGCTCTGTTGGGACGGCGAATGGGTAGCTCTCCAAGGTTGTGAACGAAGGCGGTAGTTTGAAGGAATAAGGTGCTGCGGGCAAGCAAACTCGCGCCGCCGGCTGAGAAAAGCATCAAATGCGAGGCATTTTGGTCACGCTGACAACGCGGACCGGAGCGGAACGTTCAGACCAGCCCACATAGAGGGGAAGGGTGCATTCCGCAAGCGCCGCTATCGCCCAAAGGTCCGGTATTGGCGTCCGTTGACGGATCGGCCGTGCTCACTCAAACAGCAGCGAACCGGAGATGCGATCCCATGACCAGTTCCGCGGCAATCGGGCAGCCGCCCACCTTTATCGAAGTAGGCCAGGGGAACGCGGCGCGCCGCATCGCGGTGCGCGCCCGCAACGGCGCCGCCCCCGGCCTGTTCTGGCTGGGCGGCTTCAATTCGGACATGCAGGGCACCAAGGCGCTGGCGCTGGACGCATGGGCCGCCGAGCACGGCCGCGCCTGCGTCCGGTTCGACTATTCCGGCCACGGAGACTCCGGTGGCGCGTTCATCGACGGCACCATCGGGCGCTGGCTGGAAGAGAGCGTGGCGGTGTTCGAGCAGTTCTGTGCCGGCCCGCAGGTCGTGATCGGCTCGTCGATGGGCGGCTGGATGGCGTTATTGCTGGCGCGTGAGGTTGCAAAGCGTCCGCAAAGGCGCAGCCCGCTGGCCGGCCTGGTATTGATCGCGCCGGCGCCGGATTTCACCGAACAACTGATGTGGAACGGCTTTTCGCCTGAGGTCAAAAAGGAGATCGAGAGCAAGGGCGTGTGGCTGCGGCCGTCGCCATATGGCGATGGCGACCCGTATCCGATCACCCGCGCTTTGATCGAGGAGGGCCGTAACCATCTGTTGCTCGGCAGCGCCATCGAGGTCGGCTGCCCGGTTCGCATCCTGCAGGGCGCGCAGGATCCGGACGTGCCGTGGCAGCACGCCTTCGCGCTGGCGCATCGGCTGCCCAGCGACGACGTGGTGCTGACCATGATCCAGGACGGCGATCACCGGCTGTCGCGGCCGCAGGACATCGCGCGGATCCTCGCGGCGGTGGCGGAGATCGGTTCACCGGCAGAAACGCCATGAATGTGAGCACCATGCTCCGCGCCTTTTGCGACGCCGTCGAGCAACGCGACGGGAAAGCATTCGCCGAGCTGTTCACGGAGGACGGGGTTTATCACGACGTGTTCTACGGCACATTCACGGGCCACGCCAACATCGCCGAAATGATCGACGACTGGTTCTATCGCACGGCGACCGATTTCCGCTGGGATATGCATGAACCCGTGAGCGACGGCGAGATGCTCTATGCCCGCTACACGTTCAGCTATCGCTCATTGCTGCCGGAGGCCAATGGCGCGCGCGCGATGTTCGAGGGCGTCGCCATCATGCGGCTGCGCGGCGGCGGAATCGCGGAGTACCACGAGGTCGCCAACACCGCGACCGGCTTTGTCGACATGAATTTTGTACCGGAGCGGATGGCGAAGATCTTTGCCAAGCAGGCCGCGGCGTTGAAGGCGCGGCCGGAGATGAAGCGGCATCTGGACGGTTGATGCGCGGAGCCACGCCCACCCATCGTCTCCGGGGCGACGCGAAGCGGCGAACCCGGAATCCATACTCCCGATCGTGGTTATGGATTCCGGGTTCATCGCTGCGCGATGCCCCGGAATGACGACTTACGGTTTGCGCATCACATCCCGCTGGCTCGGATTGGCCATCGGCTTGCGCTGCGCCAGCGCGGCGACCGTGGATGTCCCGATCGCGCCGTGCTCGTCATAGAGCCAGCATTCGCCGATCGCGACGCCGTCGGCGGCGTGATGGTTCACCACCTCGAAGCCGATCCATTCCGTCACCGGCAGGCGATGCAGATACAGCGTGACGTCGCTGTTGATATAGCCCAAGCCCTGATCGCCGGCATTGGCGAAGGGGCTGGCGAAATCGGCTGATACCGCAACCCGCACGAACGGCGTCAGGGCTGAGCCTTCGACGAGATCGCGGACCTCGGCCATCCACAGCCGCCGCGGGCCGACGGTGCCCATGGCGCCGATGATCGGCCGCGTGGTCCATTTGCCGTTCATGCCGAGCCGCGGATCGGCAGGCGGGGGAATGGCAGCGGGCGCCGGCACGTCCCAGTTCGGCGGCGACCACACCGTGCCTTGCGGATTTTCGGTCTTGCGCAGCAACTGGCAGGAGGCGCGCGCCATGGCGACGCCGCCCGAAAGGAAGTCGGCTTCGACGACCTTGATGCGCAGGCCGTCGCGGACCGGCCGCGTCCTGACCTCGATCGGCGCCAGCGTCGGCAGCCTGAACATGTCCACTGTCAGCCGCGCCGGCACGAAATCGTCGCCGCTATGGCGCTGCTCGATCACGAAGGCCAAAAGGCCGATGATGACACGTCCGTGCAGCGAGTTCGGGTCCCATGGTCCGCGCGCGGCGTCGGTGGGAATGAAGGCGTCGCGGTCTTTGGTGAAGAAGGGCTGATTGGTCATGGCACGGGACCATGCCGGAATTTGTGGCGTTAAATCAAGTGTGGGCCAGCCCAAGCATTCCACTCCATCCGCACGATCGCCTCCGCCTCCGCTCCGATCGCTTCAGCCGCCCTCGCGTCAAACTCCTCCCGCTCCATCAATTGCGACAGCGCCCACACCGCGGCGCCGCGTACCAGCGGGCTGTCGTCATTCGCCAGGCGCTCCGCCTCGCCGACCAAAGTGCTGTCGTTCGAGTTGCCGACCGCGATCAGCACGTTGCGCAGAAAACGGTCGCGGCCGATGCGCTTGACCGGCGATTTTGTAAATCGCGCGCGGAACGCCGGGTCGTCGAGTTGGGCGAGTTCGGCGAGGGCGGGCGCGCGCAATTCATCGCGCGCGGCGAGTTTTGCCTCATGGCCTGCCTGCGCGAACTTGTTCCAGGGGCACACCGCGAGGCAATCGTCGCAGCCATAGATTCGATTGCCGATGGCTTTTCGAAATTCGCGCGGAATCGGGCCCTTGTTCTCGATGGTGAGATAGGAAATGCAGCGCCGTGCGTCGAGCTTGTAAGGCGCGGGAAACGCGGAGGTAGGGCAGATATCGAGGCAGGCCCGGCACGAACCGCAATGATCGGGCTCCGATTCGCCTTGCGGCAAATCGAGCGTCGTAAAGATAGTGCCGAGAAACAGCCATGAACCGAATTGCCGCGAGACGAGATTGGTGTGCTTGCCCTGCCAGCCCAGTCCCGCCGCCTGCGCCAGCGGCTTTTCCATCACCGCGGCGGTGTCGACGAATACCTTGACCTCGCAGCCGGAAGCAGCGACCAGCCATCGCGCCAGCACTTTGAGCCGCTTCTTGATCAGGTCGTGATAGTCGTCGCCTTGCGCGTAGACCGAGATCGCCCCGCGCGTCCGCGCTTGCAGGATAGCCAACGGATCTTCATCGGGCCCGTAATTGACTCCCAACATGACGATCGAGCGCACGTCCGCCCACAGCGCGCACGGATCGGTGCGGCGCTCCGGGCGCGCCGCGAGCCAGTCCATGTCGCCATGCGCGCCGGCCTCGAGGAAGTCGCGAAAGTGCCGGCCGGCCTCAGTGAGCACGCCCGGCGCTGTAACGCCGATGCAATCGAATCCCAGCGCGCGGGCTTCGCTCGCGAGCGCAGTTTTCAGATCTTCCGTCATAGCGGGGCGATCAGGTCTTCACCTCTCCCATAGGGAGAGGTCGGATTGCGCAGCAATTTGCGTGAGGGGTTATGCCCCATCGATAGAGCTGAACCCCTCACCCCAACCCCCTCCCTGCGGGAGAGGGGGCTCACCGGTGCCACCGGGACATTGGCGTTTAACTCGATCGGCCGAATCAGAAATCGAGGTCCACGTAGGTGCGCGACGCCGGCACGCCCGCCAGCCATTCGCTCAGCAGCGGGCGGAACGAGGGTCTGGATTTCACCCGCGCGTACCACGCCTTTGCCGCGTCGTCCTCGATCCATGGCACGTCGCCCAGATAGTCGATCGCCGAAAGATGCGCCGCGGCGGCGAGGTCCGCAAAGGTCAGGCGGTCGCCGGCCAGAAAGTTCCGCGTCCGCGCCAGCCAGCCGATATAGGCCAGATGATAGCGCACATTGGCCTTGGCCGCGCGAATCACGTCGGCCGCCGGCGCGCCGCCGCCATGTTCCTCGCTCATGAAGCGCTTATAGATGCGCTCGGTGACCAGCGGATTGGAAGCCTCCTCGAAAAATTTCTCGTTGAACCACGCCATCAAGCGGCGCACCTCGATGCGTTCGTCCATGCTGGACGGCAAGAGCCTGCGGTCGCCGAGCTCGGTTCCGTAGGTTTCATCGAGATATTCGGCGATGATGCCGGCGCCGGGTATCGCCGGCGGGCCCTCCGATATCAGCACCGGAGTGGTGCCCGCCGGATTGAGCGCCAGAAACGCCTCGCGCCGCTCCCAGGCCCGCTCTTCCACCAGCCGCACATCGAGGCCATGTTCGCCCAGCGCCAGGCGAATAAAGCGCGAATGCGGACAGAACGAATGATGAAACAGTGTGTACATGAGCCCTTGATAATTTTGCGGTGCTTAAGAAATCCTCTCCGCCTCGAAGCGAGTCAGGCGTGCAGTCGCGTATAGCGACCGCGCGCCAAACTACCTAAGCAGACGAAGGAGGCAACCTGTGTTTTTGCGTTTTTGAGATTGCGGCGAAGGCACGAATAGGCGAGAAGAACGCGGCTTTTCGATCGAAATGGATCATAACGGACTTTGGTCATGATGTCTGATGCATTGCGGGCGGTGATTCTCGGCATTATCGAGGGCGTCACGGAATTTCTACCTGTTTCCTCGACGGGCCACCTTTTGCTCGCGGAGCGATTTTTCAATCTCGGCGAGGGCAACTTCTGGAACAGCTTTTCCATCCTGATTCAACTCGGCGCCATCCTCGCGATCGTCGCCCTTTATTTCGGCAAATTATGGCGCGTGGCGCTCGGCATGTTCTCCAATGCCGAGGACAGGCGATTCGTCATCGGTCTGCTGGTGTCGTTCCTGCCCGCGGCGGTGATCGGTGCCGCAGCTGGTCATTATATCAAGGCCTATTTGTTCAATCCGTGGGTGGTGTGCTTTTCGCTGATCGTCGGCGGCGCGATCCTGCTGTGGGTCGATCAACTCGAACTCGATCCGCACGAACACGACGCCACGACGTTCCCGCTGCCGATGTATCTCGCGATCGGTTTCGCGCAGTGCCTCGCAATGATTCCCGGCGTGTCACGCTCCGGCGCTACCATCGTTGGAGCGATGCTGCTCGGCGCCGACAAGCGCGCGGCGGCGGAGTTCTCGTTCTTCCTGGCGATCCCGACCATGGTCGGCGCCTTTGCCTATGAATTCTACAAGAACCGCGCCGACATGAGTCTCGATCACACCGGCATCATCGCGATCGGATTCGTGGTGTCGTTCGTCACCGCGATGATCGTGGTCAAGACGTTCCTGACTTATGTCACCCGACACGGCTTCACGCTGTTTGCGTGGTGGCGCGTCATCGTCGGCACGCTCGGCCTTGTCGCGCTGGCGATGGGACGGTAAGTCTCAGCGCGCATCATTGCGAGCCAACGGGTCGGCGCGAAGCGCCGCCCGATGACAGGCTCCGCGAAGCAATCCATTTGAACGAAAAGGCTGGATTGCTTCGTCGCTGCGCTCCTCGCAATGACGATGACAGCCCGTCCCCGCCGATAAATCACGCGCCCCGGTGCGCGAACTGGCCGGTCTTGCGGAAGCGCCAGAGATATTGCGGGGCGATCGCTTCCAGCGAATCCGCCGTGATTCCCAGGCCCTCGAGCGTGCGTCCGGCGGCCTTCGCCGCCTCCGACACCACATTGTCCGATCGCAACAGCGCCACCTGGTCCGGCGTCAGCTTGAAATCCCCCGGTGCGAACTGCAGGAACAGCGCCTGCAATTTCGCCAGCCCGAACGGCAACGGCATCAGCATGCGCCGGCGTTCGGTGACGGCGAGAATGATTTCCATGATCTCGCGCATCGTCAGCACTTCCGGGCCGCCGAGTTCGTAAGGCGCACCCGGCTTGGTCTTGCCCTCGACGGCGTCGGCGACCGCGGTCGCGACATCGCCGACATAGACCGGCTGCAGCTTGGTCAGGCCGCCGCCGATCAGCGGCAGTGCCGGCGACATCCGCGCCAGCGCCGCGAAACGGTTGGTGAACTGATCCTCGGGGCCGAACACGACCGATGGCCGCAGGATGGTGGCGGAGGGGACGGCCGCCAGCACCGCTTTTTCGCCGGCCGCCTTGGCGCGGGCGTAACGGGCGGGCGAATTCTCGTCGGCGCCGATGGCGGAGACATGCACCATGGCGGCGCCGGCGGCGGCCGCCGCCTTGGCCACGGCTCCGGCACCCTCGCCCTGCACCGCGTTAAAGGTCTGGGCGCCGCTTTCGGCGAGAATGCCGACCAGGTTGATGGCGGCGTCGGAATCGCGCATCGCGGCCTCGACCGAGGCCGGGTAGCGCAGATTGGCCTGCACGGCGTGGATCTGGCCGACCCGGCCGAGCGGCTGCAGGTGCCCGGCCAATTCCGGCCGCCGCACCGCGACCCGGATGCGATAGTCGCGCTTGGCCAGCGCGCGGACCACGTGCCGCCCCAGAAAGCCCGATCCTCCGAAAACCGTGACCAGCGTGTCCAGATTCGATGCCATGGCTTCATTTCCTAGGGTCAAATTCGATCAATGGCGGAAGGTTTTAGAGAATTCGCGATACGCCACCAGGCCGGCGCTGTACAGCGCATTTGCGTCACAGTTTGCCAATTTGACAAGCGCGCAACCGATCCGTACTAACCGGCCCGGGCCCAGGTGGCGGAATTGGTAGACGCGCTGGCTTCAGGTGCCAGTGGCTTAACGGCCGTGAAGGTTCGAGTCCTTTCCTGGGCA
>NZ_JADGRI010000204.1 GCF_017881085.1 Bradyrhizobium sp.
ATGCGCTGGATGGTGCGTCACGACCGGATCGATGACGCCACCCGTCTTGTGCTGTCGGCAGCCCCGGAGACAATGGCGCTGCAGGATACCGACGAATGGTGGCGCGAACGTCGCGCTCTGGCGCGCAAGCTGCTCGATCAGGGCAAGTCCGAAGCCGCTTATCAGGTCGTGCGCGACGCCGCTCTGCCGGCAGGCGAGGCTTACCGGGCGGACCTGCATTTCATGCGCGGGTGGATCGCCTTGCGCTACCGCAACGATCCCGCGGTGGCGCGGACGCATTTCGCCCATATCGACGACGGCTCGGCCAATCCGATCGTGCTGGCGCGGGCGAACTACTGGCGTGGCCGCGCCGCCGAAGCGGCCGGTGAGCAAGCGGAGATGCGCGCCTTCTACGAGGCTGCCGCGCGCTATCCCACCGCCTATTACGGACAGATGGCGCGCGCCAGGCTCGGCCTCGACGGAGCAGAGCTGCGCGCGGCGCTGCCCGCCAACCCTGCCGATGACGCAACGCTCGCGGATGAACGCGTGCGCGCCGCCGATATGCTCTATGCGCTCGGCGAACGCGACGTCGCCCTGAGTTTTGTCGCCGATCTTGCCGAGGAGAGCACGGACGTGGCGGTGCTGGCCGCGCTGGCGGAACTCACCGGCCGCCGCAACGATGCGCGCGCCATGTTGCAGATCGGCAAGCCGGCGCTCGCCCGCGGGCTGGCGCTCGACAACTACGCCTTTCCGACCATTGGAATCCCGCGGCACAGTCCGATTGGCCCCGGGATCGAGCGCAGCATCATCTATTCGGTCGCACGCACCGAGAGCGCGTTCGACCAGCGCGACAAGTCGCCGGCCAATGCGGTCGGTCTGATGCAGGTCACGCCGGAAGCCGGACGCGACACCGCCAAGCGGTTCGGCGTCGCCTATGATTGGGACCGGATGGTCTCCGATCCCGTCTATAATACGCAAATGGGCGCGGCTGAACTCAGCGCATTGCTGAAGGAATATGCGGGCTGTCACATCATGACCTTCGCCGGCTACAACGCCGGCCGGGGCCGTGTTCGCGACTGGGTGAAATTGTACGGGGATCCGCGCGATCCCAATGTGGACGCCATCGACTGGGTGGAGCGCATTCCGCTCTCCGAAACCCGCAATTACGTCCAGCGCGTCATGGAGAACCTGCAGGTCTATCGCGTTCGGTTTGACGGCGGCGCGTCGGTGCTGGCGAAGTTCGATCAGCGGCCCGCGGCTTCGCAGGAGGCCAACTCGGCGCCACTGCCGACATCGGTTCCCTGATGCAGCGGCCGAGGCCACGCCCCGCGCAACTGAAAACCGTCGCCAACGGGATGGAGACGCCGGATTGCGGCGTCGGAATATCTACTGCTTCTGAAGCGTCGTGATGACCTTGACCCCATCCTTGTCCGTGGTGGAGAAGGTGACCTTGTCGCCGGCATGCACCGTTTCCAGCGAGGCGCCGTTTTGCACCTTGAATTCTTCGGCAGCGCCGCCGGTGTTTGCTCCGGTGGTGCCACTCTGCGTCTGTTTGATCGCGACGGTGTTATTGAGCCGGTCAATGACGGTTATCGTTCCCGTGCGCGCTTCCTGGGCCCATGCCGTTGAACCAATGATGGCGAGGGCCGAAGTGCCAGCCAAAATGAGCGTTGCGATTTTCATGGCAGTCTCCCCGGTTTCGGAACATCTGCGATAAGCCCGCCGTGGGCGGATTGGTTCCTTCAAGAAAGATCGTCGACCTGCTTTAGCCGCAAGTGAAGGCGCTGTTGAGGCGTTAATTGGACAAGCATGTTGTCCTTTATCGCCGGTGACGATTTGCATATCGCCAACCTGCCGACCTCAGCGAGGCAACACCTCCGCGGCGGCGCGAGCCGCGAAACCGTTCACGGCGGATCGGCGATAAAGAATCCAGATGGCAACGGGGAGGTCGAGCCACCCCGGCCCCTTATGATCACGTCACGGTCATGATTCCGAGGTCGAGACCGGACTATGCTGCGCGGACTTTCCTTTTGCCGGATCCGGCGACCTTCGCCTTTTTCGCGGGCCTGGTCGTAACCGGCGCCGCATCGGCGGCAGCTTCACTGCCTGAGCCTTCGACCGTTTCCGTCAGAAGTTCCCTCTGCGCATTCAGCCAATAGACGTCCGCCTTGCCCTCGGGTTGACCGTCGGCGGTCCAGAGATGGTAGGCACGTTCCCGAATTGCCTCTTCCAGGTTTGTCATGAGTTCTCCTTTCGGTGGCCCCTCGAGAATCTTGCTTCGGCAAGGTTAACGAAATCCTAACGGCTGCTGCTCTGCAGCATGGCCCTGGCCTTGAAACCCAAAAACGTTTGAACGGTCGGGTCAATGACTGAACCTGAAGCGGTCCGGTTTGCTACGGCGCTTTGCGAGAGGGTTAGCGAACCGACCCGCACTCAAGGACAGCTGATCTGCAAGATCCGCGGCGTTTTGATTTCCATCAAAAAGGTGCGCCTGCCCGGCGTTAGGGTAACAAAACACAACCCGAGGGAGAGGCCAATGACGACGCGCCTTATCGCTACACTTTTGTGTTCCGCACTCGGCTTGATCGGCACAAATGGATTGGCCTTTGCGGACATGGTCGGACGCTACGAGTGTACGGTTGTTGGCTCGAATGCCCCAGAGCCGATCGGCGACCGCACAGGTCATAGCCTCCAAAGCGTTCAGTATTCCTGCGTCGGCGTGGATGGCTTGCTGAAGGGGGCCGTTCTGACCGGAAATGCAATGGTTGAATGGGATGGGCCCAAGTCGACCTTTTTGGCTGCCTCCACCGCTCACCGCGCACCCGGTGGGTTGGCGGTCGGGCAGCTGTTGGAGGGCAACGGGTCGATCGTGATGAAGGACGGCAAGCCAATCGGCCAGGATGCGTCGGGGAAGGCCGTGATCAGGTTGGCATCAGGCACATTTGCCGCGCTGTCTGGAAAGACGCTCAAATGGGTCTCTAAGCCTACGGGCCCGAATCGGTTCGAGCAGGAATACTCGGAGTAACCTCAAAGACAGGCCGCCTCTTTCAGTCAGCCGTGGCCTGCGACTTGATTTCGGCAAGATCGGCCAGTTCCAAAATGACGCGGTGAAACGCCAGCCGCTGCTCGTCGATGTCCTTCTGTCGGGTGGTGTAAGTCGGGTGATGAGCGGCAAGATCACCCACATAATCCATCTTTCCCATCACCGCGCCCGCGCCCCGGGCGAGCTTTAAGTGCCGGTTGGAGGAAGCCAATTCGATGATGTGGGCGAACGCCCGGTATTCCCCGGAGGCATCTCTTATGACTTTGCCCTTTGCCGCACTTTCGAACGCAAGGAGCACCAGGCAATTCAGCAAGCGCCGGCACATGACGGCACAGGCGTCGTAGAAACCGTTCTGGTAGGTTCCGTTGATCTGCACCACCAGGGTTTGCAGATACGGTCTGGTATTGTCGAACAGTCCCGCTGGAATGATGTGTGCGCCGGGCGCGGGTGCAACGACCCTTCCCGCAATTTCGTTATAGCGGGATGACAGGCGCGACCTGCTGGCAAGGCGAAGTCTCACGGTGCCCATCTCCTTACCCCTCATCACGGCACGGTTTGCAAGCAGCTGCCTTCCAAGGCGGGTGGCGTTGACCTGGCGGCGAAGCGAGAGATCATGCATCAACCCGGCCAGGAAAGCAGGACGCAACTCCGGTTTGCCTTCCTGCAGATCAAAGTACCAAAGCAGCGCGATGGCATGGCCGACCTCCGTCAGGCCGAGCTTCGAGATGCCCTCGGCGAAAGAATGAAGGGTAGTTTTCATTGCCTGCAAAGCGCCGTTTCTAATATTCCGAGTGGGCTTACCCGTCAAATTATGCGGGACCGGAGTCGCTTCTCTTCGACGCGGACTTCGTCGTTGCAATGCGCGGGTTGATGTCCGAACTGCATTATCGACCTGAACGGTCCAAGTCCTGGGTGTGAACCCCGGAAAGCGCGGTCTATTCCTCGGCTATTGCTTCCCTGGACAGTCGACCTCCGCACCGGGTCAAAAAGCGCCGAGGGAACGTCCGGTTGCGGTGCGCGAAGCGGCCGTTCACGAGAGTTGCTTCGGCACCGGTAGATCGATGATGTCGCGTACCCGGGCTGCGAGCTGATCGAAAGTGAATGGCTTGCTGATCAGGTGGACATCCGCGTCCAGGCGGCCTTGATGAACAATCGCGTTACGCGAGTAGCCTGTCGTGAACAGGACACGCAAGGCAGGACGCAACCGCTTAGCGGAATCGGCCAATACGCGCCCATTCTTCCCGGGCAATACCACGTCGGTGAACAGCAGATCGACGCGGTCGGTACCTTCGAGGATCTGCAGCGCCTTTTCGGCATCTGCAGCTTCAAGTACTTTATATCCGAGCTCTCGCAGGATGGTCACGCTGTAGGAGCGTACGTCGTCATTGTCCTCAACGACCAGAACAACTTCCTCGTGGCTCGCCGTAGGAGTTGACGGCCGTTCTTCGATCTCGACCGCGCTCAATTTTCCCTTATACCGGGGGAAATAGAGCTTCACTGTCGTCCCCTGACCTTGCTCGCTATACAGCGTAACGTGACCGCCAGACTGCTTTACAAATCCATAAACCATGCTGAGGCCAAGGCCCGTCCCGCGTCCCACCTCTTTGGTGGTGTAGAATGGTTCAAAAGCATGGTCCAACGTTTCCTTTGACATTCCTGAACCACTGTCACTGACGGATAGCATCACGTACTGACCCGGAATGACCTCCGTATCCCTGGCGGAGTAGGATTCGTCCAACGCCGTATTTGCTGCTTCGATGGTCAACTTGCCGCCGTCAGGCATCGCGTCCCTCGCGTTGACGGCCAAGTTGAGGATGGCGCTCTCCAGCTGGTTTAGGTCGACCTCAACGGGCCAAAGCCTGGAGGCCATCACGGCTTCGAGTTCGATCCTCTCACCCAGCGTTCGATGAAGCAGTTCAGTCATCTCCCGCACGAGAGCGGTCAATTCCAGCGGCTTTGGCTCCAGCGGTTGGCGCCTTGAAAAGGCCAGCAGCCGCCCCGTCAGACTCGCGGCACGCTGGGTCCCTTGAAGTGCCATGTCGGTCGCCCGCTTTATGCGGGCATGATCTTCCGGCTTCGATCTGCGGATAATGTCGAGACCGCCCATGATCACCGTGAGCAGGTTGTTGAAGTCATGGGCGACGCCGCCGGTCAATTGCCCGATCGCCTCCATTTTTTGGGCCTGGCGCAAAGCCTCCTCGGCCTTTATTCGCTCCGCAACCTCGGTTTCGACCCGCTGCTCCAGCGTGCTGTTGATTGCCTGAAGCTTTGCCTCGGCAAGTCGTCGATATTCCAATTCGCGCTGAAGCGCCTGTTCGGCCGCTTTCTCCTCGGTGATGTCGATCAATGCGCCCGAAAACATTTTTTGACCGGACGAACCGGTGTAGACGTGCCCGCGTGACAATACGGCACGCGGGTTGGCCCCACCTCGAACGCGATATTCCGCTTCGAACGGCTCTTCGGTTTCCACCGTGCGCGCGATGAGCGCCATGACGACCTCACGATCATCAGGGTGAATACCGTCAACGATCGAACTCAGCGGAAGTCCATTTGCGACGTCCTCCAGGGTAACACCGAACACTTCGCCCAGAGGTCCCTGAATGCTCAGGCGATCGCTCTCGACATCCCAGTCGTAAATCGCAACGCGCCCGGTCGATAACGCCAGCGTCAGGCGTTCCTGCGACATCACGTATCGCTGTTCGCTTTGCATGACGGCACGGGCAGCGTCCCTTCTCACCCTCGCCATCTGGATATTGGAATTCACCCGCGCGAGAAGTTCGCGGGCTGCAAATGGTTTGGCCAGATAATCATCCGCGGCCGCATCGAGCGCTTCGACTTTCGCCTCTTCCCCCGCCCGGGCGGAAAGCATCAGCACGGGGATTCCAGCCAACTTCGCGTCGGCGCGAATTCCCCGCAACACACCGAATCCGTCAAGCTTCGGCATCATGACGTCGGTGAGCACCAAATCCGGTGGCCACTGGCGCGCCGAAGCCAATGCGGCTTCGCCGTCTTCCACGGCCTCGACGACGTAGCCATGCGCCTCCAGCAATCTGCGAACGTAGTCGCGCATGTCCGCATTGTCGTCCGCCAGCAGAATGCGCCTTCCGGCGCCGGGGAGCGATTCGCGAGGTAGTTCCTCGGTCGCCAATGCAGTCTCTGAAGACCCGGAAGAAGGAAGGCCCGTCTCCAAACCGGAGAGCAGGCGAAGCGCTTCCTCCAGATAGGGCTGCGACTTGATCGAGACGGCCGACGAGCTGGATTGACTTATCTGGTCTTGCGGCAGGTGCGAGGATCCGAACGGAACACGGATGGTAAAAGTCGTTCCTTGTCCCAGGGCGCTCCTAACTTCTATGCTCGCACCGTGCATTCGCACGAGTTCCTGCACCAAAGCGAGACCGATGCCGGTGCCTTCAAAGCTTCTTCCTTGGGCGCCTTCGACGCGATGAAAACGTTCGAACAATCGGGGTTGCTCGTCCTGGGCAATCCCGATCCCAGTGTCTGCGATGCGCACCAGGGCCGCCGTGCCGTCGCCGGAGTCCGCGACGGAAACCGCTATCTCCCCGGACATCGTGAACTTGAAGGCGTTCGACAGAAGATTCAGCAGGATCTTTTCCCACATGTCGCGATCGACATAGGCCGTGCGCGACAGGTTTCTGCAATCGACCCTGAAGCGAAGCCCAGCTTTCTCGATGACGCCGCGGAAGGCCGAGGCTATTTCGGCGGAAAACACGCTGAGGTCGGTCGGCTCGAAATTCGCCCGCATCCGTCCGGCCTCGATCCGCGAGAAATCCAGAAGGCTATTGACCAGCCGCAACAGCCGCATCCCGTTACGGTGTACCAACTCGAGTTGCGGTCGCGACTTGTCCGTTGGTTGGCTGGCCGCCAGGAGTTCTTCGATTGGCCCCAGCATCAGCGTGAGTGGGGTTCGAAATTCGTGACTCACATTCGAGAAAAAAGTTGTCTTGGCGCGATCCAGCTCTGCCAGGACTTCGGCGCGCCGTTTTTCCTCTTCATAGGCCTGCGCGTTGGCAAGGGCGGCCGCAATTTGGCCTGCCACGAGACCGAGAAATCCGCGATAGTTCTCGTCGAACAGGCGAAATGGATTCAATCCGACAATCAAGACACCTGAACGCCCGGTCTCTCCGGTCGCCAGGATAGGGAGAACTGCGGCCTGAAAGGGCGGGCGATCCCATGCGCCGGCGGGGAGACGATCCGCGAACAACTTCTCCAGCCCCCCGACGACCTGTGCTTGATGAGTGGAAAGAACCGTCTTGAGAGGCCACGGCGAGGAAGCCGAGAGTTCCAAAACGGGAGGTGCCGCTGGATGGCCGATGCCGATGCCCGACGATCCTGCAAGTTCAAAAATGCCGCTGCCCGGCTCGCCCAAATACAGCATGGAGAACGGCACGTCGCGCGTATTCGAGGCAAGTGCATGTGTGCTTTGCCGACAGACGTCCTGCCACGAACGCGCGGTTGCCGTACTTGCAGACAACTCACGCAACAGGGCAATTTGTCGCTCGCCGAGGACCCGCAGGGTATCGTCGCTATTCGCGCAGATAATGCCACCGACGCCGCCATCGTCGTCCGGAATCGGGCTGTACGAAAAGGTGTAGTAGGTTTCTTCCGGATATCCGTTGCGCTCCATGATAAGAAGCTGCGACTCGACATAGGTTCCGCGATCGCCTCCCATTGCCGTTTCGAGTAATGGAGCGATGTCCGGCCATATTTCACGCCATACCTCATGCGTTGGCTTTCCGAGCGCCCAGGGATGTTTGCCGCCGATGATGGATTTGTAGGGATCGTTATAGAGATAAATGAGCTCCTTGCCCCATCCTATCCAAATCGGCTGCAAGGAGGTCAGCATGATCCTGACCGCCATCTTCAGGCTTTGCGGCCAGCCGTGGGCAGGCCCAAGGGAGGTTTTGTTCCAATCGTGCTCCCTCATGAGGCCGCCTAATTCACCGCCCCCTGCCAGGAAATCTCCCATTCGAGAGCGGCCTTCCGCCGCGATGGGGTTCGTTGACTCTTTCACCCGACGCTCCGATTAGACAGGACCGCGAAGTTTAGCGGCAGACCCGACAGTTTCAACTACTTGAATGTTGCACCATCGCCGAGCCTCGCGGGCGTCGGCCCTCACGTTGTTGATGGCGGAACATTATTGAGAAGCTGCGACACAGCGGTGAGCAGTTGGGCGGGCGCGAACGGCTTCGGCAACATGATGCTGTTTGGGACCCCCAACGACGCCCAATCTTCGGCGCTGTCCCCGCTCATATAAATAACGGGAAACGCCGGATTTATCTCTCGTGCGTGGCGAGCGACCTCCCAGCCGTTCAGCCTGTCGCGACCCAAGTTGATGTCTGTGACCAAAGCCCGGTATTTTTCGCCGGAAGTGTCCAATAGCTCCATGGCCTTCTCGCCGGACGGCGCGATGATGATCTGGAAACCACCTTCACTGAGCGCTTCTTCGACGACCGCCTGAAGCAGGTGGTCGTCCTCGACGACGAGAATAATCGGTGCATCTTCCAACTTCTTGTTCCCCCATTGCCCGAAGTAGACATCGCGAAGGCGACGAATTGGTTCCATCGGAAATGTGCAAAAGGGGATTTTGAGAACCCGAACGCACGCAGAACAAAACGCGAAATTCCACTCGGACGCAGACCTCCCGACCATTCAGGCGAGTGAGACAGTCCTGGCCAAGGGGCGGCAGAGGCTTCGTCTGCCAGGGCTTGTCGAGGTGCCGGAGCTGAAGACGGCCCAGCACGAAATCGAGGCCGGCTGCAGGAGTGGGGGGCTGCTACTGGCGGCAAAGCGATCCGACAGCCCACGTTTAACCGAAAGCCCTTGGAATTGCCAAACGCGAGCTACGGGTTGAAAGGGAGAGCAGCGCTACGGCGGCGTCCTCCCGTGCCGGACACGCGGCAACCGACCGACAACCCGATGCGCGCAAGCAGGTTGCGGCGGACTCCGTTGACGCCGTCGAGCGGAGACACGACATATCCTGTACCGTCGATCAAGGTCACTGTTCGGGAGCAAGATATGAATGCGCCGCCAAGAATCGATCCGGTTTCCGACAGCGACGTCGTGCACTGGCTGACAAACGACACGCGCGATGAGCACTTCATTGACAATATTTTCGCTGAACTTTGTGTCCGGCTCCAGCGAGCGGGTATTCCGGTCAAGCGGGCGTCGCTTCATGTCCTGATCCACCATCCCCAATGGCTTGGCGCCCGGATCATGTGGGCCGACGGGATGCAGGAGGCCGAGCTCGCGAGAGTTGACTACGATGTGAGGGAGCGATCCGAATACATCGATAGTCCCGCCAACGAAATCCATGACGGCGCTATCGAGGTGCGCGAGAATCTCGAACGCGATGCATCGCTTGGCCGCAAGCACGCCGTCTATGACGAGATGCGGGCAAAGGGCCTGACCGATTATGTGGCGTGGCCGCTGTACCATACGCTCGGCAAGCGGCATATCGTGACCTTTGCAACCGACCGGCCGGGAGGTTTCGACGACGCGCATATCGCCGGCCTGTCGAAACTCCTGCCGGTTCTGGCGCTGGTCAGCGAAATCCGAATCAAGAACCGGCTGGCGCGGACGCTGCTCGAAACCTATGTCGGATCGCATGCCGGCGGGCTCATTCTGGCCGGCGCCACCAGGCGCGGAAGCGGGACGACGGTACGCGCCGCCATCATGATCTGCGATTTGCGTGATTTCACCCGGATCTCCGACACCTGGCCGCGCGACGACGTCATTGATCTTCTGAACGGCTATTTCGACGCCATGTCGGATCCGATTGCGCGACATGGCGGGGAAATATTGAAATTCATCGG
>NZ_JADGRI010000432.1 GCF_017881085.1 Bradyrhizobium sp.
AACGAACATGGATCAGGGCGCCACTCTTCTGGGCCAGAGCGCTTTTTACTGTGCTCATCGATCTCCTCTCGTGGGCCCTGTCCTACCCCGTCTTGATGGTCCGCCTTGAAGGTTAGTCAAAATATCTTGCCTTGTCAGCACCGCGCCGATGTCGCCGGACCGGTGCTGACAGAGGGCGCCATGATCACATAGCCCCAAAATGGATTCGCCCCCATGAGAGGTCTGCTCGGGGTCAATCGCGTCGGTATGACGGACGACCATCCACTTCCGGTCTGCTCCGATCAACGGACATTCTCAAGATAGGCGGGCATGTCTCAAAAGTGCCAAACTCGGAAGTCGCCACGACGCGACTTCTAGGTTCAAATTGGTCGAGCGGGCGATCTTACTTGTGTAATGGCGACCCCGGAGATCGCGAGCAGCCCACCGACAATCAACTTTGGGGTCATACGGTCGCCAAGGAACAACACGCTCGAAATCAACGCGAACACCGGAAGCAGCAGGCCGAATGGTGCGACGCGGCCCATGGAGCAACGGGCGATCAGCCAGAACCAAAGGCCAAACCCAACAATTCCTCCGATGAAAATGGTGTAGGCGAGTGCCAGCCAACCGCGTTCATCTGCCGTGATAAGGCTCGCCAGTTGTCCGTGTTCAAGGAGCAACGACATCAACATGACCTGCGGCACCGTGAGCAGCGACGACCACCCCATCAACATCAAAGGGTCAAAAGGGCCGTGGCGCTTCGTCAAGACGTTGGACACCGCGAACGCGAAGGCTGCCCCGACCACGAGCAGCAGCGGAAGCACGTTTGCCGACAGGCCAGGCCCCGCTGCCAATACGACCACGCCGACGAATGCAAGCACCACTCCGGCGGACGTAGTTAGAGACGGCCTCTCCGCGAGCAGCGGCCAGGCTAACAGGACGGTGAAGGGCGTGGCGAGTTGATATGCGACGGCCGACATGCTTCCCGAGCCGAGCCCAAGGCCAACATAGAAGAGCCCGAAGTTTAGTCCACCAAGGAAAACCGAAATGGCTGCGACGGGGCCGAACTGTTGAGGTGTGGGCCTTTTGACGAACGGAATAAGCAGCAGCGCGATGGCCAGGAAGCGCAGTGCGAGGAAGAAGAGAGGCGGAAACTCCATAACGCCCACTTTGATGGCCACGAACTGATAACCCCAGAGCAAGGGGACGGCCACCGCGCAGACGATCTGGATGGTAGACATGGTATCCTTCCTTTCAAGACCATTTGGTCTAGATATAGACGCGCTAACGGCGGAGGCGTCCATGGGTTGTCTACCTAATGAAGCGGTCGAGAAGAGCGTCAACGGTGGCTTGCGACGTGATCCGTGTCGGTGCCGTTTTACCGACCACGCGCAGCCCCTCGACGAAACAGACTAGAATTCGGGCGGCACTTGAAGGCTCAACACCATCGGCCAACTTGCCCGCCGCCTTCGCGCGGGAAAGTGCACCAGCCACCCTAGCCTCCATGGCTTTGAAAAAGCTTCCGATGCGACGATCAACTTCAGCATCATGGCCAGCCAGTTCCATGGCTGTGGCCACCAGCAGGCATCCGCGCCGACCATTAGCACCGCTCGTGCGGTCAACGTAGCCGGCAAGGTAGGCCTGCAGGCCGTCGACCGGCTCTCTGCGGGGGTCGAGTTCGGTATCCATCCGTGTCAGGGCATTGGCGACGTAGCGATCAAGCGCACGCAAGAAGAGCGAGTGCTTGTCACCGAAAGCGGCGTAAAGGCTGCCACGCGAGAGCTTCGTCGCACGAAGAAGGTCCGGTAGCGCCGTCGCGTGATAGCCGCGCGACCAGAACACACCCATCGCGCGCTCGACAGCGGCTTCCGTGTCGAAACTTCGGGGGCGGCCACGGGGCAACTGCACTGGGGTTTGGTGGCTCATTGCTGACATATAGACCAATTGGTCTTTAATTGCCAGTGGCCGCTTTGGGTCAAAAACGGTCCTGTAGGGACCAAAATCCGACTTCCGTTATCCCGTAGAAGCGGACGTTGCTCGTCAGCCGTATTCAGCTTGAGGCACGGCTCGGCCCTTACCCCTGCCGCGGTTCGGATTGCACTCGTCAACCGCGTCTTGCCACGCGACGATTTCGTCCTCAAACCAGACCCGGAGGTTCGCGGACGCCGGCGACTGCTGGATACTCTGCTTTCGCGGAATCGCGGCTGTGGTTGAACAGGCATTTCGCGTTGGCAACCGGGGTGCAGGGAGTCCTCGGTGTTCCTGCCTTCACGCCCGGGCACGGTGCGGACTCCGACGGCTGCGACAAATTAACCCGACGGGCAGAATTTCGCTTTCATCGTCGCGCAAATCACCTTCAGGAGTCCTCCCATCCTGTCCCCGAGGAAGGGGCGTTGGCCATCGTCACCGAACGCTGGGACGGGATGCGGTGGACGCGGCGGCATCGTGCGCGCGATGGGATCGCAGGGCGGGATAAACTCCGTGAGCGATCACAGGACGTGCCGACGAGCGGTGCCGAGGCGTACGGCGAAGTCGTGTGGTTCCGATGCCTCAGTGGTTGGCGTCAAGTCTTTCGGAGGCGCAAGAGCCCAACCGGGCCAAAGCGCCGGTTTCCGGGAGGCGACGGAGGCAAGAAAGCCCGATACTCCGGGAAGAGCGCGATATAAGTCGTAAAGCCATTGCGCAGGGAATGTCGGATCGCCTCCGCTGCCCTGTATGCTCGTGTGCGATTTTCTTTTTACCCTTTGCACACGGGACCGCGGGTGCAGCGCGCATCCGGCATTCCCTGCTCCCTCGTTCTTTCGAGGGACAACGAAACGCAAACCTCGGGCGTCTCCCGCCGCGAGAACGCGCATGTGTATCTACTGTTTGAAGAGCGAGACGCCCTTTAATGCTTCCCCGCCCCCATATAGCCGAACAGGAACCCCGCCACCTTGCGCTTCTGGATTTCCTCGCTGCCTTCGGTGATGCGGTAGCGGCGGTGGTGGCGGTAGATGTGCTCGAACGGCTTGTGGCGCGAATAGCCCATGCCGCCATGGACCTGCATGGCGCGGTCGGCCGCCTCGCAACACAGCCGGTTTGCCCAGAAATTGCACATCGAAACCTTGTCGGACAACGTGTGCTCGACCTGCGCCTGGGTAAGCTGGTCCATTTCCCACGCGGTCTTGCGGATCAAAAGCCGCAGCATCTCGGCTTGCGTCGCCAGTTCCACCAGCGGCCACTGGATCGCCTGGTTCTCGGCCAGCGCCTTGCCGAAGGGCTTGCGCTCGCGGGCGTATTTGACGCTTTCGTTGATGCAGTAAACCGCAGCTCCCAGCGAACTCGCCGCCTGCCGGATGCGGTTCTCATGCACAAAACATTGCGCCAGCGACAGCCCGCGGCCGATCTCGCCGAACAACGCATCCTCCGGCACGAATACGTCGGTAAAGCTGACGCGCGGATGATCGGTCGGCATGTTGAAGGTCCACATATATTCCTCGACCTTCACGCCCTTTGTCTTGGCCGGCACCAGGAAGCAGGTGATGCCCCGCGCGTCACCGTCATTGCCCGAGGTGCGCGCGAACAGCGCGCAATGGGTCGCGACATGCATGCCGGT
>NZ_JADGRI010000205.1 GCF_017881085.1 Bradyrhizobium sp.
CGTCCAGTCTGGCCCGCCATATTCCACCGGCCATCCCGGCGCGCCCCAGCCCTTTTTGTGCAGCGCTCTCTGCCAGGCCATGCCGATGTCGGGATCGGAAAACACCGACGGCGTCAGCGCGGTCGCGCGTTTCATTTCCGGCGTGAGGTTTTGCGCGATGAAGTCGCGGACTTCCCTCTCGAAGGCGCGCTCTTCTGCGCTAAAGCTGAGGTCCATGGTGCGCTCCGATCATAGGGTTGCCCGCCCGCCCAGCGCGGCGTGGCGGCGATAGTGATGCGCGCTGCCGCCGAACAGCGTGTCGAAGGCGAGCAGCCGCTTGAAGTAGGCGCCGATGTCGAGCTCCTCGGTGACGCCCATGGCGCCGTGCAGTTGCACCGCCTGTTCGGCGACAAAGCGCGCGCATTTGCCGATTTTTGCTTTCGCGCCCGACGCCGCGCGCGCCCGCGACAGCGGTTCAGCGTCCGCCATCAGCGCAGCGCGCAGCGCGATCGACCGCGCCTCATCGCATTGCATCGCCATGTCGGCGAGCCGATGGCGGATCACCTGGTTGGCGGAGAGCGGCCGGCCGAATTGCTGGCGCACCTTGGTATATTCCAGGGTCCTGTCGAGCATGATCTGCATGATGCCGACGGCCTCGGCGCCAAGGGCAGCGAGCGCACGGTCGACCACGCCCTCGATCTTCGCCAGGCAATCGCTGCCGTCGCCGAGCAAAGCGTCGGCAGGGAGGCGAACGTCTGCAAGGCCGAGATTGCAGGCGCGGCCGCCGCCGAGCCGCGGAAAATCCCTCGATGTAATTCCGGCGGTGCCTGACGGCACCAGGAACAGGCACAGGTTGCCGGGCGCGCCGTCGTCGCGGGCGATACGGGCGGAGACGATGATCCAGTTCGCGGCGTTGCCATCGAGCATCGCGGTCTTGCGGCCGTCGAGCCGCCAGCCGTCGGGCGTCTTTCTCGCCGCGGTCTCGACATGCGCGAGATCGAAGCGCGCGGCGCGTTCCGAATGCGCGAACGCCAGCAGCAGCGAGCCGTCGGCGACCTTGGGAAGGATCGCCTGCTTCTGCGCTTCGCTGCCGCATTCGGCGATCAGGCCGGCGCCGATCACCACGGTCGCCAGATAGGGCTCGGCGACCAGGCCGCGGCCGAATGCCTCCATCAGGATGCCGGTTTCGATCGCGCCGGCGCCGAGCCCGCCATAGGCCTCGTCAATCGGCAGCGCCAGCCAGCCGAGTTCGGCGAATTGCGACCAGATTTGCGGGCTGAAGCCGCGCGGATCGTCCGCAGTGCGGCGGCGGTGGTCGGCGTCATAGGTCTCGTTGATGAAGCGGTCGACGCTCTCGCGCAGCAGGCGCTGCTCGTCGCTTGGATTGAGGTCCATGTGATCTACTTTACGACAGCCGTTTTCTTGACGGAGGGATGCAGGCCCGCGGGATCGACCACCATGCCGAATTCCTGCAGGTTATGCGCGTGGCAGAGCTGGTGCAGCGCGAAGGCCTGATCGATCGCCGCAGGCTGGCCCATGACATCGACCGAGCGGTTTACGGCTTCCTTTGTCAGTTTCAGCGCGAAAGATGGCTTTGCCGCGATCCTTTGTGCCAGCGCCATGACGAAGGAGGACAGCTCGGGACGCGGCACCACGTGGTTGACCATGCCGATCCGGTGCGCCTCCTCCGCGCTCCATGCGTCGGCGGTGAACAGGAATTCCTTGGCCTTGCGCGGGCCCAATTCCCAGGGATGAACGAACCATTCGACCCCGCAGACGCCCATGGTGACCACGGGATCGCAGAATTCCGCATCATGGCTGGCGACGATCAGGTCGCAGGCCCAGGCCAGCATCAGGCCGCCGGCGATGCATTTGCCATGGACTTCTGCAATGGTCGGCTTGGCGAGATTGCGCCAGCGCCGGGTGATTTGCAGATAGATCTCCTGCTCGCGCGCGAAACGGCCATGGGCATTGGGCTCGGCAAAGCCGCCCCAGTTTCCGACCGGCGGAAAATCGACGCCGGCGGCGTTCTTTCCCGCAGGGCGCAGATCGTGGCCGGCCGAGAAATGCGGGCCGTGGCCTGCCAGGATGATGACCTTGACCGCGTCGTCCTGCACCGCGGAATCGAAGGCGGCGTTGAGGTCGTAGGTCATCTGCAGGTTTTGCGCGTTGCGCGCCTCGGGCCGGTTCATCACGATCCGCGCGATGCGCGGTTCCGGCCGTTCGACGACGATGGTCTCGTAGGCGGTCTCGTGGGTCATTGGGTGGTCGTTTCCTCGTGTTTTCGCCATGTTGACTATTTCGTCAATTGATAGGCAAGGGCCATCAGCCGCAAAATTGTCGCGGAACGCGGCCTTTCGCCTGCATACCTGGCCGTATCGTTCTGGTAGCTTGCGGCAAATTTGGAACCGGGAGATTTCGATGCGCAGATTGTGGACCGTGCTGGCGGCGCTGGCGACGCTGAGCCTGACCAATTGCGGCTATAACGCGATCCAGACCAATGACGAGCAGGTCAAGTCGGCCTGGTCCGAGGTCCTGAACCAGTACCAGCGCCGCGCCGATCTGGTGCCCAATCTCGTCAATTCGGTGAAGGGTTTTGCGCAGCAGGAAAAGGACGTGCTCCTGGGCGTGACCAACGCCCGCGCCAAGGTCGGCAGCATCCAGGCGACGCCGGAACTCGTCAACGATCCCGGTGCATTCGCGAAGTTCCAGGCCGCGCAGGGCGAACTGACCAGCGCACTGTCAAAGCTGCTTGTGGTGACCGAGAACTATCCACAGCTCAAGTCGGATGCGTTGTTTCATGACCTGATGGCGCAGCTCGAAGGCACCGAAAACCGCATCACGGTGGCGCGCAATCGCTACATCAAGGCGGTGCAGGACTATAATGTCGGCATCCGCACCTTCCCGAATAATTTGACGGCGATGGCCTTCGGCTACAAGGAAAAGGCCAACTTCACGGTCGACAACGAGAAGGAAATCTCCACCGCGCCGAAGGTGGATTTCAACCCGACGCCGGCCCCCACAAAGTAGTTCGGCAACCGGAATCGATTCACCGCGATGAACGCTGCAAGGGCCTTCCTGCTTGCGCTGCTCGTATGCTGGGGCTTCGCGGCCTTCGCCGACGTCGCGGTGCCACCGTTGTCGGGGCGGGTGGTCGACCAGACCGGCACGCTGTCCGCGGGCGACATCGCCTCGCTGACGCAGACGCTCAAAGCGCTGGAGCTGAGAAAAGGCAGCCAGGTCGCGGTGCTGATCGTGCCGACCACGGAGCCCGAGACCATCGAGCAATATTCGATCCGGGTGGCGGAGGCCTGGAAGATCGGCCGAAAGAAGATCGACGACGGCGCGCTCCTGGTGGTCGCCAAGAACGACCACAAGCTTCGCATCGAGGTCGGCTACGGGCTCGAAGGCGCGCTCAACGACGTCACTGCCAGGCGCATCATCGATGAAATCATCACGCCGAAATTCAGGAATGGGGATTTTGCCGGCGGAATTTCAGCGGGCGTCGACCGGATCATCGGCGTGATCGACGGCGAGCCGTTGCCCGCGCCGGCGCCGAAAGCGCAGAGGCAGCCGGATTCCGATTCCGCGCTTTACCAGTTTCTCAATCCATTGAATCCGTTCACCATCATCTTCATTCTGGTGCTCGGCGGAATCTTCCGCCGTGTGTTCGGCCGGCTGTTCGGTTCGCTGGCGAGCGGTGGCCTGATAGGGCTGTTGGTGTGGTTCGTTTTCGGATCGCTGATCCTCTCGGGGCTTGCCGGCATCGTCGCGTCGGTCTTCACGATGTTCAGCGACGCCATCACCGCGCCGTCGCCGGCCGGTCACGGCAGGGGCGGCGGCTGGGTTGGCGGCGGCAGCGGGAGTTCGTGGTCCGGCGGCGGCAGTTCGAGCGACAGCGGCGGGTTCAGCGGCGGCGGCGGAAGTTTTGGCGGCGGCGGCGCGTCGGGAAGCTGGTAGGAACCGGTCACATGGGCATCAGGCGCATCGGCAAGCATCTTCTCGAGCACAATTGGCGGGTCCGGCGGATTTTTCCGCCGGAGGTGCTGACGACGATCGAGCGGACGATCAAGGCGGGCGAGGCCACCCATGCCGGCCAGGTCCGTTTCGTGGTCGAAGGCGCGCTGGACGGCAAACCCTTGTTCCGCGATCAGCCGGCGCGGGAGCGCGCGCTGGATATTTTCTCGCAACTGCGCATCTGGGACACCGCCCACAACAACGGCGTGCTGATCTATCTGCTGCTGGCTGACCGCGACGTCGAGATCATCGCCGATCGCGGCATCGACGCCAAGGTCGGCCGTGCAGGGTGGGAAAAGATCTGCAAGGCGATGGAGGCCGATTTCAAGGCGGGCAATTTCGGCGGCGGCGTCGTCAGGGGAATCGAAGCGGTCTCGAGGCAACTGGCCGCGCATTTTCCCAAGGCTGGCGGCGGCAAAAACGAACTGCCGGATGCTCCAGTCGTGATGTAAGAGTTCGTCATTCCGGGGCGTGACGAAGTCGCGAGCCCGGAATCCATAACCACGATCGGAGTTTATGAATTCCGGGCCTGCGCCAAGAGGCGCATCCCGGAATGACGATGGTGGAGTCGTCGCCTACGCCTTCACCGAAGGCCGTTGCCCGACGCGGGCGAACCAGGCGGCGATGTTGGTGTTCGCGGGGTCGAGCGGCTGGCCGACCTGGTTGCCGAAATCGATCCAGCCATAGAGCAGTATATCGGCCAGCGTGAAGCGCTTGCCGCACAGATACTCCTTGCCTTCCATCTGGCCGTTGAGCCATTGCAGCCGGTTCGCCGCGATCATCTTCAGGCCGGAGGACGCTTCGGGCGCGCAGGGAATGCGTTTTTCGAAAAATTTCAGCGCCTCGCCGAAGCGATAGCCGTTGGCTAGCGGCTCGCAGATGTTGAGATCTACCCGCCGAGCCCACATCCGGCATTCGGCGCGCTCTTCCGGCGTCGCGCCGATCATCGGCGGTTTCGGATTCTTCTCCTCGAGATATTCGCAGATCGCGGTGATCTCGGACAGATAGCTGCCGTCATCGAGTTCGAGCGTCGGCATCTGGCCATGCGGGTTGCGCTTGAGATGCTCGGCCTGCCGGTTTTCGCCGCCGCGCAGGTCAACCGTCTGCTTGGGCATTTCGATACCCTTCTCCGCCATGAACATGCGGACAATGCGCGGGTTCGGCCCGATCGAGTCGTAGAGCTTCATTGGTTCGTTTCTCCCAGTTTTTTGCAGCAGTCTTGTTGACTGCTTTTGAGCAGACCGGCAGGCCATTTGTCAAACGGGGGAGAGGGGCCCGCGCCAGGATCAGGCGTCGTCGAGCTTGTTGAGATCGCGCACCGACTGCATGATCGGCTCGAAATTCGACCGCGCGTCTAACGCGTCGAACAATTGCGCCGTGTCGGACAACAGCCCATGCGAGCGCTGGATCGCGATCCGGACATCGTCCTGCGGTGTGTCGGACAGCCGGCCGTGACCCGACAGCAGGATCTTGGAGTTCAAGCCCTTCAGCCGCTCCAGCGACTGGATGTAATCAGCGATGCTGCCCGATCCGAACACTCCGCCCATCACGCCGCCGGGCATCAGGGTGTCGGCGGCGAACAAAAGTCCCTTGTCCTGCTCGAACAGGCTGATGCAGGCCGAGGTGTGGCCGGGCGTATACATCACGTCGAGGCGGAAATTGCCGAGATCGAGCAGGTTTCCTTCCTCCAGCCAGATGTCGACGTTGATGGGCACTTCCGGCTCGTTGAACATCTTGCGCAGCATCGAGAAGTCGTCGCGCAGCATGATCTTGTTGGCGGCCAGCCGATGCGCGGCGATGATGGTTCGCCCGTGAAAATGATAGGCCGCGCCGATGTGATCGAGGTGCTCGTGGCTGAGCACCACCATATCGATTTTTTCCGGCGGACAGTCGAGATGATGCAGGCATTCCAGCAGGGCCGGATAATTCGAGGACAGTCCGACGTCGATCATAATGGTGCGCGACTTGCCGCGCACCAGATAGGCGTTGGCGGCACGGTTCTTGAAGCGGATCTGGTAGACTTCCTCGGCTGCCTGGATCAGCGAGCAGACGTCGTTGTTCAACAAAATCGGAAACGGGCTCGGCTTGCGGTCGCTCATGGGTTGGCCGCCCTGAAGGTGACGGCGTTGGACGCCCGCAACCGCTTGGAGAGCGCATCCATGATCATCAGCGCGAACGCCGGCTGTTGGCTGACGAGATAGACGAAGCGGGCGTGATTGATCCGCATCACCCGCGTGCCCGGCGCCGCCGCGATCGCGGTCGCCGAGCGGGACGAGCCGTCGATGACGGCCATCTCGCCGAAGAACTCGCCCTTGCCGAGGGTGACGATCACGGTCTTGCTGGCGCCGTTGACCTTGGCGATCTCGACCTGGCCATCGAGCACCACGAACAGCTCGCGCCCGGTGGAGCCTTCCTCGAAGATGACGTCGTCGACATCAAATTCGTTGATGCATTTTTCGATCGCCATGGAGTCCCGCGCCTTCTGGCTGGTTCTTGGCCGCCATGTTAGTCGGGAAATCCGGCGGCGCAAACGATGCATCCGACACCCGGGCCGGCGGTAGCGGGTCCGGGCACGTCATACCGCAGGGCAGCATGGGCCGAGTGGGAGGTGCCGCTGCCGGCCGGTCGGGCCAAACCGCCCCGGGATTTCCTAAAATTTCGGTAAACCGGTGGCGGGGTAACGATTTGGCAAGCAATGAAAGTTACCAAATGGTCAATCTTTCCTGGAGGATTTGACCGTGAGCGAACAAAACGCCGAACTGACCAGCGGTGAATCCGGTTCCCTCAGCGCCGGGCAGGCTGTTTCCCATTCATCGGAAGCGCCGATCCAGCCCGTGGTAGCTGCTCCAGATCTCGTGCCCGGGCAGGGCGGCGCTGAGGCGGAGGTGCCAAAGACCGATGCGGCCCATGTTGAGGCGACCAAGGCTGAGGTTCCCAAGGTTGAGGCCACCAAGGCTGAAGCCCCCAAAGCTGAAGCCACCAAGGCTGAAGCCACCAAGGCCGAGGCACCACGTTTTCCCGGCAAGGTCATGATCATGTCGGCCGGCGACGACGACAGCGCTGCGCCGGAGATGGAATCCGGCTCCGCCCATGGGATGTTCGGAAAGCGCCGGCTCGCAGTGGCAGCCATGCTGGCGCTGGCAGTCGTCGCCGGCGCGTTCGGCGGCGCGCTGGCGACCGCGGGCCTGTCGCATTTCGTCGGCGGCGTTGTCGCTGACGCCGACAGCCATGCTCTCGAAGCCACCATCGCGCGGATCGACGCCGACATCCTGGCGCTGAAGGCCGGTGCCGAACATACCTCCAAGCTTGCGCTGAACCAGTTCAGCAAAACCAGCGACCGCCTCGATAAGGTCGAGAAGGCGCAGGCCGAACCTGCCGCCAAATTAGCAAGACTCAGCGAGACTGTCGACAAGCTGCGCGCCACGCCGCCGGCCGCTGCCCCCGCTCCCGTCGCTGCCGCGCCGGCCGCGACAAAGGAAGTCACCGGCTCGATTTCTCTGCCTGCGGCGACCGCGCCCGTTCCGTTGCCTGCGCCCAAGCCCGAGGTGGCGAGGTTGCCGACGGTGGAAGGCTGGGTGCTTCGCGATGTCGGCAATGGCGGCGCACTGATCGAAAACCGGCGAGGAATATTCGAGGTCTATGCCGGCGATCCCGTGCCCGGTCTCGGCCGTGTCGACGCCATCCGCCGCCAGGACGGCCGCTGGGTGGTCGTGACCACCAGAGGCCTGATCGTCGCGCGCTGAAATCCATCGTTTCACCGCGAATTGACGCGATGACCGCTGTCTCCGGCTTGCCCTGAGACAGTCCGTCCGCATTTCGGCTACTTTTCCTGACATAGAAACACTGCCCGCAGGAGAGCTTGAATCAAGAAGCCTTGACTCTAGCGACGTGGAATGAGGCCTCGGCTGCGGTGTTTATCGGGATATGGGCCGCGTGCGATTTCTGGTCACATTTCTGGTCTTGCTCGCCGGCCTTCTGCCGGTGCGCCTTGCGTGGAGCGCGGCGGCGCCGGAGCGCGGTGCGGCGATCATCGATCCCGGCGCGTTGCGCGAACTCGACCGCGGCAGGTTCGGTCTTAACCGCGTGATGCTGCCGGCGCGATCGGCCGATGCGCCGCTCACCAACAGCCAGTTTTTCGCCCTGCCGTCGATGGTGCCGGTTCGCAAGGCGCTCGACGCCGAGTTCGACCGTTACATCTCAAGGCACAAGGCTGGTCTTCCCAACGAAACCATTGGGGTGGGGAATTCCTTCGACTTTCAGCTGTTCGACCGCGCGCTGCTGTATTCCCCCGATACGCGCTTCGTGCTGGCGGGCATCGTCAACCGGATGGACCGCGCCTATGTGCACGAAGCCGATTGCGGTGAAATCCGGCTGATCTACCGCCTAACCCGGACCGATGTGCAGGAGACGACAGGGGAAGGCGCCGTCTCGCCGCGACTGCCGGTGACGCTGAACGTGGTGCTCAAGGCCAGGGGCGTTGCTGCGTTCGACGCCGGCGGAAAAGCGCTTGCCTGCGCCGACATCGCCCGTCGCTGGCTCGCCGCCGGCGAATGGCCGCTGACCGGTGCGGCGCTGGCGGAAAGTCTGGCGGCGAAGGACGGGCCGCTGGATCTGACCGGGCCCGAAGATATCACGCATATCGAGACCAACCTTCAGATCGCCCACGCGCCGAAATCGGCCGTCCGGGATTTTCGCACCGATTATCTCTTGAAAGTGTTCGACTACGACGCGCGGTCGAAAACCTTCACCGAAGCGCCGATGGAGAACCAGATTGATCGCGAGCGTATCCTGGCCGACGCCACACTGGGGCGCGAGTTCAAGGCGTGGCTGCTCGAGCCATCGCATCTTTCCGAGTTCGATCGCGGCACGATCCTTGTTCCCGATAAATTCCTCGCTAAAGGTGCGATTGCACCCACCCCGGTCGGATTTTCAACCTCGGACCTGCAACCTGCCTTTGGTCTCGTGCAGGGCGACGATGCCGCCGTCGAGCCTCTGTTCAAGGAAGCGGATGTCGTCGCGGCCTTGAAGAAGGCAGCGGAGCGCGGCGTCACGCTGCAAAACGTTCGCTCGGTCGCGGGCTTCGAGCGAAGGCTCAACGACATCACCTGCGCCGGCTGCCATCAGAGCCGCGGCATCGGCGGTTTTCATTTCCCCGGCGTCGACTGGATGGCGGCCAAGCCCAACAATTCAACCGTGGTGCCGGCGTCGCCGCATTTCTTCGGCGACCAGATCCGCCGCCGCGACATTCTCGCGGCAATGCGCTACTGCAAACGCCCGGACTACTCGCGCGGCTTCTCCAGCCGCCCGCAAACACGCGGCAGCGCGGAACTCGCCGGCACCGAATATGAAGACGGCTGGGGCGCCTCTTGCTATGTCCAGCACGCCAATACCGCTGATAACGACAAAAGCTTCAAATCGTGGACCTGCACCGAGGGGCTGGCGTGCCAGCCGGCCGGCAACGCATCGCGGATCGGGATGTGTTTCATCAAATAGTGCCCACGCTAGTCAGATTGACAGTGGTCTTACCAATCGTGTTTCATCCCGGTCAATGGCTTGAATGAAAAAACTGCCGGGAGGAAAGATGGACGACGTCATCATCGTCGGCGCCGGCATTGGCGGACTGACGCTGGCGCTGGCGCTGCACGAAAGCGGAATTCCCTGCCGGATAGTCGAATCGACGGCCGAGATCAAAGCGGTCGGGGTCGGCATTAATCTGCTCCCGCACGCCACCAGGGAATTGGCCGCGCTCGGGCTCGAGGAGGCGCTGGCGAAGATTGCGATCGCGACCAGCGACGCGACCTTCTTCAATCGCTTCGGCCAGCTGATCTATCAG
>NZ_JADGRI010000023.1 GCF_017881085.1 Bradyrhizobium sp.
GGCATTACCCTCTGCCGCGTCCGTGTGCCGCCCATCGTGCCCGCTCTATGAATCCATCATGCAGCGGGCAGCCAATTCGTGATGGCTCACATCGTTCGACGATCTTTCGCCCGGTGAGCGTTTGCCAATGATCATCGGCAGCCCGTTCGCCGGCCGCAAGGTGACGCGCAAGCTCGGCCATACCGCGTGGCCCGGTCTCATCTGAAAATTGAAATTCTTGACGATCACCGCAAGCATCAGCGTCGCCTCCTGCAGCGCGAAGGCGGATCCGATGCATTTGCGCGGCCCAGCCCCGAACGGCAGATAGGCGAAGCGGTCGACCGTTGCTGAGGCGTTGCCGAGAAAGCGCCCGGGATCGAACACATCGGGCCGATCCCACAAGCGGCGATGCCGGTGCAATACATAGGGCGAGATGACGATCAGCGATCCCGGCCGGACCGCTTCGCCGTTCAACGCATCGTCATCGAGCGCGACGCGGCTGATCGCCGATATCGGCGGATACAGGCGGACGGTTTCCTCGATCACCGCGCGGGTCTCGGTCAGGCGATCGGCGATGCCGGCGTCGGCCGATCCCGTCAGTTCGCGGTCCACCTCGGCCTCGACCCGCTCGCGCCATTCCCGCGATTGGGAAAGCAGGAACAGGGCCCAGCTCAGGGTGTTCGCGGTGGTTTCGTGACCGGCGGCGATAAATGTCAAGATGTTGGAGCGCACCTCGGCTTCGGTGAGACTCTCGCCGCTGTCGGTATCGAGAGCCCCGAGCAGGTGGGTCAGGAGGTCGTTAGGCGCCTGGCGCGGCTGCTCCGCCAGAATTCGGCGGCGGTTGGAGATGACGCGGTCAACTTCGCTTTCGAAAAAATTGAGCGTCGAGCGCACCCGGAACCGGCTTAGCCGCGGGACAAAGTCGGGTACGCCGAGAATGTCGAGCGGACTGATTTTGCCGATCGTGTTGAAATACGTCGCCATCGCCATGCGGATGGCTTCTGCGTCCGATCCGAAACCATCGGAGAAGATGGTGCGCTCGACGACGTCGAGCGTCACCATGGCCATCTCGGCCGCCGCGTCGATGGTGGCGCAATCGCCAAGAGCGGACCACCGGTCGATCAAGGCCTCCGCAGCGGCCATCATCGCCGGCGTAAAATCCATCACCGTCCGGCGCGCAAACATCGGGGCGAGCACCCGCCTTTGCAGGCGCCATTGCTCGCCCTCGGCGCTCAACAGGCCGTCATTCAATCCTGCCGACAGCACTCGGCGCTGCAGGCGGTCCTTGCGGTAGTTCGCGGCGTTATCCAGCAGAACGCGGCGGATGGCGCCGGGCTCGTGGACCAGCAGCACATGGCCGATCGGCAGGCCGCCGGCAACGATCGGCTGCTCGAAATGCGGCGTCGCCCAGCATTCCAGCGGGTTGCGTTTCAACGTGCGGAGAAGGGCCAGCGGCTTGAGCGGGCGCGCTTGCGGTTTCGGCGCCGGCGGACGATACGCGCTTTCCGGGTTTGGCCGGTCGCTGTGTTCTGGTGCCTGAATCATACGGACGGTGCCTGTCACCCAAATATTCAAAGACTAAAGCCGTTTGAAAACAAAGATCAAAACGCCCATCCCGTCACCGGGTTCCTGCACCGCAACGAACTGGCCAGGATCGGCATCCCCGACGGCGTCAGCACGAAAAGTTCGACCGGCGCAAACCCTTCCTTAGGCATCCACGCCGCGCGAAAAGTTCACGGGTTATCTTTCAACCTGCCAAGAAAATCCTGCCCGGCGCAGTGCCACATGTGTCCGGCATCCGGTTTGCTTCTCGGGAAAGGCCTTGACCTTGTCACTCCCTGATGGTCCGAAGGACCGCCCCGGAATGACAAGGTGTAAAACCTGATGCGGCTTCCCTTCTTTTACGGCTGGATCATCGTCGTCGTGACCTTCGTCACCATGGCGATCGGGGTGAACGCCCGCACCGCCTTTTCGCTGTTCTTTCCGCCGATCATCGACGAGTTCGGCTGGGAGCGCGGGGTCACCGCGGGCGCCTTCTCGTTCGGCTTTCTGGTTTCCGGCGCCGTCAGCCCGCTGATCGGGCGCTTGATGGACCGCGCCGGTCCCCGCGCCGTAATGGAGCTCGGCGTTGCCCTGATGGCGGGCGGAATGCTGCTGGCGCCGCTGACGACCCAGCCATGGCATCTCTATCTGACCATCGGCGTCATGGTCGGCGCGGGAAGCGTCTGCCTCGGCTATTCCGGCCAATCGCTGTTTCTGCCGAACTGGTTCAATCGCCGGCGCGGCCTGGCGATTGGGCTTGCCTTCGCTGGTGTCGGCATCGGCTCGATGACGCTACTGCCCTGGGTACAGCACATGATCGAGCAGACCGGATGGCGTACCGCCTGTACGGCGATGGGGATCCTGATTCTGGTGGTGCTCGCGCCGATCAATCTGTTGCTGCACAGGCGCCCCGAGGATATCGGACTTCAGCCGGACGGCGACGCAGCCCCCTCGGCTTCGAACAAGCCGGTATCCTATGTCGTCGATCACCACTGGGCCGGGATCGACTGGACCCTGAGCCGTGCCGTGCGCACCGCGCGGTTCTGGTGGATATCGCTCGGCTATTTCGGCGGATTGTACATCTGGTACGCGGTGCAGGTTCACCAGACCAAGTATCTGCTCGACATCGGCTTCAGCCCGAACGTTGCGGTCTGGGCCCTGGGTGCCGTCAGCCTGCTCGGCATTCCCGGCCAGATCTGGCTCGGACACCTCTCCGACCGGGTCGGGCGCGAATGGATATGGACGGCCGGCTGTTTGGGTTTTGCGATCTGCTTTGCGGCTCTGATCGCGCTGAAGTCCTTTCCCACCCTGATGCTGGTCTATCTCATGGTGCTGGCGCAGGGCGCGCTCGGCTACGGGCTGACTTCCATCATGGGGGCGGTGGTGCTGGAAATATTTCAGGGCAAGCATTTCGGCAGCATCTTCGGCACGGTGATGCTCGCGGCGCTCGCCGGGGGCGCCGCCGGTCCCTGGGTCACCGGTTCGCTGCACGATCTCACCGGCAGTTACGCCGTCGCCTTTGCCATCGGCATCGCCGTCAGCGCGTTGTCCGCCTTCGCGATCTGGATGGCGTCGCCCGGCAAGGTGAGGGCGGTGGCCGGGCAATTGCACAAGGCGCGGGCCGGCGCCGCTTGAGAGAGGAGCCGATCACCGCCTGGCGATCGCGGCGTTTCGTCAGGCCAAAGCAATACCGACAGCTCTCTGCAGATCGCCGATCGCGCGCAGGAAGCTGTCGGCCGGTGTGGTCTCCGGATCGATCAGGCGGTGCAGACGGAAGCCGTCCTCCAGCGCGAGCAGTATCGCGCCGGTCCATGCCGGGTTCAGGGCGGCGTTCTTGCCGGATTTCTTCAAGGTGGTCTCGACAATATCGGTGATCAATTGCCGCCGGGCGCGCAGGCGCTTGGCAAGTTCCGGTCTGCGCTTTTCGGCGCGCGCGACAAACAGGATCATCTCCATGTGCAAAAGCGGAGAACGGCCGAGCGGATCCTGCCGGCTGCGGTCCATCGTTTTCAGGGCTTCGATGAAACCCGCGATGTTTTCGTGTCTGGCGAGAAGATCGAGATTGCGTCGAATGGATTGCTCGACGTGATCCTCGAGCATGGCGATGATCAGTTCGTCCTTGCTGGTAAAATTCGAATAGAACGCGCCGCGCGTGAAACCGGCTGCGGCCGCGATGGCCTCGATGCTGGCGCCGCCGATGCCCTGTTCCTCGAAGACGCGTGCCGCCGCCTCGAACAGCTTTTCGCGGGTGTCGTCCCGGGTCGGTCTGGTCCGAACTCTTGACATCGAAAGATTTTAAGTCAGAATGCAACTCGATACAAGAGTGTATCGAATTTCGGCCCGTCACCAGAGTGAGGTCATCCATGAACGAGCATGTTCAGACCGCCGCATCCGAGCCGCTGTTCAATCCGCTGTCGCCGGACTTCATTCGCGATCCCTATCCGCATTACGATCGGCTGCGCACCACCGATCCCATGCACCTCACGCCGTTCGGGGCATACGTCGCCAGCCGTCATGCCGAGGTCAGCCTGGTGATGCGCGACAAGCGCTTCGGCAAGGATTACGTCGAGCGGACCAAGCGGCGCTATGGCCCCGATATCATGGAGGAGCCGGTCTTCCGCAGTATGAGCCACTGGATGCTGCAGCAGGATCCGCCCGATCACACCCGCCTGCGCGGGCTGGTGGTGAAAGCGTTCACCGCGCGCCGGGTCGAGGACATGCGGCCGCGCATCCAGGAGATCGTCGACCAGACGCTGGATCGCATTGCGCCCCAGGGACGCATGGACCTGATCGAGGATTTCGCGTTCCGGCTGCCGGTCACGATCATCTGCGACATGCTGGGAATTCCCGAGGAACACCGCGAGGTGTTTTATACCAGCTCGCGCGACGGCGGACGGCTGCTCGATCCGGTGCCGCTGACGCGCGCTGAAATCGATAAGGCGAATGCCGGCAACCTGATGGCGCAGATGTATTTCCAGCAGCTCTTCGAGCTGCGGCGGAAAAACCCCGGCGACGATCTGACCACGCAGCTGGTGCAGGCCGAGGAAGACGGCAGCAAGCTCTCCAATGAGGAACTGACCGCCAACATCATCCTGTTGTTCGGCGCGGGCCACGAGACGACAGTCAATCTGATCGGAAACGGGCTGTTGGCGCTGCATCGCAATCCCGACCAGCTCGCGCTGCTCAAGGCCAATCCCGAACTCATCCCCAACGCCATCGAGGAATTCCTGCGTTACGATTCCTCGGTGCAATTGACCGGCCGGGTGGCGCTGGAGGACATCGACGACCTCGGTGGCAAGAAGATCCCGAAAGGTGAAAGCGTGCTGTGCCTGTTGGGTTCGGCCAACCGGGATCCCGCTGTTTATCCCGACCGGCCGGACCGGCTCGACATCACCCGCCCCAAAATCCGCCCGCTGTCCTTTGGTGGGGGCATCCACCTCTGCCTCGGGGCCCAGCTGGCGCGGATCGAGGCCGAGGTGGCGATTTCGACCCTGCTGCGCCGCCTGCCAGATCTCAAGCTCGACAACGCCGAAAATCCGGAATGGCGGCCCACCTTCGTACTGCGCGGCCTGAAGAACCTTCCCGGAAGCTGGTGAGGAGGCCCGCGCGCGATGCCGCTGTGACTTCGCCACAGTTGTCTCTATATATGGCGCTGCTCCGGGGTTGATTTCGGCGGCGGCGGGCGCGAGGCGCCAGCGGATGGGCCGGGTCACCGACCCGCCCTGGAGCGTGCTCAAAGGGAGACACCGTGCAGACGACGCTGCTCGGACTGGCGATTGCCTTTATCATCGCGCTGATGGCCGCGCTAATCGGGCCGTACTTCATCGACTGGAATCAATTCCGGCCGCAATTCGAGGCCGAGGCGACGCGGGTGATCGGCGCGCCGGTGCACGTCGCCGGCGAACTCGACGCGCGGCTGTTGCCGACGCCGTCGCTTCGTTTGCGCTCGGTGGTGGTCGGCGGCGCCAACGATCTCGGCAAGATCCGCGCCGACAAGCTCGATGTCGAGTTCAGCCTGGGCTCGCTGATGCGCGGCGAATGGCGCGCGGACGAATTGACGATCAACGGCCTGTCGGTCGATCTCGGCCTCGATCGGCAGGGCCGGGTCGAACTGCCGGCGTCGACCGGAAAATTCAATCTGGGATCGCTTTCGATCGACCGCCTGAACCTGACCGGCCGCGTCGCGCTGCACGATGCCGCAAGCCGCAGCACGCTGGAGCTGAGCGATATCGCCTTCTCCGGCGATGTGCGCTCGCTGGCAGGCGCGGTGCGGGGCGACGGCAATTTCGTGTTGTCGGGGCTGCGCTATCCGTTCCGGATTTCGTCCGGTCCGGCCGGCGACGGCAACGGCACCCGCGTCCATCTCAACATCGATCCCGGCGCGCGTCCGCTCGCCGTCGACCTCGAGGGCGTGCTGTCCTTCGAGGCCCGCACGCCGCGTTTTGACGGCGCGCTCGTGCTGGCGGTTCCCGCCGGGCTCAAGGCCCAAGGGGACGTCAAGGGCAATGTCCCGGTCACGCCCTGGAAAATATCGGCCAAGGTCAAGGCCGATCCGGCGACCGCAAAGCTCGACCAGCTCGATGTCAGCTACGGCGCGGAAGAGCGGGCGCTGAGATTTTCCGGCCTCGGGGATATCAGCTTCGGTGCGTCGCCGTTGCTGCATGCCGTGCTCTCGGCGCGGCAGCTCGATGCCGACCGGTTCGCCGCCCGGGACAACAAGGACAACAGCGCATCCGAGCTGCTGCGGGTAGTGCCCGGCTTGCGCGCGCTGATGGCCGGCATCCCGCAGTCGCCGATCCCGACGCAAATCGAGTTCAGCGCCGAGCAGATCATGCTGGGCGGCCGTCCGGTGCAGAACCTGGCCGCCGGGCTCAGGAGCGACACCAAATCCTGGACCATCGAGCGGCTGGACCTACGCGCGCCCGGCGCGACGCTGGTGTCCCTGACCGGCGCCAATGCGCCGGCCGGTCCGTCCAGCTTCACCGGCGCCCTCAGCGTCGAATCGTCCGATCCGGATGCGCTGGCGGCGTGGCTGCAGGGCCGCAGCGAGGTGACCTATCGCAGCCAAAAGCCGCTGCGCCTGCGCGGCAATGTCAGCGTGGCCGCGGGCGCCTTCGCGATCGAAGCCCTGAAGGCCGAGATCGACGGCGGCGCCGTCGAAGGCCGAATGGCGCTGTCAAATCTGCCGGCCGGCGGCGGCTCCCGCTTCGACGCCGAGTTGAAGGGGGAGCGGCTCGATCTCGATGCCGCGGCCGCCCTGACGCGTTCGCTGGCGGGCCCGCCGGGCGATTGGCCCGAGGAAGCGCAACTGTCGCTCGACATCGGCCGCGCCATTTCGGCGGGGCAGGAGTTGCGGCCGTTCATGGCGCGACTGGGCTATGGTCCGAAATCCTTCCTGCTCGACCGGTTGAAGATCGGCCAGCCCGACAGCGTAACGCTGGAGGGTGGCGGCAATTTCGATCGCGTCAGTTTGGTCGGAAGGCTGGCGCTCGATTCGACCGCAGCGTCGCTGGGCCAGCTTACCGCGCTCGTTGCGCCGTTCGCGCCGTCGGTTGCCTCGCGGCTCAATGGGTTGGGAACGGGTCCAGGCCCCGTGCGCACAAAACTGGTCCTCGATCTCAGCAGGAACAAAGCAGGGGCAGATGGTCCCATCGCCTCTGCCACGCTCGATCTGGATGCGCCGCAGCTCAAGGGCACCGCGACGCTCACCGCGACACCCGACCTATCGGCGCTGGGCGGGATCGATCTGGATGCCCTCCAGCGCAGCGAATTCAGCCTTGAATCGAAACTGTCGTCGGATCAGGGACGCATTCTGCTGGCGCTGCTCGGGCTTGATCGCGCGGTCGCCGCCGGTGAAGGCCCGGCGCAATTCGAGGGATCGGTGGCGGGCGTGTGGCATTCGCCGTTGCGGCTGAAAGCGAAGATGACGGGAAGCGGGCTGGACGCGGAAGCGCAGGGTACCACCGAGCCTTGGGCGCAGGAGGCCAGGGCCAGCGTCAATCTGAACGTTCGCGGCGTCAGTCTCGCGCCGCTGTTCGATCTCAAACCGACCGACCGGCTTGCGCAGAACGTCAGCCTGTCCTCGCGCGTGTCGCTGGCCGGCAACAGACTGACCTTCGACGATCTCGACAGCACGATATCCGGTTCGCGGTTGCGCGGGCGCGTCGCGGTGACGCTTGACGGCGAACGGAACGTCGACGGCGAAGTCGGTCTCGACACGCTCGATCTCGCGCCGGCGTTCGCGCTTGCCATCGGCGCATCCGGCCGCGATACGGCCGAGCCGCTCGGCGGCGGACTGTTGAAGGGCTGGCGCGGCCGAATCGCATTTCAGGCGCTGCGCGGCGCGCTGCCGGGCGGCGGAGAGTTGCGGCCCGTCAGCGGTACCGTCAGGAGCGACGGCCAGTCGCTGACCTTCGACGCCATCAAGGGCGGAATCGGCGGCGGCGAAACCACGGCGACCATTGACGCCAGGCCGAGCGCAAATGGCATCGCGCTGAATGCGAGCGTTCGGCTCACAGGCGTCGACGGCACCGCGTTGCGCTATCGGAACCTCGCGATGCCCACAGGGCGCAACTCGATGCAGCTGACGCTGACGAGCCAGGGCCGCAGCGCCTCGGCGCTGACGGGCGCGTTGTCCGGCAGCGGTACCGTGACGCTGGAATCCGCGCGCGTCGCGGGGCTCGATCCGCGCGCCTTCGAGGTCGCGATCCGCGCCAGCGATAGTGGCCAGGCGACCGACGACGCCAGGTTGCGGCAGATCGTCGATAAGGTACTTTCGGCCGGCGCGTTGACGGTGAAGGCGGCGCAAATTCCATTCAGTATCGGAGACGGCCGGTTGCACATCGGCGCGACTACGCTCGAGGCCGACGGCGCGCGCGCCATCATATCCGGCGGCTACGATATTCCCGCCGACCAGGCCGACATTCGCGTCATCCTTGCTTCCACCGCTGTGGGCCAGCCGACAAGCCGTCCGGAAATCCAATTGTTCGCGGTGGGCTCGCCTGATGCGCTCAACCGCACTGTCGACGTGGCGTCGCTGTCGTCATGGCTGGCGGTGAGGGCGATCGATCGCGAAACCCGCCGGCTGGATTCGATCGAGCGCGGTGAGCCGCCACCGGCAACGACGCCGGCGTCGCTTCCGCCGGCTTCGGCCGCAGCACCGGACGCGGAGCCTTCGGACCAGCCGACGTCCAACCTGCTGCTCCCAGGCCGCGATCTGCGCCGGCCGCCGCCGAAGCCAAAGTTCGGCGCGCCGCGCCCGCCGGCTGCGGCCGCGCCGCCAGCTTCCCCCGCCAGCCCCGGTGCCCCCGTGGTCAGTCAGCAGCTTGCGCCGCTACCGCCGCCGATCGAGGTGCGCCCCGCGCCCGGGCCTCCCCTGGCGCGGCCGAAGCCGAAGCCGCCGCTGGTGCTGACGCCGCCGGCCGCGAGCCCGCCGCGGCCCTAGGGCGCCGACTTGATGCTGCGCGCTTCCAGGGCGGCGATCGAGCTGCGCAATCTGGCGATCAAATCGACGCTGTTCGGCAGGTGTTGTTCTTCGGCGTCCAGAATTCTCTTGAACCCGCGCACCTTCAGCGCCGCGACCGAGCTGCGCTGCTTCTCGATATCGAGCCGCGCCGAATTGCAGACGATGTCGATCAACCGATCCAGCGCGTGGATACGTCCGAGCAGGTAATCGTTCTCGCGATACGCCCGTGAAAAGAACGCGGCAAAATGCGCGAAGCGGACGCCCCTCAGCGCGGTGCTTCCGCTGAATTCGCCAAGCGCGGTCGCGTCCTGCGGGCTTATGCGATCCACCAGGATCTCGTGGAGTTCGCCGGCCTCGCGCCAGGGCATCACCGGAAATGTCAAAACGTCCCAAAAAGGGAAGCCGAGGTGGTCGATGAGAATTTCCCGGCGCGCCTCCGGATGCCATTGGTCCGGATCGGTCGAGGCCAGCAGAATGTCGATATCGTTGGTGCTGGAATCGAGATTGATCTCCTCCGCCAGCCGGCCGATCAGATCGTCCATGGCCTCCCTGTGCCGCTGCACGAACAGTTCCGCATACGCCCGCAGCTTCTCGGCATCGCCGGCCGCCGGCGCCGAACGAAACAGGTCTTCGGCAAGGTCGCGGGTCGCAGCGGTGAAGGCGGAGACGTTTTCCTGGTGCTTGAGGTCTTCCAGGCAGTTGTAGAAATTCCGCTTCAGCGCGTCGATCGCCCGCCAGTTTCGATCCTCGAAATGCATGCGGTCGGAGGGCTGATAGAGCCGGTTCAGGCCTTCGATCAGGAAATGCAAGCGCCGCTTGCGGTAGTCGACGTCGAAATCAAGCAGCAGTTCCGTCCAGCGCGGATGCCCGGGCGCGGTCGCAGGGTTCTCGAGGATCGGCTGCCCCCTGCTGTAGACGATTCCGGTTTCGGCCGCCCAGACGTCGACGATTTCCGCTATCGCGCGGGCGAATTGCGAACGCGGCGCCGCTCCGCGAATGCCGACGATCAGGCTTGCGATGAAGGCGCGGACGGAGGCCAGCTTGAGCCGGATATACCCTTCATAGGCAAATCCGGCATCGATCCTCACCTGTGCGTTGATCTGTTCGCGCCAGGCGCGGATTTGCCCGGACTGGGCAGGCCGGTCCGGCAGCGTGCCGATGATCTCGGCAACGAACTGGCTGACGTTCGGCCTCGCATTCTCGATGATCTCCCGCAGCAGCTTCATTCGATCGTTGAAATCGCTGACCCAGCCAAGTTCGTCCGCCACGGGATCGGCGCTGGGCAAATCGGATAACGCGCCCTTCAGAGTCGAGAAAAAGCCGGGAAGGTCGCGGCGGTTCGAAGTGCCGGATCGATCCGGATCGGGGTCGATATAGACCAGCCGCCGGTCGACCTCGCGGTACGCCGGGCGATCCCGGATGGCTGCTATCGCCTGGTGAAACGGCCGGTTGTTCAGCACGCTGCCGTCGATGAAATAGATCGTGGCGGGATCGATGTTCTTGCGGGAGTAGGGCTCGAAATTCCCCGCGATGAATCTGGCGCGCCGCGGCCAGTCGACGGATTTGCGCGCGATAAACTCGTCCATTTCCCTGATCTGCGCCGGCGGGAACGCGCCCGGAAAGGACGACGTCGCGCGCGCCGCGAAGGCCAGGGCCGCGGCATTCTCCAGCACGAAGTCGCTGACGCTCTCGCCGTTGGCCTGCTGTCGATAGGCAAAGTGCAGAATGTGCCGGTGCTCACGCTCGTGAATGATCGGCGGATTGTGGATCGGAATCGGCTGCTCATAGCCGTGGTAATCGGTCACGGCGACATAGAGATCGAGCCCGTGGCCGGCCGGCAGCAATGACGCCGTTCCGTTTCCCGGATCGACCATTGAAGTCACCGCGTTGTACATCAGCTCGGACATCCGCGATCCCGAGAGCGGCGGCCTGAACCAGCGGGACCGCACGAACAGCGACAGGTTCTGCCGGACTTCCGGATCCTTGATCGGCTCCCACAGGCCGGTTGCGCCCAGTAGCCAGATCATCGGCTTGAGGATCAGTTTGCTGGCGGCGCTCGCGCGGGCCTCTGGAGCAAGCAGATCGCTGACGTCGGCATGGTTCAGCCAGAGGTCGCGCAGCGCACCCATCGGCAGGTCATGACTGAGCGCACGCGCCAGCATGGTGCCGTTGATGCCGCCGGCCGAGGCGCCGGCGATGACATCGACGATGACGCGCAGCTCAAGCGTCTGCCCGATATCCCGAAGCAGTTCGAAATAGATCTCGTCGGTGTCGTACTCGGGATCATTGCGGTCGAACTTGTCGAAGAAGTTTGCCGCCGATCGCTCGGAACGGTTCATGATGCCGTGCAGGGCGCTGGAGGCGCGAACCAGCTTGAGAATCTCCTTGCTGATTCCATACATGTAGACCGCAAGCGAAACGCCTCCGAAGCATACCAGCGCTATTCGGAGCTCCTTCTCTTTCAACGCTTGGTGTCCTTTCGGGCGGCATCGCCCTTTGTCGCGACGCGCGTGGGCCGAGAATCTGTCCGTTGACAATACCGATATCGGACAGCCCAAAAAGCCTAAACACGGGCCGAATGGACATGTCGACAGGGATCAACGGATGACCCGGCAGCCGCCCCGCTGCGGTCATGCCACGGCGAGCCCGCCGGGCCGCTGCCGCCGACGGCAATTCCGACGGAACCAAAGTGCCCGCAGAGCATTTACCGGGGTTGATGTTAGGGCATTTCGAGGGGGGAAAAGGTGCCTGACGAGGGTGTATCGGCCGGATCCGGTGGATTGTTTCCGACCGCCGGCGGCGAACTTGCCACATTGATTCGGCAGTTCGACTGGGCGAAAGCCGGCCTCGGACCGCTTTCGGCATGGCCTCAAAGCCTGAAAACCGTCACCGAAACCCTGCTGCGGTCGCCCGTGCCCATCGTGCTGCTATGGGGCGACGACGGCGTCATGATCTACAACGACGCCTATTCAGGCTTCGCCGGCGGCCGGCACCCGAAACTGCTCGGGTCGAAGGTGCGCGAGGGATGGCCCGAGGTCGCCGACTTCAACGACAACGTCATGAAAGTGGGGCTGAGCGGCGGTACCCTGGCCTACACGGACCAGGAGTTCACCCTCTACCGGCATGGCCGCCCCGAGCAGGTCTGGATGAATCTGGACTATTCGCCCGTTCTGAACGAGGCCGGCCGGCCGGCCGGCGTCATCGCCATCGTGGTCGAAACCACGCAGCGGGTGGTTACCGAACGATTACTGAAGGACCGCGAAAACGATCTTGCCCGCGTGCAAAAAATCGCCCGCATCGGAGGGGTCACGGTCGATCTCAGGAAGGGCTTCGACAACGGACGCCGCTCGCCCGAATATCTGGAGATACACGGCCTGAACCCGGACGCCGTCGATACCCACGAGGACTGGGTGAGGCGCCTTCATCCCGAGGACCGCGACCGGGCCGTGCAGCATTTTCTCGCGACGATCAATGGACCCGAACTCCGCTATTCGTCCGAATACCGCATCGTCAGGCCGAGCGATGGGCAGGTCCGGTGGATCGCCTGCGAGGCGCAGATCGAGCGGGATGAAAAGGGCAAGCCGCTGCGGCTGGTCGGCGCCCACATGGACATTACCGAACGCACGCTGGCGAAGGAATTGCTGAGAGAGAGCGAAGAGCGCTTTCGGCTCATCGCCAACAGCGCGCCGGTGCCGATGTGGGTCAGCAAGCTGGACCGCACCCGCAGCTTCGCCAATCAGGCCTATCTGGATTTCCTCGGCCTGCCATATCAGGAGGCGATTGTCTTCGACTGGCGGGAGATTCTTCACCCCGACGACCAGGCGCGGATCGTGCAGGAAAGTGTCGCGGGCGAGGCCTCGCTGAAGCCGTTTGTGCTGGAAGCGCGATATCGCCGGTCCGATGGCGCATGGCGGTGGATGCGATCGGAATCACAGCCGCGCTGGGATCCGGCCGGCAAGCATATCGGTTTCATCGGGGTGGCTCACGACGTCACGGCCGCGAAGGAAGCTGAAGGCGAATTGCGTCGCCTCAACGAAACGCTCGAGCAGCGCATCGGGGAGCGGACCGCCCAGCTCGAATCCAATGAGGCGCAACTGCGCGCGATGTTCGAAACCAGCAACCAGTACCAGGGACTCCTCGACCTCGACGGCAAGGTGATCTACGCCAACAAGACCGCGCTGGCCGGAATCACGGCGACCGCGGCTGATGTCGTCGGCAAGCCGTTCTGGGATACGGCCTGGTTTTCCGCCACCCCCGAGGTTCGCGAGGCCGTCGTCAATGCCTTTGCGGCGGTCAAACGCGGCGAAAGCATGCGGACCGAGATGCTGCTGCATTTGCCGATTGGCGACCGCTATTTCGATTTTGCCATGCGCCCGGTGTTCGATCAGCATGGCAGCGTTACCGCCGTGTTGCCGGAAGCGGTCGATATCACCGAACGCCGCCAGGCCGAAGAGGCGCTGCGTCAATCCCAGAAGATGGAAGCGGTCGGACAACTCACCGGCGGCGTCGCGCACGACTTCAACAATCTGCTGACGATCATCCGTTCGGCTACCGATTTCCTCCGCCGTCGCGAACTGCCCGCCGAGCGTCGTCGCCGCTACATCGACGCGATTTCCGACACGGTGGACCGGGCGTCCAAACTGACCGGACAGCTGCTGGCGTTCGCGCGCAGGCAGCCCCTGGCGCCGCAGGTGTTCGATGTCGGCCTGCAGGTCGAAGGCATCGCGCAGCTGATCCGTCCGCTTGTCGGTGGAAGAATCCAGATCGGTCTCGAGATCCGCGATCCCGATTGTTTTGCGATGGCCGATATCGCACAATTCGAGACCTCGCTGATCAATCTCGCCGTCAACAGCCGCGACGCCATGAACGGCGAGGGGCTGATCTCGATAAGTGTCGAGAAGGCGAATGCGATCCCGGCGTCGGGCACCAGCGAAAAACGCGGCGGAAAATTCATCGCAGTTTCGGTCACGGATACCGGCACCGGCATCGCGCCCGACAAACTCACGTCCATCTTCGAGCCGTTTTACACGACCAAGGAGGTTGGGAAAGGCACCGGCCTCGGTCTCAGCCAGGCCGTCGGATTCGCCAAGCAGTCCGGCGGCGAAATCGTCGTCTTCAGCGCTTTGGGAGAAGGCTCGACATTCACCATCTATTTGCCGCAGGCGGCGGCGCCCGCGAGCCAGGCGGACATCAATGCAGGCAATCTCGAGGCGGCCACGAGCGGCCGCGGCCACCGCATCCTGGTGGTGGAAGACAATGAGGACGTCGGACGTTTTTCGACTGAATTGCTTCAGGATCTGGGCTATGCAACCCGTCGGGCCGATAATGCCAAGCAGGCACTGGCGCTGATCGCCGCGGATCAATCCGCTTTCGATCTGGTGTTTTCCGATGTCATCATGCCCGGCATGAACGGCGTGGAGCTGGCCACGATCATACGCGAGCGGCATCCGCATCTTCCGGTGGTCTTGACCAGCGGTTACAGCAGCGTCCTGGCCGAGAATACCCATCACGGGTTTGAACTGATTCAAAAGCCGTATTCGGTGGAAGCCTTATCCCGGGCGCTGCGCAAGGCCATTTTGGAACGGTCATCGACCGGCACGTAACGCCGACCCTCGCCGCCTCGAAGCGGATCTTCTTCTAATCGGAACGGGTGCGAAGCTGGTTGCGCGCCTTGCCGACCGTCTCGGCGGAAACCGGCGCCGCCGCCGTTTGCCAGGCGTTTCGAATGTAGGTCAGCACCGCCGCCACCTGTTCGTCATTCAACTGCCAGCCGAATGACGGCATCCCCGGCGCGGTCGGCTCCTGTTTGGTTGCCACGCTCCGGCCGCCCCGCAGCACGAGGTGAATGGCGCTGGTGGAGTCGCTGGCATGGACCAGCGCCGATTGCGCCAGCGACGGGAACAGCATCGCCACCCCGCGGCCGTCGATGCCGTGACAGGCGGAACATTGATCCCGGTAGATCGCCTGGCCCGCGATCATCACCGGCGAGTTGGCCGGCAACGGCGCCGCATTATCCTGCCGCTGCGGCAACGATTTCAGATAGGTGGCGATCGCACTGAGATCGCGGTCGTTATATTGCGACGTGGCGTTGACGACTTCCTCCGCCATCGGCCCGGTCGCGGCGGTCATCCGATTGTGCCCGGTCTTGAGATAGCCGGTGATGTCAGCCTCGCCCCACTGGCCCAGTCCCTGGTTGTTGTCGCCGGTGATGTCAGGCGCAAACCAGCCCTGGAGGTTGAAGCCGCGCAGATTGTCGGTGGTCTTGTCGCCGCCGAGCACGGTTTTCGGCGTGTGGCAGGCCGTGCAATGGCCGGGACCCTGCACCAGATATGCGCCGCGATTCCAGGCTGCGGATTGGCTTCCTTCGGGCTGGAATTCGCCTTCGGTGAAATACAGCCCATCCCAGGCCCGCATCGCCGTGCGAATGTTGAACGGGAAGGGCAGCGTGTTGGATTTGACCGGCTGATGCACCGGCTCGACCGTCTTGAGGTAGGCGCGGATCGCCATCACATCCTCGCGCGACATCTTGGTGTAGGCCGTAAACGGCATCGCGGGGTATAGCCGGCTGCCGTCCGGCCGCACGCCCTTGCGCACGGCGCTGTCGAACTGCTCGTCGGTCCAGGCGCCAATACCGGTGTCGTTGTCCGGCGTGATGTTCGACGAGGTGATCACTCCGAACGGCGTTTCGATTGGACGGGCGCCGGCAAAGGGTTTGCCGGCCTCCGGCACGGTGTGACAGGCATAGCAATCCGCGACCGTCGTGAGGTAACGGCCCCTTTCGATCTGATCGAACGCCTGGCTGTCCGGGTCCGCGCCGCTCAACCCGACACCCCCGAGCCAGGCTGCGGCGGCGCCGATTGCGATCACCGAGATTTTCGCCGCGCTACGCATGGACCAGCGGCCCCGGATTTTTCAGGTATTGGCCGCGGATCGCGGAGGCCGCCCAGAACGCCAGCGCCGCCACCGTGCCGGTGGGGTTGTAGCCGGCGTTCTGCGGGAAAGCGCTGGCGCCCATCACGAACAGGTTCGGCACATCCCAGCTCTGCAGATAGCGGTTGATCGCGCTGGTCGAGGGATCGGTGCCCATGATCGCGCCGCCGTTCAGATGCGTGGTCTGGTAATCGGTCGCGTCATAGGGGCCCTTGCGATACTGCTTGTCGAGCGTATGCGCACCCATCGCCCGGATGATCTCGGCGAACTTGTCGGTCAGGAAGGCGTTCTGCTTCAGCTCGTTGTCGTGGAAATCGATCGTCATCCGCATCAGCGGACGGCCGAAGCGATCCGTGTAGGTGGGATCGAGATCGAGATAGACGTCGCGATAGCTGTAGAAGCTGCCATGCACGCCGGTGCCCGGCTTGACGGTGGAGAGATAGTTGTCACGCGTCGCGTTCTTCCACACCGCGCCCCATTTCGGCGTGCCGGGCGGCACCGACGCCGACTGGATCGGCCGGCCGTTGGTCTGCACCTGTCCCATATAGCCGCCGCCGACGAAGCCGTGCGGCCCGTGATCGAAATTGTCGCCGTTGAATTCGTCGATGCACATGCCGATTGCGCCCGACGCAATGAACGGATTGAAGTTGAACTTCTTGTTGTCGAAGAAGCCGTTGACGCTGGAGATGGTCTGGTGCGTGAAGTTGCGGCCGATCACGCCCTTGTTGGCAACGGGATCGTAGGGGGTGCCGATCTTTGAGTTCAGCAGCATCTGCACATTGAACAGCGTGTAGGCCGATAGGATGACGAGGTCGGCCGGCTGCTCCCATTCGACGCCGCCGGTATCGACGAAGGTGACGCCGGTGGCGTGCTTGCCCGACCGATCGAGGTTGATGTGCAGCACTTCCGAATTGTCGCGCGCCGTGAAGTTCGATTTGCGGACCAGGAGCGGCAGGATCGTCGTCTGCGGGCTGGCCTTGGAATAATTGCCGCAACCGAACCATTCGCAGAACCCGCAATAGGTGCAGGGGCCCATGCGGAGCCCGAGCGGGTTGGTATAGGCCTGGGAGAGATTGCCGGACGGCTGTGGAAACGGCTTGTAGCCGAGCTCGCGCGCGGCCTTGGCGAACAACGTGTGGCTGAAGGGTTGTTTCTGCGCGGGCGTCGGGTAGGGCCGCGAACGCGGCCCTTCGAACGGATTGCCGCCTTCCTGGATCTGGCCGCGCAGATTGCCCGCCGTGCCCGAGGTGCCGCAGAGATATTCGAACGCGTCGTAATGCTGCTCCAGTTCGTCATAGGTTACGCCAAAATCCTGGATCGTCATGTCCTCGGGCAGGAAGGCGGCGCCGTAACGCTCGGTCAGGTGCGTCTTCAGCACGAAGTCTGACGGCATGAAGCGGAAAGTTTCCGCATTCCAGTGCACGCCACCGCCGCCGACGCCGTTGGGCGGCATGAACGAGCCCCAGTCGCGGATCGGCAGCGCGGTCTGGTTCATCTTGTTGCGGAAGGTGAAGGTGTTCTGCTCGGGCCGCAGGAACAGCTCGTGACGAATGCGGTAGCGCAACTCGTCCTGGGCGTAATTCGGCGGGAATTCGGTCGGCGCGTCGCGCCACGGGCCGCGCTCGATCGCGATGACGTCGAGGCCTTCGTCGGTGAGTTCATGGGCGAGGATCGATCCGGTCCAGCCCAGCCCGATGATGACGACGTCCTTCTTCGGCAATTTTTTCGGCATCGCCCCTCGCACTTAAGGTTTCGGTGACCAATCGGCGCGGCCCATCAGGCTCACGGGCGGCAGTGGAAAGCGTTCATTGTGGCGATCGACCCAGTCGAGATAATTGTAGCGCGCGCCGGGATAGCCGATCATCTTCCACGCCACCATGTCGCGGTTGCCGCCGTAGATCGGATCGGCGAAGAAGCCGGTCTGCACGTCCTTGATCACCTGCGCGAAGAAGGATTTACCGTCGATGCCTTCAAGCTTTGTCTTCTCATCTTCGATGTTTTTGAGAAGTTCATCCTTTTGCTCATCGGACAGGTCGGCAAAACGCTTTCCCTGATAGGTCGACTGGCAATATCGATCGAGCGCGGCCAGCGCCTCGCGATAGACGGCCGCCGGTCCCTTCTGGGATTGCGAACCCTGTTGTTTGGTGCCGGGCATGAAGGGCGGCTGGTTGTAGTGGCCCTCGGAGCGGCCATAGGGCCCGGCGAGCTGACGGTCGACGAAGACGGCGCATCCGGAATCCTTGCCGCCGGGCGTTTGCGGATCGGGCGGGATGATGCGGTCGGCGAGCGCTTCGACCGCGCGGCCTTCATCTGAGGTGAAATAATGCCAAGGGCCCGGCCTGACCGGGATCGGCGGGGTGCCCGCATCGGGTGTCCACGGCAGGCCGCCGGAAATGATGGTGGCCCGGCTTTTCATGGTGCTCAGCACCAGGATCGCGGTCCCCGCCAAAAACTCGCGCCGCCTCATGGTCATGATCGGTCATTCCTGCCACCCGAGCAGAAATGCCTACGCGATGCTTAGGTTCCAATCCCGCGCCGGATAATCCCGTGCCAATTTGAAAAAAGCAGGCGATTACGGAATTGTTGCGAACAAGTTGATGAAAACCAAAGAAATCCGGTCACGCCGACGGTGTCGTCGTAACCGGATTGTCCCATCGGTGAACAGGGAGGGAGGTTGGTTCGCTGCGAACCGCGGTGAGGCTCACGCCAGAGGACCACGCGTTAGACGACCACCATCACGGGCATGGATGTCGCAGGCCGTCGTAACCGAGATAAGTGCCGGAATAGGGGTCATAGGACCGGAAGCGCTGCACACAATAGCCGACCGCGTCGTCACCAACGTACGGCGGCGGAACGACGTAGGCCGGACCGTAATAGCCGGGCGGGTAGCCGTAATAGCCGTAAGGCTGAGTTGCGCCGAGAATAGCCCCGCCGATCAGTGCGCCCGCGATGCCGAGGCCAACGGCGGCGCCGCCATAGCCGTGGCGGTATCGCACGGTTTCCACCGATGGCACCACCGCGCTTCGCAGCATTAACGAGGATGCTACTGGCGCCGCGATGACGGGCGTGACGAGCGCGGGCGCCGTGGCGACCATCAGCGCAAGAAGCATAACTCGGGATGATTTGTTCATGACAACATCTCCAAAAATTTTTGAACGGCGCTGCGACCTTCAGCAGAGCCGTCGTATTCGGAAAGACGGCGAAACGATGCTCCCGGGAGAGTTGCATGCAATTGATCTAGCGCAACGTGAGCGTGGATCAGTTTGACACACTTTATCTGTTGATCAGAGAGACGAGCATTCGCTCGTGCGCAGGCCATCGGGTTCGTACGTTTCGTCTGGAAATAATTCGGCGTTTTGAGCCAGATCAAGGTCACCAGAATTGCGAAGGCCAAGATATTTTTTGCGATTTTTCTAACGGATGGAGAGAACAGATGAGCCTTCCGAGATTGTGGACCAGGAGCCAGGAACTGGACCCGTTCCGGGTCATGCGGCGCGAGATGGAAAACGCATTTCGTGCTTTGGATCAGAAACCGGGTTCTCCCGACATTGGGGCCGGCGCGCCGGCAATCAATGTGGCGGAAACGAATGACGCCTTCGAAGTGACCGCCGAGCTTCCCGGCGTGGACGAGAAGGATATCAACGTCAGCCTTGACGACAATCAGCTGGTGATTTCCGGCGAGAAGAAAGCCGAGAGCACGAAGGAAGAGAAGAACTGGCATGTCGAGGAACGCAGCTACGGCTCGTTCTATCGATCGATGTTGTTACCCTTCGAGCCGGAAGAGGGAGCGGTCGAAGCTCATTTCGACAAGGGCGTGCTGCACCTTACGATCAAGAAGCCCGCCAAAGCCGTGAAGACGACCAAGAAAATCGATATCAAGCCTGGCGCTCCACCGAGCCCGAACCCTGTATCGAACAAGCCCGCGGTACCGAACAAGGCCGCCTAGTTCTGTAACTTGGTCGCAGAAAACCGGAGACCCGAGCCAAATAGGTCAGTTCTGGTCTCCGGATGGTGTCGATGTTTCGACGCAGCGTCTATGAGGGCCGCGGCGAGCCACGTTCCAATGTCCAGTCGGCCTCGGCGGCGTCATCGAGCGAGCCGTCGCAGCATCGAGCGAGTTCGCGCGCTGCCCCGATCCGCGGGGAGAAACTTGCCGGCTTTCGCGCCAAGGGCGTCGCGGCGCCTGCCGGGGTCTGGGCGACTTGCAGCCGACGGGCCGATTCCGATTACGCGGATGGCGTAATCAGACGTCCTTTGCTTCGGAATGCCACCGCCGCAGACCGTCGTCCCAATCCGGTGGCCGGTCGGTTACAAATCCAAGCGTCCGACCGTTACCGATTGCGCGAAACACCTTCATTGCATCGCGGTGCGCGCCGGCCACGAGGAAAGCCCGCATGGCTTGTTCGCTGGTCCAGACCGAAAGCGTGTGATGAACGCACCCGACCATACGCATTTCCGTTCTCAGATTGCCTGGCGCTCTGCGCGCCTGGACCATCGAACGGAGGGTATGCCACCAGAACCTCAACAGATGCCGGCGCCCCTTGAGTCGGAGCCCGGTGATGGAAACGTAGACGTTATCTGAGTGCATCGAGATAAAGCCTTGTTTGCCGGTCGACGTCAAAATCGCAGGTTGACAGTGTCTACCCCGGAGACTATCATTTCCGTCAGGTGACAGGCAAGAGTTTCATACGAGGTCGGGTTTGTCTGCGCAGTCCCTTCAATCGGCAACATCGGTCACCTTGGCTGGAACGGCGGGGCGACGTCGCCTGCTCTCGCACTATGGGACGTGGGCGGTGGTCACGGGAGCGTCGGACGGAATCGGCAGGGCGATCGCCGTGGAACTGGCGAAGGCAGGAATAAGCCTCGTTCTGGTTGCGCGCCGCCGTGAATTGCTTGAGGCGCTCGCAGCGGATTTGACGCGAAAGCATTCAATCCAAGCAAGGATTCTTGTTGTCGATCTCGGGCAACGCGATGCAGTCGGCGCCGTCGCGTCGGCAACGGAGAATCTTGACGTCGGCCTGCTGGCCGCCATCGCCGGTTTTGGCACATCCGGGCCGTTCATCGATGGCGCGCTCGGCTCCGAGCTTGAGATGATAGACGTGAATTGCCGCGCCGTCGTCGAGCTCTCGCATCACTTTGCACGCAGGTTTGCGGCCCGGAGGCGCGGCGGGCTGGTTCTCATGAGTTCGTTGCTGGCGTTTCAGGGGGTTCCGCGGGCAGCCGCCTACGCGGCGACAAAAGCCTTTATCCAGACTTTCGCGGAAGGATTGCGCCTCGAACTTTCGTCTTCGGGCGTGGATGTCGTTGCATCGGCGCCGGGACCCGTGCGAAGCGGATTCGAGGCCCGTGCCGACATGCGCATGAGCGCGGCAGCGAGCCCGGACGTTGTCGCCCGGCAGACGCTTGAGGCGCTTGGTCGCCGGACCACCGTTCGCCCGGGGTTGCTGTCGAAATTTCTCGAGACATCGCTGCTTGCCTTGCCGCGGCGGACGCGCAGTCGGATAATGGCGGTCGTAATGGAAGGCATGACTCGGCATCAGAATGACGGCAGGAAGCAAAAGGCCGGGGGATTTGCGTGAGGCCTGCGTAAAGGAAGCGCTCGCGATTATCGCAAAGGGAGGCATCGACTCATTGAGCCTCCGGGACGTTGCTCGGCGCCTGGGCGTGTCGCATCAGGCGCCCTACAAGCATTTTCCCAGTCGTGAGCATATTCTTGCTGAAGTCGTCGGACGAGCTTTTGCGAGCTTTGCCGCTTATCTAGAGCAGCGGCCGCGCAGCGAAGACCCCTATAGGGACCTCGGTCATCTCGGCCAATCCTATCTGGACTATGCGCGGAAACATCCGCTGCACTACCAGCTGATGTTCGGCACCCGTCTGCCTGACCCCGCCCTGCATCCCGACATGTTGGCCAAGGCGGAGCATGCGTTCGCGGCGCTCCGGGAGGCGATCGCGAAATTGCCGGGGCGTTTGCCGCATTCCGATATCGATCTTGACGCGCTGTTCGCGTGGTCGGTGGTCCATGGCCTGGCGGGTATTCTGCGGACGCGCGCAACCGAACAACTCGGCCTGCGCAAGGCGACGATCGCCGAGGCGACCGCGCATACGCTCGGGCGCATTGGCGAAGCGTTCGGCGGCCCGAAGCGTCTGCGGTGACGTAAGGCGGGAAATCCAGGCTAGCCCGCCCCGAACGCGACGGCGATGTTGTAGGTGGCAAGGCTCGCCGCATAGGCGAGCGCGAACATGTAGCCGAAGGTGACCGCCATCCATTTCCAGCTTCCGGTCTCGCGGCGGATCACCGCCAGCGTGGAGGCGCATTGCGGGGCGAAGATGTACCAGGCGAGCAGCGACAACGCGGTCGCGAGACTCCATTTGGTGGCAAGCACCTGGCCGATCTGATCGGCGGCTTCCTTGCCGCCTTCGATGGCATAGACGGTGCCCAGCGCCGCCACCGCGACTTCCCGCGCGGCCATGCCTGGGATCAGCGCCACCGCGATCTGCCAGTTGAAGCCGAGCGGCGCCAGCAGCGGCTCCAGCGCCTTGCCGATGATGGCGGCCAGGCTGTAGTTGATGGCGGGGCCTTCGGCGCCGGCCGGCGGCGTCGGAAACGACGCCAGAAACCAGATCAGCACCATCATCGAGAAGATCGTGGTGCCGGCCCGCTGCAGGAACATTTTTGCCCGCGTATAGACGCCGATCCCGATACTCTTCAGGCGCGGCATCTTGTAGTCCGGCAGCTCCAGCATGAACGGCGCCGGTGCATAGTCGCGCCACATGAAGAACTTTATGAGGAACGAGACGCCGAGGGCGCTGCCGATGCCGGCCGCGTAGAGGCCGAACATCACCAGCCCGCGCAGATTGGCCCAGCCCCAGACTTGGGTGTCCGGGATGAAGGCGGAGATGATCAGCGTGTAGACCGGGATCCGCGCCGAGCAGGTCATCAGCGGCGCGATCAGGATGGTGGTCAGCCGGTCGCGGCGGTTGTCGATCACCCGTGTCGCCATGATGCCAGGGATGGCGCAGGCGAAACTCGACAACAGCGGAATGAAGGCGCGGCCGTGCAGGCCGGCGCCGCCCATGATGCGGTCCATCAGGAACGCCGCGCGCGCCATGTAGCCGAAATCTTCCAAGAGCAGGATGAACAGGAAGATGATGATGATCTGCGGCAGGAACACGATGACGCTGCCGACGCCGGATATCACGCCGTTCTCGAGGAAGCTCTGCAACAGGCCGGTGGGCAACGTGCTGTGCACCAACTGGCCGAGTGCGCTGAAGGCCAGTGACAGCAGCTCCATCAGGGGCTGCGCCCAGGCGAACACCGCCTGGAACATCACGAACAGGATGAGCGCCAGGATCACGAGCCCCGCGACCGGGTGCAGCACCACGGCGTCGATCCGCGCGGTCCAGGAATCCGGCCGCGTCGGCAGGCTCACGGTCGCTGCGATGATGCGGTCGGCCTCGCGCTGGGTGGCGCGCAACTGCGCGACCGTCAGCGGCTCCCAGAGATTTTGCGCCGGCGGAGTGTGCGCCTGCGCCGCGATCTCGTCGGTCTGGCGCAGCAATTCGGCGGTGCCGCCCTTGCGCACCGCGATCGAGGTGACGACCGGCACGCCGAGGGCCTCCGACAGACGCGGCACATCAACGGTGACGCCGCGGCGGCTGGCGATGTCGAACATGTTGAGCACCAGCATCAGCGGCCGGCCGGTGCTCTTGAGCTCCAGCAGCAGGCGGATGGTCAGCCGCAGATTGGTCGAATCCGCGACGCAGAGCACGAGGTCGGGCACGGCCTCGCCGGGCGTGCGGCCGAGCACCATGTCGCGGGTGATCTCTTCATCCGGGCTGCGGCCGCGCAGCGAATAGGTGCCGGGCAAGTCGACCAGCGATACCTGGCGGCCCGAGGGCGTGACGAAGCCGCCTTCCTTGCGCTCCACGGTAACGCCGGGATAGTTCGCCACCTTTTGACGGCTGCCGGTGAGCGCATTGAACAGCGAAGTCTTGCCGCTGTTCGGCGTGCCGACCAGGGCCAGATGCAGCAACGGAGCTTCCATATTTTGGGGTCCGCTCGCCTCAGGCGACAATGATGGCCATGGCCTCGCGCCGGCGCACCGCGATGGTGACGTTCTCGACGCGGACCGCGATCGGATCGCGGCCGACGATGCCCTCGTGCAGCACTTCGACCCGGGCGCCTTCGACGAAGCCCAGTTCGATCAACCGGCTTTCGAGCTCATTGTCCGACAGCGCGGAACCGGCATCGCCGGCGGCGAGGTGCTGGATCACGCCCGAATAGCCGCGCTTGGCCAGTCCCAGCGGCAGATGGGGACGAGTGCCGTTCCGTTTGGTCATGATGTGTATTTCCAATCGCAGGCCAGCCGGTCAAGCCTGGCGATCAAAATGCGGGTGCACCTTAGAGCGATTATAAACAAGCGCACGCACCTTCCGGCCAAATGCGGGCTTACGGAACACATTCAGCCCAACTCGTTTCGAACTCATAAACGCTCCTGTCAGGTAGGTATTGACCCAGCGCAATTATTTTTCCGGCAACGCGAATGCGCGGGAATGCCCCGGTTGAAGTGGTGTTTACAGCTGCGGCTGGAGCAACCGCCCGTAAAGCAGGAGGCGTGCATGACCAACTCTGTGATCCGGTTTGCGACACTGGCTATGTTTCTGGCGGGCCTGACCGCGGCTGCCCCGGTCGTTCCGGCCCTGGCCGCCGGTGGAGGTGGAGGAGGGGGCGGCGGTGGTGGTGGAGACCCTTATGCTTCCCCCTATGAATCGCCCGCACCTTCTCAAGCTACCAAGGCCACGCGCACCACCCACAGGGCGAAAAAGAAGCCCGACAAGCAGTCCCTGTTCGACGATCCCGCTTTTGCGAAAGCCTATCGCGCGGCCTATGCGACGATCTACGATCGCAACGATTATGCGGCCGCGATCGATGAGCTGAAGGCGCTCGGCCACGACGAACATCCGAACGTGGCCAATCTGATCGGCTATTCCTATCGCAAGCTCGGCGACTACAAGCTCTCGCAAGTCTGGTACGAGCGCGCGCTGAAAGCCGATCCGAACCATGTGCTGACCTGGAACTATTACGGTCTGTGGCAGATCGAACAGGGCAACCGCGACCAGGCCGTCTATCATCTGAGCCGGATCGCCGCGATCTGCGGCTCCGACTGCGCGGAGTATCGGTCATTGGCGGATGCGCTGGAAAAACCGCCCGGCACCGGTCTCGTCTACTGAGTTCGTTGCCTGGGTCCGGCGGGCGCTTCTTCGCTGGAAACGCCCGTCTCCTGTGCAGCCGTCGCTCGAAGTCGGGGGCGGCGCGCGGCTTGGTGCCGGCGACGTCGCAGCTTGTCGCAACTGGCAAGTAAAATAGAATTTAGTATTGCGCGGGGCACGCCGTCTTCAAGCGATCGGACCGCGGTGCTATGCTGCCGGACTGTTGTTCTGCCCGCTGGCCCGCCGAGGATCCGAGTGAAGAGACAGCGCACGCTCTTGCCGATCTTAGCGGCCATATTCGTCGCTAGACGCGCTCGTCGCCTTCATGCAGGCGCTCACCGACGGGTATTTGCCGCGGAGTCCATAACGAGCGCGCGTTGACGGCATGACCGCCGGCGGCCTCGTCGATCGGCGTGGGCAACGTTGGTTACTTTACGCGGCTTGGCAACTAGCCTTGCGGCTTCGGATCCGACGATGCGGCTATGGCACGGGTCCGGAAATAATCCAGCACGAAGAGCCGAATGGCGGACGACAGATTGCCTTGCTGTCGATTGCTGTCGATTTCGCCCACCAGCTCGGACAGCGTCATGTCGCGCAATCCGGAAATCTCCTTCATGCCGTTCCAGAAGGCTTCCTCAAGACTGACGCTGGTCTTGTGACCGGCGACGACGATTGAACGTTTCACGACCGGCGACTTCATGACGCATCCTCGCCATCGATCTGGTGCTGATCAAGCAGGTCGTTGGCGCGTTTGGTGCGCCGTTCTTCCAGAACGCGTTCGGACTTGGTCCGGCCGAACCGTTTCCGGTTGGCGTCGGCCTGTTTCGCCGACTCTTCTTTCTCTGCCCGTTTCCTAAATCGCTTCAGGTTGACCAATTCCCCCATGTCAGCCTCCCCATTTAACCAATTTGGGGCGTGAGAAATTTTCACGAAGGCGTGAATGGTCGCGCTGGCATTCGCCTGCTCGATCGCCATCCGAAAATTCCTTTCGATAGCCCCTCATAACCTCAAAAAATATCTTCCGCTCTGCGGCAACGAAATAATTCGAGCTGTACCACGCTCCGGCGTGAAGACGATAGATGATCGGTCTCATTCTTTAGGTGTTATCGTCCATAACTATTTTCCCGGACCGTAATCTCACGGGGTCCGCGCGTGCCCGTGATCAGCCCGGGTGTGTCATTTTGACCGGCTGCACCAGCCGGTCAAATTCTTTCTCCGAAACAAAGCCCAGCCGCACCGCCTCTTCCTTCAGCGTGGTTCCGCGCGCGTGCGCCGACTTGGCGACCTTCGCGGCGTTGTCGTAGCCGATCTTCGGAGCGAGCGCGGTCACCAGCATCAGCGAGCGCTCCATCAAATCCCGGATGCGCTTTTCGTCGGCGCGGATCCCTTCGACGCAGTGCACCGTGAATGAGCGTGTGGCATCGGCAAGCAATTGGATGGAATGTATCATGCAATATGCCAGCAAAGGCTTATAAACATTGAGTTCGAAGTGTCCCTGGCTGCCGCCAACCGTGACGGCCGTGTGGTTCCCGAACACCTGGCAGCACACCATGGTCATCGCTTCGCACTGGGTCGGATTGACCTTGCCCGGCATGATCGAGGAGCCCGGCTCGTTCTCCGGCAGGATCAGTTCGCCGAGGCCCGAGCGCGGACCCGAGCCAAGCAGCCGGATATCGTTTGCGATCTTGAACAGTCCGGTCGCCGCCGAATTGATGGCGCCGTGCGCGAACACGTAGGCGTCGTTGGAGGCCAGTGCCTCGAACTTGTTGGCGGCGCTGGTGAAGGGCAGTCTCGTGATCTTGGCGGCGTGTTTGGCGAACAGGCGAGCGAATTTCGGCTTCGAATTGAGCCCGGTCCCGACCGCGGTGCCGCCTTGCGCCAGCGGGTACAGACCATTTACCGCCAGCTTTAGTCGTTTAATGCCACTCTCGACCTGCGCGGCGTAGCCGGAAAATTCCTGGCCGAGTGTCAGCGGCGTCGCGTCCTGGGTGTGGGTGCGGCCGATCTTGACGATATGAGCGAACGCCTTCTCCTTTTTTTGCAGTGCACGATGGAGCAGGCTCAGCGACGGGACGAGATCGGCGGTGATGCCGATCGCCGCGGCGATGTGCATTGCGGTCGGGAACGAGTCGTTCGACGACTGACTCATGTTGACGTGATCGTTGGGATGAACCGGCGCCTTGGCGCCGAGCTTGCCGCCCAGCAGTTCGTTGGCGCGATTGGCGATCACCTCGTTGAGGTTCATGTTGGTCTGGGTGCCGGAGCCGGTCTGCCAGACCACGAGGGGGAAATGATCGTCGAGCTTGCCGTCGATCACTTCGCGCGCGGCGCGGATGATGGCGCGGGCGCGGCGCTGGTCGATCAGCCCGAGTTCGAGATTGGCTTGTGCCGCCGCCAGCTTGACGATGCCGAGCGCGCGAATGATCGGCATCGGCATCCGGTCCTGGCCGATGCGGAAGTTCTGCCGCGACCGCTCGGTCTGCGCGCCCCAGTAACGATCGGCGGGGACCTCGATCGGACCGAAGCTGTCGGTCTCGGTGCGGGTAGAACCGGATGTGGTCGATCGAGCCATGGGTTACGTCCGTTGCACGAGCGATCCCGCGCGGAACCAGCTCACGCGGGCGGCACGTTCTTCTACATGACCGCGCGGCTTTGCTGCGCGCGCATTATTTTTTGCGGAAGCGATCCAGCCGTACGACTTCGGCACCCTCGCTCGGCTTCGCCGGCTCGTCCTGATTTTCCGCGGAAGGCGCGGCAGCCGGAACGGCAGCCGGAGCAGGGACCGCCGGAAGGTTCGTCGCCGGCGTTTCAGGGGCGGCGTCGGACGGCTCGAACTGCAGGCCGAACTGCACCGACGGGTCGAAGAAACTCTTGATCGCGTTGAAAGGAACCACCACCCGCTCGGGGATTCCGCCGAACGACAGGCCGACTTCGAAGCGGTCGTCGGTCACCACCAGGTCCCAGAACTGATGCTGCAGGATCACCGTCATCTCTTCCGGGTATTGCGCGAGCAGCCGTGGCGACAGCTTCACGCCCTCCGCGGTGGACAGAAAGGTAATGAAGAAATGATGGTCCCCGGGCAGGCCGTGCTCGGCGGCGTCGGTCAATACGCGCCGCAGGACCCCACGCAGCGCATCGCGCGCCAGCACGTCGTATCGGATATGATCGGTCGCCATTATCGGTCCTGTCGCGTTCGAAAAGGCTGCCGGTCAAGCCGGCGGCGATGCCGGTGTCCGACTCGCCCGTTTTCCCATGCTACCCCGGCGGAGGCCCGAGGTCAGCAGGCTTGCCGCCATTGGCCGAAATTCCAGCAAACAGCCAAGCTCGAGCCATACCATCGGGCAAATGAAGTGGAGGCTTCTGTTGCCAGGTGCCTCCGAACCCCGCCCAGCGGAGCTTAACCCACTAGGACTTTAGACTTGGCTTTTCAAACCGCTTACGCGGCCTGAGCAACCGGAGCATAGTTGTCGTTTGCAACTATTGCATAGCCCGATAACGGCGGAACCATACCGGGAAAAAACAC
>NZ_JADGRI010000433.1 GCF_017881085.1 Bradyrhizobium sp.
AAGTATCCCTGGGATTACTACAAGCTGATCCAGACCATGTCCGGCGAACAGGCATTAGGAAAGCTCGCCGATTCGGCCTGCCCGCTGGCCACGCACTAAGCCATACCCGTAGCGACATCGCGCGCCCTGTTCCGACAGGGCGCGCAAGCCCCATTTTCCGGCACAAACCGCTTCACAGCGCGCCGGAAAATGCGCTAGGTCACCTGCGCGCCCGCTTGCCGGCCTGAACCGGACCGGCGGCTTACGTCGATATTGGAATATTCCGGGATGGCCCGCAGGTTTTCCGCTCCCTATCAGTCGGAGCCCGTGTCCAGCCTCGCGTCATGGGCGCGCAATCTCGCGGTATTCTCCGTGGTCGCCGTGCTGGTTTCGATCCTCATCGTGCGTTTCGGCTTTCTCGAGATGAAACCGGCGCTGGCCACCTTCTTCGGCGCGCTGGGTTGCGCCGGGCTTTCTATTCTGGTCGGCTTTGCCGCCTTTGCCGCGATCTGGCAGAACGGATCGCGCGGCATGAGCCGCATCCTGCTGGCGCTCTTGATCGACGCGGTCGTGCTGGCCTATCCCGCCTATCTCGCCGTGCAATATCGCAAGCTGCCGCCGATCCACGACATCACCACCGATCCGATCGATCCGCCGCGCTTCGAGGCGCTGGCCCGGCTGCGCACCGGCGAGGGCACCAACCCCGCGGTGTATGCCGGGCTGTATTCCGCCGAGCAGCAGCGGCTGGCCTATCCCGATATCGAGACGGTGGAACTCGACGTTCCCGTGCAGCAGGCATTCGACGTCACGATGCGCCTGGTGACCAAGCGCAAATGGCTCGTGATCGACGAGCGCAGCCCGCAACCGCCGCGCCGCGTCGGCCGCATCGAGGCGGTGGCGCGGACGCCGATCATGGGCTTCCGCGAGGACGTGTCGATCCGCATCACGCCTGACGACGCCGATGGCTCGCGCGTCGATATCCGCTCGGCGTCGCGCTATTTCGAGAGCGATCTCGGCAGCAACGCCGCGCGTATCTCCAAGCTGATCGACGACATCAACAGCGCCGCCGACAGCGCCAGCCTCAAGCCGGTGAAGAAGCCGGTCGCGCCGGCGGCCAAGCTGCCGCCCAAGGTAGTGAAGAAGTGACGTCTTCGTCATTCCCCGATGTGCAATTGCACATCTGAGGGCATCGCGGAGCGATGAACCCGGAATCTCGAGATTCCCCGATGTGCAACTGCACATCTGAGGTTCGCGCTTACGCGCGCCCCGGAATGACGGTCTGAGGCATCACGCCAGCCGGTAAGTCCCGCCGATCACCGGATCGCCCTCGGTCGCGACGATGCCCCGCGCGACCAGATCCTCCAGATGCGCCAGCACGGAATAGCCGGCGGCCCCCGTCAGCCGCGGGTCGATGCCGATATAGATCGCGCGCACGATGGTGGGGATATCCGCCTCCCCCTTGGCGAGGCGATGCAGGATCGAGGCTTCGCGGGCCTGGCGGTGCTTGATCAGGAACCGCACATAGCGCGGGCCTTGTGGAATTTCAGGCCCGTGGCCCGAGAAGTACAGATCCTCATCGCGGCTCGTCAGCCGCTCGAGCGAGGCCATGTAGTCGACCATCGATCCGTCCGGCGGCGCCACGATCGAGGTCGACCAGCCCATCACGTGATCGCCCACGAAGGATAATTTGCGATCCGGCCAGGCGAACGCCAGGTGATTGGCGGTGTGGCCCGGCGTCGACACCGCCTGCAGCGCCCAATCCGCGCCTTCGATGACGTCGCCGTCGCGCACCTCGATGTCGGGCCTGAAGTCGCGGTCGGCGCCGGATTCCGGGCTGTGCTTCTCGCTCTCGAAGCGCGGCCGCGAGGCGCGGTGCGGACCCTCGGCATAAACGGTCGCGCCGGTCGCCGCCTTGATCCGCGCGGTGTTCGGCGAGTGGTCGCGGTGGGTGTGGGTGACCAGGATATGCGTCACGGTCTCATTGCGCACGGCGTCCAGCAGCGCCGCGGCGTGCTCCTCATTGTCGGGACCGGGATCGACAATCGCGACCTTGCCCCGACCTATGATGTAACTCACCGTGCCGGTGAAGGTGAACGGGCTCGGATTATTGCAGAGAACGCGACGCACGCCGGGGCGGACTTCCTCGGCCACGCCCGGCGGAAGCGGGAAGTCGCGGTTGAACGGGACGTCGTCGTTGTCGGCCATGGGGGATTTTTTGCTCTAGCGTCATTCCGGGATGGCCCACTGAACTCGGGTTTACCCGAGTTCAGCAATATCATGTTCCTAAGTCGGCAACAGCCGACTTAGGTGGGCCAGACCCGGAATCTCGACGAGTTGGAATGATACGGCTCGAGATTCCGGGTTCGCTCCGTTGGCGCGCCCCGGAATGACGATGAAGCTCTTACGAAAACGCCTGAATGCCGGTGATGGCGCGGCCCAGGATCAGGGCGTGGACGTCGTGGGTGCCTTCATAGGTATTGACGGTTTCCAAATTCGCGGTGTGGCGCATCACGTGATATTCGATCTGGATGCCGTTTCCGCCATGCATGTCGCGGGACATGCGCGCGATGTCGAGCGCCTTGCCGCAATTGTTGCGCTTGACGATGGAGATCATCTCCGGCGCCATCTTGCCCTCGTCCATCAGCCGGCCGACGCGAAGCGAGGCCTGCAGGCCCAGCGCGATATCGGTCTGCATGTCCGCGAGCTTCTTCTGCACCAGTTGGGTCGCCGCCAGCGGGCGGTTGAACTGCTTGCGATCGAGCGTGTATTGCCGCGCCCGGTGCATGCAGTCTTCGGCAGCTCCCATCGCGCCCCAGGAAATGCCGTAGCGGGCGCGGTTGAGGCAGCCGAACGGTCCCTTGAGACCGGATACGTTGGGCAGCAGCGCACTCTCCGGCACCTCCACCCCTTCCATCACGATCTCGCCAGTGACCGACGCGCGCAAGGAAAGCTTGCCTTCGATCTTCGGTGCAGAAAGGCCTTTCATGCCCTTTTCGAGAATGAAGCCGCGGATCTGGTTGTTATGTTCGGCCGATTTCGCCCAAACCACGAAAACGTCGGCGATCGGCGCGTTGGAAATCCACATCTTGGTACCGGTCAGCCGGTAGCCGTCGGAGGTTTTCTCGGCGCGGGTCTTCATGCCGCCGGGATCGGAACCGGCATCCGGCTCGGTCAGGCCGAAACAGCCGACCCATTCGCCGGTGGCGAGTTTGGGCAGGTATTTCTTGCGCTGGTTCTCGTCGCCATAGGCATAGATCGGGTGCATCACCAGCGACGACTGCACCGAATTCATCGAGCGATAGCCGGAATCGACCCGCTCGATCTCGCGTGCTACCAGGCCGTAGGCGACGTAGCTCGCATTGGCGCAGCCATATTCCTCCGGCAGGGTGATGCCGATCAGGCCGAGTTCGCCCATCTCGTGGAAGATGTCGCGATCGACCTTCTCTTCCAGATAGGCCTTGGTGATGCGCGGCATCAACTTGTCCTGCGCATAGGCGCGCGCGGTGTCGCGGATCATGCGCTCGTCTTCGGTGAGCTGCTCGTCGAGCATGAACGGATCGTCCCACTGGAAATTCACCGG
>NZ_JADGRI010000206.1 GCF_017881085.1 Bradyrhizobium sp.
CTGATAGACGAAGGCGATGCCGGTATGATCGGCGACCTTGCCGAGCACCGCGGCGCCGAGACCGCCGATGCCGAACGCAAATCCAAAAAACACGCCGGAAATCATGCCGAAGCGGTGCGGCATCAGTTCCTGTGCGAACACGATGATCGACGAGGTCGCCGACGAAATGATAAGGCCGATGAATCCCGTCAGCACCGCGCTCGCAAACAGGCCCGCATAGGGCAGCGCCAGCGTGAACGGCAGCGCGCCGAGGATCGAAAACCAGATCACGTATTTGCGGCCGAAGCGATCGCCCAGCGGTCCGCCGAGGAACGCCCCCGCCGCGTTCGAGGCGAGGAAGATGAACAGATAGAACTGGGCTGCCTGGGTCGAGACGCCGAATTTTTCGATCAGGTAGAAGATGTAATAGCTCGACAGGCTGGAGACATAGAGCTGCTTCGAGAACAACAGCGCCACCAGCACCCCGAGCGCCATCATGACGCGGCGCGAGCTCGGCGCATCCGGATGCAGATGGATCGGCGCGGCCTTTTTCGCCGCGATCTGCGGCCTGTACCATTGCCCGATCCGCCACAGGATCACGATCGCGAGGAACGCGATCGAGGAAAACCAGGCGATGCTCGGCTGGCCGAACGGCACCACGATCAGCGCCGCAAGCAGCGGACCCATCGACGTTCCGAAACTGCCGCCGAGCTGAAATACCGATTGGGCAAAGCCGTAGCGTCCGCCCGATGCGAGCCGCGCGATCCGCGCCGATTCCGGATGAAACACCGCAGACCCGAGGCCGACCAGCCCTGCCGCGACCAGGATGACGGGATATCGCTGCGCGACGCTGAGCAGCAGCAATCCGAGGAAAGTGAATCCCATGCCGATCGCGAGCGAGAACGGCTGGGCTTTCCTGTCGGTGAAATGTCCGATCACCGGCTGCAGCAGCGAGGCGGTGAACTGGAACGCCAGCGTGATCATGCCGATCTGCGCGAAATCCAGCGCGTAGCTGTCCTTCAGGATCGGATAGACCGACGCGATCAGCGACTGCATGGTGTCGTTGAGAAAATGCGAAAAGCTGATTCCGGCCAGCACGACATAGGCGGGCCCGCTCGCGGCGGCCTTTCGTGCGGCGGAAGACGCCGTCACGTCCGGCACGATCACCGGCGCGACCAGTGCTTCCTCGGAGACGACGACGGACTTGTTCAAGGGATTATTCCCGACAGAGGTGCTGCGCGATCCGCGCGTCCTACGATGGCGGAGCGGCGGCGACCAGCACCATCAGGAAATGGCTGCGATGCGTTACGCCGCCGCGGCATGGCCGAGCGCTGAGACGATGTGATCGACCACTTCCTCGACCAGGATGCGGTCGTCGCCCTCGCCCATCACGCGGATCACGGGCTCGGTGCCGGACGAGCGGACCAGGAGCCGGCCGTGGCCGTTGAGGCGTTTCTCGCCGGCGACGATCGCCGACTTGACCTCGGCGTCGTCGAGCGGCTTGCCGCTGCGGTAGCGCACGTTCTTGAGGATCTGCGGCAGGGGATCGAAGCGGTGGCAGACCTCCGACACCGGGCGGCGAAGTTTCTGCACCACCGCGAGCACCTGAAGGGCGGCGACAAAGCCGTCGCCGGTCGTGGCGTAGTCGGACAGGATGATGTGGCCGGACGGCTCGCCGCCGACATTATAGCCGCGGCTCAGCATCTGCTCGAGCACGTAGCGATCGCCGACCGGCGTGCGCACGAGTTCGATGCCCTGGCCTTCGAGAAAGCGCTCCAGCCCGAGATTGGACATCACGGTGGCGACGATGCCGGGCTTGGCAAGGCGGCCGTCTTCCTTCCAGCTTTGCGCGATCACCGCGAGCAGCTGGTCGCCGTCGACCAAATGGCCGCGTTCGTCGACCAGGATGACGCGGTCGGCGTCGCCGTCGAGCGCGATGCCGATGTCGGCGCGCATCTCGCGCACCTTGCGGCTCAGCGCTTCCGGCGAGGTCGATCCGCATTCCTTGTTGATGTTGAATCCATCGGGGTCGACGCCGATCGAAACAACGTCGGCCCCCAGCTCCCACAGCGCTTCCGGCACCACCTTGTAGGCCGCGCCATGCGCGCAATCGATCACCACGCGCAGGCCGTCGAGGCTCAGATCGCGCGGCAGCGTACGCTTGGCGAATTCGATGTAGCGGTCATGGACGCCGTCGATCCGGCGGGCGCGCCCGAGACTGGCGCTCTGCGCCAGTTTCTTGTCGAGGCATTCGTCCAGCAACTGCTCGATCTGCATTTCGACGTCGTCGGAAAGCTTGAAGCCCTGCGGGCCGAACAGCTTGATGCCGTTGTCCTCGAACAGATTATGGGAGGCGGAAATCATCACGCCGAGATCGGCGCGCATCGACTTGGTCAGCATCGCCACCGCCGGCGTCGGGATCGGCCCGAGCAGCAGCACGTCCATGCCGACCGAGGTGAAGCCGGCCACCATCGCGTATTCGATCATGTAGCCGGAGAGCCGGGTGTCCTTGCCGATGACGACCCGATGGCGATACTCGCCGCGCTGAAACACCAGTCCGGCCGCCTGCCCGACCTTGAGCGCCAGCTCCGGCGTGATCAAACCATTGGCACGGCCCCGAATCCCGTCCGTACCGAAATATTTGCGGCTCATAGTTCCCCCAGCAGCTATCGAGGCTTCGCCAACCCACCCGGCGCGAAGTGTCGAACGCCCGCCATCCCGGCGTGTAGCGAGTTATAATGCGTTCGCGGCTAAAATGGCTTCAAGAAATATGATGAATGATTACCAGCGGCCGAGCCGGCCCTGACGCGTCAACACATTGTTAATGCTTGATTTATTCGGCAAAGGCCCGCGGGCGGCCGTAGCCTCAGTCCTTTCGCCAGACGTCGTGGTCGGCTTTCGAGGGTGCCGGCTGGGTGACATTCACGGGGTCCGAGCCCGGAAAGGTCTCTTCCAGCCCCTCCTCCAGCGCCTGATCCAGCCGCCGCTTCTCGTCGCCTTTGGCCTCTTTGGGGTGGGAGCGTGGTCCGATCATGGGTGCCTCCTGGTTGCCAGCCGATACCCCGCGAAACGATTTTGCGGGGCCCCCGGGCATGCTAGATGAACAGCGAAAGCGCCAAATACAAGAAGGCATACTGGAAGGGCCGGGAAACGTTCATGAAGCACATCACCTGCATCGAAGATCTGCGCCAGGTACACAGGCGCAAGGTGCCCAAGGCATTTTTCGACTATGCCGACCGCGGCTCCTACGCCGAGGAGACGCTGCGCGCCAATGTCGACGACCTGCAGCAGATCAAGTTCCGCCAGCGCATCCTGGTCGACGTCTCGAAGCGCGATCTGTCGACCAGCATTCTCGGCGAACCGGCCGCGCTGCCGCTGATCCTGGCGCCGGTCGGGCTGACCGGCATGCAATTCGGCGACGGCGAAATCCACGCCTGCCGCGCCGCGCACGCCGCCAATATCCCCTACACGCTGAGCACGATGTCGATCTGCTCTATCGAGGACGTCGCCGCCAATGTCGACAAGCCGTTCTGGTTCCAGCTCTACGTCATGAAGGACCGCGGTTTCATCAAGGCGCTGATCGAGCGCGCCATCGCCGCCAAATGCAGCGCGCTGGTGCTGACCGTCGACCTGCAGGTAATCGGGCAGCGCCATGCCGACATCAAGAACGGCATGACGGTGCCGCCGGAATGGACGCTGTCGAAGCTGGTCGATTTCGCCACCAAGCCGGCCTGGGTGTCCGGCGTGCTGCGCGGCAAGCGCCGCACCTTCGGCAATCTGGCCGGGCACCTCAAGGGCACCGATGACATCACCGCGCTGGGAACCTGGATCGCGACGCAGTTCGACACCACGCTGAACTGGAAGGACGTCGAATGGATCCGCAGCATCTGGCCGGGCAAGCTGGTCCTGAAGGGCATTCTCGACGTCGAGGATGCCGAGGAGGCGGTCAAGACCGGCGCGCAGGCGATGGTGGTCTCCAACCATGGCGGACGCCAGCTCGACGGCGCGCCGTCGTCGATCGAGGTGTTGCCGGAAATCGCCGATGCCGTCGGCTCGCAGATGGAGATCCTATTCGACGGCGGGATTCGCTCGGGCCAGGACGTGATGCGCGCGCTCGCACTCGGCGCCAAATCCTGCATGATCGGCCGCGCCTATATCCACGGCCTCGGCGCCTATGGCGGCCCGGGCGTGGCGAAGGCGATCGACCTGATCGCCAAGGAACTCAGCGTCACCATGGGCCTGTGCGGCGTCAACAAGATCGCCGAGATCGACGACCACGTGATCGCGGTTTAGAGTCCTTCGCTCCCCTTCTCCCCTTGTGGAGAAGGGGAAGGGGCCCTCACATCGGCGGCGTGATGCCGTCGCGGCCGACATTGACGCGGTTGGCTTCCAGCGTGCCGTCGTCTTTCCTGGTGGCGCCGAAGATGATGATCTTGGCGCCCGGCTTCAGCTCGGACTTGTCGCCGGGAAGGAATGTGACGATCGGCGTCCCCGGCGGCACCACGACATTCTTCTCGCCTTCCTTGTACTTGACCAGGATGTTCTGGCCGTCGGTACCCGCGACCGTCTGGGCGACGGTGGCGTTGGTCATGGTCGAGTTGGGGCGCAGATCCCAGGGCCGGAAACCTTCGGCCACGCCGCGCTGCGCCTCGGGAAAGATATGAACGGCGAGCGCCTTCTGGGTGCCGTCGGGTTCCGGCACCGCGGAGACGCCGATGTAGGACCCCTCCTTGATTTCCGAGATCGCGATGTTGGCGACGCCGAACACCGCAACATTGTCGGTCACGCGCACCTTCATGTCGGTGCCCTCGCGCGATTTCACCGTCAGCAGCGAACCGTCGACGGCTTCGATGGTGCCGCGAATTCGCACGGTGGGCGGCTGCTGGGCCCATGCAGCCGATCCCAGCACCGCTATCATCGTCAGCGCAGCCAGCGCGCGCGGCAGCGATGAAGAAATTCTCAACATGCCTTGTCCTCCCCAAGCTTGTCCAACCAGAGGAAAACACCGCCCTGCGCGGGTTATTCCGGGATAACGCAACTGTGAGGTGCGATTCGGCGCGACGCCGGGCCGGGAAGTTTCACATCGGCGGCGTCAGCCCGTTAAGGCCGACGCTGATGCGGTTGGCCTCGAACGAACCGTCGGGCTGCTGCTTGATGAAGGCGATCACCTTGGCGCCGGCCTTGAGCTCGGACTTGTCGGCGGGGACGTAGGTCACGACCGGCGTGTCCGGCGAAACCACGACTTTCTTCTCGCCATCCCTGTACTTGACCGTCAGCGTATGCCCTTCATTGCCGACGACGCTCTCGGCCACCGTCGCATTGGTCATGGTCGAGTTGGGGCGCAGATCGAACGGCCGCGATCCCTCCCCGGTGCCGCGCATGCTTTCCGGAAAGACATGCACTTCGACCGCGTCGGCCTCGCCGCCGGGTCCAGGAACCGTGGTGGTGCCGATGAAGGAACCGACCTTGATGTCGGCAAGCGAAATCCCGGTGATGCCGACCAGGCGCATGTCGGCGGCCATGTGCAGCCTGAAATCCTCGCCACTGCGCGATTTGACCGTGAGCACGTCGCCGTCGACGGCTTCGATCGTGCCGCGAACCCGCGATGGTGTCGGCGGCTGCTGCGCGATCGCGTAAAGCGACGATCCGACCACGGCCGCCATGATGACAAGCGGACGAAAAAGCGTTGAACGACGAATGGGCATGAATGGGTCTCCTGTGGCCACCACCTAACCACGGACACCGGCGCTGCAACGATATTCCGGCTCAAAGCTTTGTGAGATCGGCCTCGATCAAGGCGCGAAGCTCCGGCGTGACCTTGGGCCGCTGTCCGAACCAGAGTTCGAACCCGCGCACCGCCTGGTGCAGCAGCATGCCGAGCCCATCGGCGGTCTTCAGCCCGCGCGCCCGCGCCGCCGCCAGCAACGGCGTCTCCAGCGGCACATAGACGAGGTCGGCAACGACGGCATGCGCCGGCAACCGGCCGACGTCGATCTCGAGCGCGGGCTGGCCGTGCATGCCAAGCGAGGTCGTGTTCACCAAGAGGTCGACCCGCGGCAGCCATTCGCCGATCGCCTCCCACGAAACCGGATGAACGCGGGCGCCGAACTGATCGGCGAGCGCGCGGGCCCGTTCGAGCGTGCGGTTTGCCAGATAGACGCGCTTGACGCCGCGCTCGATCAATCCGAACAGCACGGCGCGCGACGACCCGCCCGCGCCCAGCACCAGCGCATCGTTGGTGGCAGCGTCCCACCCCGGCGCGCAGGCGTCGAGATTGTTGATGAATCCCTCGATGTCGGTGTTGGTCGAACAGAGCTCGCCGTCCTCGTACCACAGCGTGTTGGCGGCGCCGACCGCGCGGGCTCGCTCGTCCGGCCTGGTCAGCGCCAGCGCGCGCTCCTTGTGCGGAATGGTGACATTGGCGCCGACGAAGCCGTGCGCCTTCAGATGCAGCACGAATTCGGCAAAGCCTTCGGGCGGGATCGCCTCGATGTTGTAGCCGCCCTCGAGGCCCGATGCCCGCAGCCAGTAATGATGGATCAGCGGCGAGCGCGAATGCGCCGCCGGCCATCCGATCAGGCATGCGGCGCGGGGTTTGGTGGCGGCTGTCATGGGAGGTCCTGTTGCAACGCACCCGGTACGTGGACGTCGTCGCTGCTCAAATCGGGCAAGCCGCGCTCGCTGTCAATGCTAGCAATGCACGGTCACCGCAACGATCGCGCTCAGCCCCAGCGCGCCGCCCGCGCCAAACCAGATCGCGGCGATATGTTGCGGCGCGAATCAAGCATTGCTCCGGAAACCTGCCCGCCTTGCGTGACGCCAGTGTTCACGAAAGCGGCGAGATTGGAAAGCAACACCGAACGGTAGCACGGTGGGAATTGCATTACCCCGTCATTCCGGGATGGTCCGAAGGACCAGACCCGGAATCTCGAGATTCCGGGTTCGCGCTATCGCGCGCCGGAATGACAGCGACCACAATCACGCCGCGACGCGGTGCGCGGCGATGATCTGATCGGCGGCGCGGCCGGTGACCTCGGCCATGCGGTCGAAAGCCCGCGTGAAACTGCCGGCGCCGGCGGTGGCCGAGCGCAATTCCACGATCAACTCGCCGATCTCGGCTTCCGGCATCATGGCGCGGACGCAGTCCCATCCCGGCCAGCCCTCGCGGGTGTCGAAGCCGAGAATCTGCCCGCGCCGTCCCGACAGGATGGCGTTGATCTTAGCGGTGGAATCCGTCGGACAGACGATCTCCACCACATGGATCGGCTCCAGCAGCACCGGCTGGCATTGCGGCAGCGCCTCGGAGACGCCGATCCGCGCCGCGGTGCGGAAGGCGAGGTCCGAGGAGTCCACGCTGTGATAGGAACCGTCGGTGAGCGTCACCTGCAGGTCGATGACGGGGAAGCCGAGCGGCCCGCGCAACAAACCGTCGACCACGCCCTCTTCCACCGCGCCGATGTAATTGCGCGGTACCGCGCCGCCGACCACCTTTTCGTGAAACTCGAAGCCGCCGCCGCGCGGCAGCGGCGCGATCTCAAGCACCACGTCGCCGAACTGGCCGTGGCCGCCGGACTGCTTCTTGTGGCGGCCGCGCTGGGTGATCGATTTGCGGATGGTCTCCTGATATCCGATCGCCGGCGGATGCGATTTGACGTGAACGCCGAAGCGGTCGCTCAGGCGCTCCAGCGCGACCCGCAGATGCATTTCACCTTGCCCCCACAGCACGATGTCGTGGGTTCTCGGGTTCTGGATCATGGTCAGCGAGGGATCCTCCTCGTTCAGCCGCAGCAGCGCCTGGCCGAGCTTGACGTCGTCCTTGCGGTCGTTTGCGGCGATCGCCATCGACAGCACCGGCGGCAACGGCTCGATGGCGACAAGCGCTTTCGGCGCGGTCTTGCCGCTCGAGAGCGTGTCGCCGGTCTTGATGGCGTCGAGCTTGCCGAGCGCGACGGTATCTCCGGCCTCGGCAGACGCGCGCTTGGTGTCGTGGGCACAGTTGACATTCGAGATGCCCGACACCCGCCCGCTCTCCCCGGATGAGGATTGCAGCGTCGCGCCGTCATCGATGTGGCCCGCGAACAGGCGCGTGAGCGACAGTTTGCCGCCATGCTGCAGATGCACGGTCTTGAACACGTAGCCGGTCGCATCCTTGGATGCGGGCACGCCGAGACGCTTCGCGGTCTCGGCCACGCCGGGCGCTTCATGGCGCAGCGCCTTCATCAGGCGCAGCACGCCGTTCTCGCGCGCGGCCGAGCCGAGCAGCACCGGGCAGATCAGCCCCTCGCGCAATTCACGCGCCAGATCGTCGAACACCGCGTCGCGCGGCGGCGGAATGTCCTCGAGCAGTTGCTCCATCAGCGCGTCGTCGTGATCGGCGAGCTTTTCCAGCATCGAGAACCGGGCTTCCTTCTCGCGGTCGAGATCGCCGCCCTCCAGCGCCACGACTTCGGAAGCCTTGTGTTCGCGGTAGACGAAGGCGCGTTCCAGCGCCAGATCGACGAAGCCGGCGATCAGGTCGCCGTTCCAGATCGGAATCTGGCGCAATACCAGCGGAATCCGCGACGCCGGCTGCAAGGTCGCGAGCGTCTCGCGGATGCGCTTGTTGGCGCGATCGATCTTGTTGAGAAACAGAAAGCGCGGAATGCCGAGATCCTCGAGTTCGCGCAGGATGAGCTGAAGCTGCGGCAGCTTTTTTTCGTCGGCCTCGCAGACCACGACCGCGGCATCGACCGCCGGCAACGCGGCGCGCATGTCGTGCGCGAACTCGACCGAACCGGGACAATCGATAAAGGTGTAGCTGTCGCCCATGAAATTCGTGGTGGCGGCGCTGAGGCCGACGCCCATCTTGTGGCGGCGGGCTTCCGCCGTCGCATCGCCGACGGAAGTTCCGGCGTCGACGTTGCCAGCGCGCGGGATCGCCCCGGTGCGCGCCAATATCGCTTCTAGAAGTGTGGTTTTACCGCTTTGGAAAGGGCCCACCAGTGCGATGCACCGTGGACCGCGGGGACTTCTGACATCTTGTCCCATTGCCGCCTCCTTTTTTTGGAGCTCGGCCCTTGATTGGGTCGGCGGGGAAGATGCTCCCCCTCCGCCGGCGATTTGGCAAGCCGGAAAAACGTCGCTGCGGTACATTGCGCGACACGCGGACGTTTGCCGCTGATTGGCGTTCGCAGGAAATGCTCCCTCGCCCGGCTCTCTTCCGCGAGCGAGCGAGGGATTAATAATTAAGGAGTTACCTGCCCGGCCGAAGTTCCAGGCTTTCAAGCCCGGCCGCGACGCTCAAGCCGACCTGGCCCTGCACGCTGAGCGGCTGCAGCGCGATCGAATTCTCCGAGCCGCCGACCAGCACGTTGCCGCCGAGACCGACGCCGACCGAGGCGCTGCCCTGCGCGCCGGCGTAATTGCCCGAAAGATCGCCCGGCCCGAGCCGTGACACCGGCGCGTAGACGCCCCAGGCCAGCGCCGATTCCTGGGTGATGCCAAGATCGATGCCGACCTTGCGGATGGTCGCGACATAGCGGTCCTCGGGCATGCCCTCGGCGCGCAGCACGCAACCGAGGTTGGTCACGGAGCCGACGATGAAGCCGACGCTCGCGCCGCCACGGCATTCGAGCACGCCGACCCGTAGGCGATCCATCGGCTGCTGCGCATGGGTGCCGGCGAAGGATGTGACCAGCGTGGCAATGGTTAATCCGGCAAGGATAAGTGAACGGCGCATGTAGAAATCTCCGGCTGAAAAGATGTGATGCGAGCAGAAATCAGAACAGCGCCATACCCCGGGCGCTGGCTTTTCTATGACACAACATCGGCAGTCATGCCAGATTTGG
>NZ_JADGRI010000434.1 GCF_017881085.1 Bradyrhizobium sp.
AGACGAAAATCAGGTCAAAAAGTGTGAGAAGTGCCTGATTTTATTGAATAAGATAGCGGGCGTAGTTCAATGGCAGAACGGCAGCTTCCCAAGCTGCATACGAGGGTTCGATTCCCTTCGCCCGCTCCAATCCCGCGCCGGCTTTATCGATCGTGGTCATCGCCACGAGCCTAGCTTTCGCCTCCGATCGCGCCTATATCCAGGGTGTCGCAAGACGATGGCGCTGAAACTTAGAGCGGACTGCGGGCAGACCCGGGGGCAGTACCCGGCGCCTCCACCCTAGCAGCTTGAGCTTAAAGGTCTCATCCCGGTGAGATCGATTCCACCGCAAGGCGGAATCCCTAAGCTGCTACGGCGGGGGCGAAACAGGATCGATGGTCGCAAAGAAGCTCTGAATTGTGCTCGGCATGATACCGCCGTTATCGGGTCAAAAACCTAAATGCAAACGATAACGTTGCATTGAACGAAGTGCGCCTCGCGGCGTAACCTGTTCGGGGTCCGGAGCACCTGGCAACAGAAGCTTCATCGCCGCGTCAACCCTCGGGTTGGCGCGGCTTTGTTTTGCGGGGTGGCCGGAACGCCTGCGCGTCGACTTCAATTCCGTTCGTCGCGCGGCCTAGCCGTCCATCACGCGCCTGGCGGCACCTGATCCAGAAAGCCGGTGATGCTCTTGATCCGCCCGTCGCTGACGACGGCGAAATCGGTGCCCTTGATCGGGCTGTCGGCGCCGTCGGGGCCGAGCCCCCAGGAGAAGCGGACGTGGTCGCCGAAACCGTCTGCGCGGCCGAGCAACTTGAAGCGGAAATCCGGAAAGCGCTGCTGCACGCCGGCGACGAGCGCGTCGGCGCCATCGTGACCGTCGCCGCGCATCAAGGGGTCGACATATCTGGCGTCGCTCGCCCAGTTCGCCGCGAGAATTTCGCGGCGGCGGTTCGGCGATCGCTCGTTCCACAGGTCGATATAGCGGCGGGCAATGGTATTGATGTCGGTCATGGTCTCGCTCCTTCAGTTGGTTCGCCGTTTATCGGCGCACCAACTATCGAAGATTCACGCGGGCCGATCGATTACCTCGCACGTCATGGTTTTCGGCCTGGGGCGTCGGTTCTGATCGAATCAGAACCGAAGCTCCAGATTATTGTTTTGACGCGTCTTCTTCACGCGAACCGGTATCCACTTCGCCCGAAAACGCTCTACCGCGCCGCGGTCACCATGATCTCGACATTGTACGGGGGTGCCGCGAGCCTGGCTTCGACGGTGGCGCGCGCCGGCGTATTGCCCGCCGACACCCAGCCGTCCCACACCGCGTTCATCTCCGCAAACGTCTTCATGTCGGTGAGGTAAATCGTCGCCGTCAGCAGCTTCGACTTGTCGCTTCCGGCTTTCGCAAGATGGCCATCGATGATCGCGAGCACCTCCTGCGTCTGTTCGGCGACACCCTTGCCGGCCGCCTTGTTGGCGACGATTCCGGCGAGATAGACGGTGTCGCCATGGACAACGACTTGGCTCATGCGCGGGCCGGTCTCGAAACGCTGGATGGTCATTCTGTTCTCCAATGAGGTGAGGCCGGTTACTTAGCGCACGGATGCGGCCTCCGCCACTGCGATGTGGCGGAAGCTGGGTAGGCCCTCGCAATGCGCGGTCTTCGCTAGGGCGCGACAGTCAGCGTCGCCTTCATGTTGGGATGGAAGCGGCAATAATACTCGATCGTGCCGGCCTTCTGCAAAACCAGGGTGACGGTCTTCTTTGGCGGCATGGTCACGTCCCAGTCGCCGTTTCGCGCCGTCGCGGTATGGGCGAGAATGTCCCTGTTGACCCATTCGATGGTGTCGCCGACTTTCGCCGAAACTTCGGCCGGCGCAATCACGAGATTTTCCATCGTGATCTGAATGGTCGCCCCATGCGCCGGGACGGACGCTCCCAACATCAATGCGGCGACGACCGGGAACATCCATCTCGGCAGCATGGCAAGCTCCTACTTCAGGCTGGCTGCGACGTGTTCGGCGTGCTGCTCGTGGCCCTGAAAAATCTTCAGGCCGGTCTGCAGCAGGCTCTTCAGTTCCGCATTGCTGGCGTTGGGAATCAGCGTGGTCTCAAGCGCGCTGTCGACCGCCTTGTGATAGGCGACCTCGTTGGCGACATAGGCCTTGTCGAACTCCGCGCCCTTCAACTTGCCGAGCTCGGCGAGCTTGTCGGCGGCATTTTTCGATAGTGTGCGGCTGGTGTCGTTGTCTTCCGGCGTGACCTTGAGCTTCTTCACCAGATCCAGCGCCTGCTTGTTCACGGCTTCATGGTCGCGCACCATGTCTTCCGCGAACGCCTTGATGTCCTTGTTGCCGGTTTTCGTCAGGGCCTGTTTCGCCGCCGCGATATCGATCACGCCGGCGGTATAGGCGATATGCGCGATCTGCGGATCGGTCGGCTTTGCGCCCTGCGCCAGCGCCGCACTGCCGAGCAGGCTTACCGCGGCGATCGCCGCGCTCAATCGAACGAACATGGTTTGACACTCCTGTGGCGCCGCGAGCGAAAGCCGCGGCGTATGGTTGGTTGCACAGGGATTGGATGAAGCGCGAACGCAAAGGTTCCCGAAGAAATTATGCGGCGAAACCCAGCCGCTTCAGCACCGCGTCGCATAGGCGTTCGCAGCGCCTGCCGGCAAACGGAAATGCTTCCAGCACCACGGGGCCGATCTTCTTCTCGACATTGTCGCGCAGCATGGCGCGGGCACGGTGCAGCCGGGTTTTCACGGTCTCCGGCTTCAGTCCGAGAATCTCGGCGGTTTCCTCGACATTCATCCCCTCGATCACGCGGGTGATGAAGACGATGCGGAAGGCTTCGGGGAGGTCGTCGATCGCGTGTTCAACCACATGCTGGATTTCACGTTGTGCCATGGATTTTTCCGGATCCTCGGATGCGCCCGAGAGGGGAAACTGGATGATCTGCGCCTCCAGCGTGCCCGGCGGCAGCGAGGTCCATTCGACCCCGGGCCGCTGGCGGCGCAGCCGGCCCAGCGCCTCGTTCATGGCGATCCTTGCCAGCCAGGTCGAAAGGCGGGAGTCGCCGCGGAATTCTGCAAGATGCGTGAACGCACGGACATAGGTTTCCTGCACCACGTCTTCGGCCTCGGCGTCGTTGCGCAGGATGCCGCGAGCGAGCCGGTAAAGCCTGCGATTGTTCGCCTGCATGATCGAACGAATGGCCGCCTCGTCGCGCTCCCGCGCGCGGGCGACCAGCTCGGCGTCGGCAATTCCGAGGGGCGTATTTTGCGGTACTGGTTCAGGGCGCATGATGGTCCGATCCGATGACACTGTACTTCTGATGGGTTGGATGCGGCAAAGCCAAATAGGTTCCCGCTCCCCTCGGGCCGATCGATCGTTTTCCGGATAACCCTCTCAAATCAGGGAAACTTCTGCAAAAAGAAGCCCATTTCGGCGCCGGCAGCCAGCCCCGGCGCGCGCGAGCGACGTCCTGAACGCCGAAGCTCCTGAGGTAGACGGGCGATCCGTGTTGCTGCATCAGCAGCGCCGCGCCTGGAATCCTTTCGCTCATGACTTCGTT
>NZ_JADGRI010000024.1 GCF_017881085.1 Bradyrhizobium sp.
GGGACGGATCGACCTGATCGTCGATGGCGGGCCTGTCGAGGTCGGCGTCGAATCCACCATCGTCGGGTGCTTCGACGCTCCCCTGCTGCTGCGCCCCGGCGGCCTGCCGCGCGGCGAGATCGAACGCGTGCTCGGCCGCCCGCTCGCGCAGCCGCCCGCGGATAGCGACGACGGCCAGCCGCTGGCGCCGGGCATGCTGGCCTCGCATTACGCCCCGCGCACGCGGGTGCGGCTGGATGCGAGGCGGGTCGAGGCCGGAGAGGCGCTGCTGGCGTTTGGACCCGATGCGGTTGCGGGAGTTGACGCGGGCATGGCGGTGATGAATTTGTCCGTGCGTGGCGATCTCGACGAGGCCGCCGCCAACCTTTTCGGCTATCTTCGCGCGCTCGATGCCAGGGGCGCGCGCGCCATCGCCGTCATGCCGGTGCCGCATGATGGGCTCGGCGAAGCCATCAACGACCGGCTGCGCCGCGCCGCGGTGGAGCGGGATTGAGGAAACGCAAGAGAACCAACGAGAGACCAACAAGAGAACAAGATGAATATCGTCAAGCCCACCGCCCCGCCGCTCTCGCCCGACCTGATCGCGCGGTTCCGCGCCATCGTCGGCGACAAATATGCGGTGACGGATGCGACCGAGATCGCGCCGTACCTCACCGAGGAGCGTGACCTGTTTCACGGCCGCTCGCCTTTGGTGCTGCGGCCGGGCTCGACCGCGGAAGTGGCCGCGATCTGCAAGCTCGCCAGCGAACACCGCCTCGCGCTGGTGCCGCAGGGCGGCAACACGGGTCTCGTCGGCGGGCAAACGCCGCACAACGGCGAAGTGGTGATTTCGATGCGGCGGATGGACAAGATCCGCGACATCGACACCGCCTCCAACACCATGACATGCGAGGCCGGCGTGGTGCTGCAGATCGCCCAGCAGCGCGCCGCCGAAGTCGACCGGCTGTTTCCGCTGTCGCTGGGGGCCGAAGGAAGCTGCACCATCGGCGGCAACCTCTCCACCAACGCCGGCGGCACCACGGCGCTGGCCTACGGCGTGGCGCGGGAAATGGCGCTCGGGCTGGAAGTGGTGCTGGCCGACGGCCGCATCATGAACCTGCTGTCGAAGCTGAAGAAGGACAATACCGGCTACGATCTGCGCAACCTCTTCATCGGCGCCGAAGGCACGCTCGGCATCATCACTGCCGCGACCCTGAAGCTGTTTCCGAAGCCGCGGGCGGTGGAAACCGCCTATGTCGGCCTCAAGTCGCCGGCGGCTGCGCTGAAGCTGCTGTCGATCTCGCAGAACGAGGCAGCGGGCACGCTGACCAGTTTCGAATTGCTGTCCGACATCGCCGTGGATTTCAGCGTGCGGCACGGCATCGACATTCGCGATCCCCTTGCGAGCAAGCATCGCTGGTACGTGCTGATGGAGTTGTCGTCGCCGCGCGACGACGCCCGCACCACCCTGGAAGCGATACTGGCGCAGGGTCTGGAGATGGAAATCGTCGACGACGCCGTGATCGCGGCCAGCCTGAGCCAGCGTTCGGCGTTCTGGAAGCTGCGCGACGAGATGTCGGCGGCGCAGAAGCCGGAAGGCGGCTCGATCAAGCACGACATTTCCGTCCCCGTCGTCGCGGTGCCCGACTTCATCGAACAGGCCAATGCCGCCGTGGTGAAGCTCATTCCGGGGGCGCGGCCGGTGCCGTTCGGCCATCTCGGCGACGGCAATATCCATTACAATGTCAGCCAGCCAATCGGCGGCGATACCGCCGATTTCATGAGCCGCTGGCACGATGTCAATGCGGTGGTGTTCGACATCGTGCTGAAGATGGGCGGATCGATCTCCGCCGAACACGGCATCGGGGTGCTCAAGCGCGACGAATTGCCCGAGGTGAAGGACAAGGTCGCGATCGAGCTGATGCGCGGCATCAAGGCGATGCTCGATCCATTGGGAATCATGAATCCGGGAAAAGTGTTGTGAGTGTTGCAGCGGACGCTCATTCCCTGAGCATCAAGGCCATCGAGGACGGCGATATCCCGGAGGTGATTGCGTTGTGGCAGCGCTGCGGGTCGACGCGCCCATGGAACGATCCCGCCGCCGATATTGCGCTGGCACGCAAGGAATCGAAGGAATCGAACGCAACCGTGCTGCTGGGTCGCGATGATGGTGCCCTCGTCGCGTCGGTGCTGGTCGGCCATGACGGCCATCGCGGCTGGGTCTACTACGTCACGGTCGACCCGGATCGCCGCCATGAAGGCTTCGGTCGGGCAATCATGAACGCCGCCGAAGCGTGGCTTCGTGCGCGCGGCATCCTGAAACTCCAACTCATGGTGCGCAAGGACAATGCGGAGGTCCACGCGTTCTACCGGTCGGTCGGCTATTACAACCAGGAAACCGTGACCTTCGCCAAATGGCTCGACGGGCGCGAGCCGACACCGTAAATCAAACCAGCAGGCAGATCATGTCCGTCGCCGACCGTATCCGCGTCAAGAACGTCCGCCTGCTCTCCGACAATCATTACATTCTGAAGACCACCACGTTCGATTGGCGGCGGGCCAACGGCGAGTGGCAGACCCAACACCGCGAGAGCTACGACCGCGGCAACGGCGCGACGCTGCTGCCGTACAATCTGGCGCAGCGGACCGTGGTGCTGGTGCGGCAGTTTCGTTATCCGGCCTACGTCAACGGCTACGACGGTCTCCTGATCGAGGCGGCGGCCGGCCTCCTGGACAACGCCTCTCCGGAACAGCGGATACGCGCCGAAGCCGAGGAGGAAACCGGCTATCGGCTCGGCGAGATCAAGAAGATATTCGAAGCCTTCATGAGCCCCGGCTCTGTCACCGAAAAACTGCACTTCTTCGTTGGGGAATACGAACCGAAGATGAGGATCGGCAGCGGCGGCGGCATCGCTTCCGAGGGCGAGGACATCGAGGTGCTGGAGCTGGCGATCGATCAGGCGCTCGCCATGATCGGCGACGGCCGCATCGTGGACGCCAAGACCATCATGCTCTTGCAATATGCCGCCCTGAATATTTTTCGGTGATGCCGCGGCTCGCGCGTCAACGTTGACACCCCGCCAGTCCAAAGCCAGATTGACCGACATGCGCATCACCCTCATCCACGCCCTGAAGCATTCGATTCAGCCGATCGAGGCTTCGTTCGCCCGGCTCTGGCCGGATGCGACCTTGATGAATCTGGTCGACGACAGCCTGTCGGCCGACCTCGCGCGTGACGGCAGCCTCACCAGCGCGATGACCGAACGTTTCCTCACCCTCGGACGTTACGCGGTCTCGACCGGCACTGATGCGATCCTCTTCACCTGCTCGGCCTTCGGCCCCTGCATCGAGGCGGTGGCGCGCGAGCAGGCGCCGATGCCGGTGCTCAAGCCCAACGAGGCGATGATCGAGCAGGCCGCAGCAAGGGGCCACCGGATCGGCCTGCTCTCGACGTTTCCGCCGACACTGGCGTCGATGCCGCGGGAATTTCCGCGCGGGCTCGATATCGTTCCGAAACTCGTGGAAGGCGCCATGGCGGCGCTCGATCGCGGCGACCGTGCCGAACACGATCGCCTGGTCGTGGCAGCCTCGCGCGATCTGCGCGATTGCGACCTGATCGCGCTCGCGCAATACAGCATGGCGCCCGCGGCGGCGCCGGTTGCGGAAGCCTCGGGCCGGCCGGTGCTGACGACGCCGGACAGCGCGGTTGCGAAGCTGAAGCAATTGCTCGGCGTTCGAGCATGAACCGCGAGAGCGTAGGGTAGGCAAAGCGATGCGTGCCCACCAATCTGCATTAGTGTTCCGGGACATCGATGGTGGGCACGGCGCAAACGCGCCTTTGCCACCCTGCGATTCGACGATCTCAAAACAACGATCCCTGCCCCTCATCGGGTGCCACCGGCGCAGGCTTGCGTGGGCTCGCCTTCTTCGCAGGCCTCGGTTCTTCGGCCTCGCGCTGCTCCGCCGTGATCGGCAGCACCAGTTGCGCGTCGTCGTTGGCGACGCGGTTGACCCGTGTGGAGACCTCATGCCAGGCGAATTTGCCTTCGGCGGGCGGCGCCAGCAGCGCCATCACCGTCGCTGCAGTGTCATCACTGCAATCGAGCCAGCGCTCGAAATCGTCAGCGTCAATCGTCACCGGCACGCGGTGATGCAGTACCGAAAGATCGGCGCTCGCCGCCGCGGTGACGATCGCCACCGTGTCGAGTTCCTCGCCGTTCGGGCCGACCCAGGTTTCCGCGAGGCCCGCCAGGCCCATCGGGGCGCCGTCGCGGCGGTGGATGAAGTAGGGCCGTTTGCGAGTCCCGGAAGCCTGCCATTCATAATAGCCGTCCGCCGGGATCAGACAGCGCCGCCGCCTGATCGCGTTCTTGAAGGCCGGTTTTTCCCTGACCGTCTCCGCCCGCGCATTGATCAACAGCGTAAAATTACTGACATCCTTGACCCAGGCCGGCAACAGGCCCCAGCGCATCAGCCGAAAGTGCCTGGCGCCGTTTTCGACGATCACCACCGGGATCGGTTGGGTCGGCGCAATATTGTGTCTGGGCGGAAAATTTGGCTGCTCGATATAGCCGAAAATCTGCCGCAAAGCCGCCGGGGGCGAGGTGATAACGAAGCGTCCGCACATTCTGTGATCCAAATAGGTATCCGTTCAGTACCTTTTAACCCCGACCGTCAAGACTGGAAGGGATGACATCCACGGCTGCCAAATCCGCGCCATCTGCATCTCCGCCGCCTCGCCCCCAGATGGTTCCCATTGACGAGGCGCGGGCCGCGAAACTGCGCGCCGCCAACATCAATCCGCGCACCGGACTTGCCACCGACTACCTGAATCATTTCAACGAAGCCGTCATGCTGCTCGAGATGGTTCCGGACATGCCGGAATGCGCGGAAGATTTTTTGAGCTGGCAGCCGCTGTCCTACGGCGAGCATTTCCACGCCTCCAACTTCAAGGCGCGCGACCTCGCGATCGAGTCCTATGAATCGGCGGACGCGATTATCCGCGCCGAATTCGACAATATCACCTCTGCCATGACCTCGATCCTCACCGCCGTGGGCAACGCCATGCGCCAAGCCAAGCAGGACAAGACCCGGGCCACGCTGGCCGAGCAGGCGACCGGCTGGGTCAAGCCGCTGGTGGCGCTGGCCGGCGGCATCATCAATGGCGGCTCCGAGGCCGATGTCGACTACATCATGACGCACTAATGGCGTCTGTCGTCCAGCCCTCCCATCCCCAGCTCGCGGTCAGCGCGGCGATTTTCCGGGACGACCGGATTCTGCTGGTGCGGCGCGCGCGCTCGCCGGCCAAGGGGTTTTATTCGCTGCCGGGCGGCCGGGTCGAATTCGGCGAAACGCTGCATGAGGCAGTGCATCGCGAAGTCGACGAGGAAACCTCGCTCAAGATCGACATCGCGGGCCTTGCCGGCTGGCGTGAGGTGGTGCCGGGAACCGCGGGCGGCGGGCATTATCTGATCATGTCTTTCGCGGCGCGCTGGATCGCCGGCGAGCCGGTCTTGAATGACGAACTCGACGATTTCAAATGGCTCAAGCCGGACGCGCTTGGCGATCTCAAGGTCACGGGAGGCCTGCAGGAGGTCATCCAGGCGGCCCGGGACCTGCTCCGGGCCTGAAGCGGGTCTCGCCTCTTAGGCCTCCCGCGCCTTGCTTCCAGCCCATTGAGAAGGCATATCGTGCGGGCCCATGTCCAAGCATTTTCTGGCCGCCCTCATCCTCATTTCGGCATGCCTTTCCGGCCCCGCGCGGGCCCAGGATGCGGCTGCGCCGTTCGATAACGACCTGCAGCGGCTGGCCGAGATCCTCGGCACCCTGCACTACCTCCGGGGCATTTGCGGCAGCAACGAAGGCGGCAAATGGCGCAACCAGATGCAGGCGCTGATCGATGCCGAAACCCCCTCGGGCGACCGCCGCGCCCGCATGATCGCCGGCTTCAACCGCGGCTATAACGGCTTCCAGCAGACCTACCGGACCTGCACGCCGGCAGCCTCGGTGGCGATCCGCCGCTACATCGATGAAGGCTCGAAAATCTCGCGGGATCTGACCGCTCGCTACGCCAACTGAAGCGGTTTCGAGGAGCGGATGCGGTTCACGTAATGCTTCGGTTCCGGAACCTATCGTATTGTTGCGAGCCGTTAACCTTTCCTAAAGAACTGGTCTAGGCGGCTGTTAGCCTCATGCTAAAGATTAGGCATTCGAGCGTTCCGCCCTGGATCGCCTACAGACTGTCGGGTTTCATGAGCCATCCAGCCTCCTTCACCGCCCGCGCCCCCCTGCCCGACCACGAACAGAAGCAGGCGGCGTTAAGCTATCTTAACGAGGCCTGGGCGGAAGCGCGGCACGATGGCGTCGACGGCGACTGCCTGGCGCAGGCCAGCCTGTTCGCGGCATTCGCCGAACTGGTCGCCACCTATGGCGAGGACGCGGTGGCGAAATTCGTCGAAGGCCTCCCGCTGCGCGTGCGCAACGGCGAATTTTCTACCCGGCTGGCGAAGCAGTAACTTTTCACGCCTTCAGCGTCTCCAGAAACCGCACCGGCTCGCCGCTCGACGGCGTCACAAGCTCGCCCTGCCACATCACCCGCCTGCCGCGCACGAAAGTGCCGACCGGCCAGCCGGTGACACGCACGCCGTGATAGGGCGTCCAGCCGGCCCGCGAGGCCACCCATTCGTCGGTGATGGTCTCGCTGCGCTTGAGGTCGACCACCGTAAAATCAGCGTCGTAGCCCGCGGCGATCCGGCCCTTGCAGGCGATGTTGAACAGCCGCGCCGGACCGGCGCTGGTGAGATCGACGAAGCGCGCCAGCGACAGGCGCCCGGCGTTGACGTGATCGAGCATCAGGGGCACCAGCGTCTGCACCCCGGTCATGCCCGAGGGCGAGGCCGGATAGGTTTTTGCTTTCTCCTCCAGCGTATGGGGCGCGTGGTCGGAGCCGAGCACGTCGATGATGCCCTGTTCGATGCCGTACCAGATGCCCTCGCGGTGATCGGCCGAGCGCACCGGCGGATTCATCTGCGCGCGGGTGCCGAGCCGTTCGTAGCATTCCGGCGCCGACAGCGTCAGGTGGTGCGGCGTCGCTTCGCAGGTAGCGACATCCTTGTGGTCGCGCAAAAACTCGATCTCCTGCCTGGTCGAGATATGCAGGATGTGAATGCGTTTTCCGGTTTCATGGGCGAGCTTGACCAGGCGCTGGGTTGCCATCAGCGCCGCGGTCTCGTCGCGCCACACCGGGTGCGAACGCGGATCGCCTTCGACCCGCAGGTGCTTGCGTGCGTTGAGCCGGTACTCGTCCTCGGCATGAAAGGCGGCGCGGCGCTCGATCACCTGAAAGATCCGCCGCAGGCTTTCGTCATCCTCGACCAGCAGCGCGCCGGTGGAGGAGCCGATGAACACCTTGACGCCGGCGCAGCCCGGCGCGCGTTCCAGCTCCGGCAGATCGGCCACATTGTCGCGGGTGCCGCCGATGAAGAACGCGAAATCGCAATGCATGCGGTGACGGCCGGCTTTCACCTTGCCGGTGAAAGCCTGCTCGGTGACGGTCAAGGGATCGGTGTTCGGCATTTCGAACACCGCGGTGACGCCACCCATCACCGCGCTGCGCGAACCGGTTTCCAGGTCTTCCTTGTGGGTCAGGCCCGGCTCGCGGAAATGCACCTGCGTGTCCATCACGCCGGGCAGGATGTGCAGGCCTTTGCAGTCGATCACTTCGGCCGCCGAGGCCTGTCCGAGCGGGCCGATCGCAGCGATCCGCCCCTGGGCGATGGCGACGTCGCGCACGCCCTCGCCGTCCTGATTGACCACGGTGCCGGACTTCAGAATCAGATCGTAGGTTTGGCTCATCGTTCCTCGTGTTCGCTTGCCGCCTCGCGGCCTGAGGAAGCCCGAGAGGGCCCGCGCGGGTCTTGTCGTTTAAGCCTTGGCGGCTTACGTTCCAGGGCAGCATGTCGCAAGAGATTTTTGCATGAAAGCAGCGTTTCTCCCCGACCGGGGCGTGGTCAAGGTCAGCGGCGAAGGCGCGCGCGACTTCCTCAACGGTCTCTTCACCACCGATATGACGCTGCTTCGGCCCGGGTTAGGCCGTTTCGGCGCGTTGCTGACGCCACAGGGCAAGATCATTGCGGATTTTCTGATCACCGAGGCGCCCGCCGGCCATGGCGGCGGTTTCCTGCTCGACTGCCCGCGCGCGCTGGCGCAAACGCTCGCCGACAAGCTCGGCATCTACAAATTGCGCGCCAAGGTCGGAATCGAGAATCTCACGGGTAGCCTCGGCGTGCTCGCGGCCTGGGATGGCGAGCCGGCCATGCAGCCAGATCTGACCTTCGCAGATCCCCGCAACGCCGCGCTCGGCTGGCGGATTCTCGTTCCCGAGGAGCTTGCGCAAAAGGTCGCCGACCTGATCGGCGCGGAGTTCGTCGACAGCACCGCCTATGAGGCGCATCGCATCGCCTCCGGCGCACCGCGCGGCGGTCTCGACTTCATCTATGGCGACGCGTTTCCGCACGAAGCCAACATGGACCGCCTGCACGGCGTCGATTTCGACAAGGGCTGCTACGTCGGCCAGGAGGTGGTGTCGCGGATGCAGCATCGCGGCACCGCGCGGACACGGACGGTTCGTGTCGTTCTCGAAGGCTTTTCGCCGGAGCCGGGCACGACGATTCTTGCCGGCGACAAGTCCGTCGGCACCATCGGAGCGACGGCGGGCCAGATCAGTCTCGCGCTGCTCAGGATCGATCGTGTCGCCGACGCGCTTGCCGCCGGCTTGCCGCTCACGGCCGGCGGCCTTGCGCTGCGTGTCGCCGACCCCGATGACCTCCTGACCTCGCCGAAACAGACTGTCGCATGAGCCGATCCGCGCGCCTGCATGCCGACGGCCTGACGCGGTGCCCGTGGCCGGGCGAAGACCCGTTCTACATGGCCTATCACGACACCGAATGGGGCGTTCCGGAATTTGACGACCGCGCGCTGTATGAGAAGCTCATGCTCGACGGTTTTCAGGCCGGGCTGTCCTGGATCACGATCCTGCGCAAGCGTGACAATTTCCGCAAAGCCTTCGATGATTTCCGCCCCGAGAAGATCGCCCGCTACAACGCCAAAAAGATCCATGCGCTGATGAACGATGCCGGTATCGTGCGCAACCGCGCCAAGATCGAGGGTGCGGTCAATAGCGCAAAATCCTATCTGAAGATCATGGAAGACGGCCCCGGCTTCTCGAAGTTCCTCTGGGACTTCGTCGACGGCCGGCCGAAGGTCAACAACTTCAAGACCACCGCCGGCGTGCCGGCATCGACACCGCTCTCGATCAAGATTTCCAAGGAACTGGCATCGCGCGGATTCAAATTCGTCGGCCCGACCATCGTCTACGCCTTCATGCAGGCCACCGGCATGGTCAACGACCATCTGGTGACCTGCTTCTGCCACGACACCTGCGGCGGCCAACATCGCGGCCCCCGCCTCAAAATCAAATGACGGCCAATAAACCGTCCGCGCCGCCGACCTCCAGCCGGGTCTGGCAGCGCATGCTATCGGGGCGGCGCCTCGACCTGCTGGACCCCTCGCCGCTCGATGTCGAGATCGCCGATATCGCCCATGGTCTGGCGCGGGTCGCGCGCTGGAACGGCCAGACCAGCGGCGCGCAAATCTTCTCGGTGGCGCAGCACACGCTTTTGGTCGAAGCCGTGATGCGCGAGCACACGCCGCGCGTCGACGCCCGGGTGCGGCTGGCGGCGCTGCTGCATGACGCACCGGAATATGTCATCGGCGACATGATCTCGCCGTTCAAGGCGGTGCTCGGCGGCGACTACAAGGCGGTGGAAAAGCGGCTGCTTTCGGCGATCCATATCCGCTTCGGATTGCCGCCGGTGCTGGCGGACCACGTAACGCAACAGATCAAGGCCGCCGACCGCGGGGCGGCCTATCTCGAGGCGACCGAGCTTGCCGGCTTTGCGCAAGCCGAAGCAAGACGGCTGTTCGGCCGCGATCCCGGCCTGCCCGCCGCGATGCGGCAGGATTATCTGACGCCCTGGACCGCAGCCAAGGCCGAGAAGCGGTTTTTGGCGCGGTTCAAGACGTTGCACCCGTAAATGCGGGTCTCCGAACGACCTTTCACGGCCCCGCGCGCGGGCCTATAATCGCGGCAAAGGAACACCATGATCCACGTCTGCTCGCTCGCCGCGCTTCCCGACACCGTCAAAGCCACGGGCGCCAGCCACGTGCTCACGGTGATGGCCAATGTCGACCAGGTGCAGCGGCCGGAATCGGTCCTGCCCGCCAATCATCTCAAAGTGCAGATGGACGACATCACCGAGCAGATCGACGGCTTCGTCGCTCCTTCCGATTTCCATATCGAGCAGGTGCTGAATTTCGTGCGCGGCTGGGACCGCAGCGCGCCGCTGGTTGTGCACTGCTATGCCGGCATCAGCCGCTCGACCGCGAGCGCCTTTGCTGCCGTCTGTCTGCTTAATCCGCACCGCGATGAAATCTCGATCGCCAGGCAGATTCGCGCGGCCTCCCCGATCGCCTCGCCGAACCGGCTGATCGTCAGCCTCGCGGACAAGGCGCTGGGGCGAAAGGGGCGCATGCTGCGCGCGCTCGACGAGATGGGTCCGGGCAGCATGATGGTCGAGAGCCACCCGTTCCGCCTCGATCTCGACTGATGCCGGTAAACCACGCCCGATGAGCGAAAAGGTTCTGACGCCGATCGAGATCGGCCTGACTGCCGCGATCGTCGCTATCGAAGGCAACGAGCCGGTGATCCTCACCTCATCCTCCGGCGGCGACGGCAAGCTCGCCGGACTTCCGTTCGGTCCGTTCGACGCGGTGAGGCACCGCACCTTCGAGATCGGCCTGCGCGCCTGGGTGGAAGAACAGGCGGGATTGCGGCTCGGCTATGTCGAGCAGCTCTACACGTTCGGCGACCGCGGCCGCCACACCCAGCCCGGCGACACCGACGTGCATGTCGCCTCGATCGGCTACCTCGCGCTGACGCGCGCCGCCGACAATGCCGCCCGCGCGGCAGGCGCGACCTTCGAGCCCTGGTATCGCTTCTTCCCTTGGGAAGACTGGCGGGAAGCGCGGCCCGGGATCATCGAGCGCGACATCCTTCCCGAACTCATGCGCTGGGCCGATCAGACCGAACAGCCGGACACCGCGCGCGCTCTCGGCCGCAAGGATCGCGTCCGGCTGTATTTCGGCACCGAGGGCGCCCATTGGGACGAGGAGCGCGTGCTCGATCGCTACGAACTGCTCTACGAAGCCGGGCTGGTCGAAGAGGCGCGGCGGGACGGACGCCCTGCGGCTTTGATGCGCAAGTCGATCCCGAGCCTCGGCGTATCCATGCGCTTCGACCACCGGCGCATTCTCGCCACCGCGATGGGACGGCTGCGCGCCAAGCTGAAATACCGGCCCGTGGTGTTTGAACTTTTGCCGGGCGAATTCACACTCACTGACTTGCAGCGCACCGTGGAAGCGATCTCGGGGCGGCATCTGCACAAACAGAATTTCCGCCGGCTGGTCGAAGCCGCCGCTCTGGTCGAACCGACCGGCGTGATGTCGACACAGACTGGCGGACGGCCGGCCGCGCTGTTTCGCTTCCGCCGCGAGGTGCTGCAGGAACGGCCCGCGCCGGGCCTGCGCGTCCGCGCGCGGCGCTGATTTTTTTGAAGCGGTTAGGCCCTCGACGCCGTGCCGATCGCCTGGAGGCCTGATGTTCGATTCGCCGTTTGATTTTTTTGCAATGCTGACTGCCGTCGTCGCGTTTATCTTCGCGCGCAAGGCGCTCAATCAGGCCGCCACATTGCGCGCGCGGCTGGATGCAATGGAAGCGGCGTGGCAAGCGGGGCCGGTCAGGCCGACGCTCACACCGTTGCAGGAGCTCGAACAAACGCTGGCCGCCTCATCGCCCGGCATTGCGGCCGAGCAGCCCGCGACGATCTCCGAACCCATCGCGCCCGCCGCGGAAGAAATGCAGCCCGTCGCGCCGAGCGCCGACACCGGTCGCCCGGCCGCGATGCCGCCGCCGCTTCCCGAAACCCAGCCCGGCTTCGAGGAGCGCATCGGCACCCGCTGGGTGGTCTGGATCGGCGGTCTGACGCTGGCGCTCGGCGGCTTCTTCATGGTCCGCTATTCGATCGAGGCAGGGCTGCTCGGGCCCGGCGTGCGCACCCTGCTCGGCGGTGCGTTCGCCCTTGCCTTGCTGGCCGCCGGCGAATGGACGCGCCGCAAGGAGAGCGTTTCGACCATCGCGGCGCTTCCGATCGCCAATATCCCGGCTATCCTCACCGCCGCGGGCACGGCGGTCGCCTTCGCGACCGTCTATGCCGCCTATGCGCTGTACGATTTTCTCGCGCCCGCCACCGCGTTCATTCTGCTCGGGCTAGTGGCGCTCGGCACGCTCGCCGCGGCGCTGCTGCACGGACCGGCACTCGCCGGTCTCGGCATCGCCGCCGCCTTTATCACCCCGATCCTGGTTTCCTCGGAGAAGCCCGACTTCTGGGCGTTGTATCTTTATCTCGCCGTCGTCACCGCCGCGGCATTCGCGCTGGCGCGGATCAGGCTGTGGCGCTGGCTCGCGGTCACCACCATCGCCGCCGCGCTGCTGTGGACCTTGCCCTGCCTGCCATGCGGGCCGTCGATGGTCGGACCACACGCGTTCCACGTGATCTCGGGGTTCGTGCTCGCGGCCCTGTCGGTGGTGTGCGGCTTCCTGTTCGGGCCGCCGGCCGACGAAGGCCGGATCGAGCCGATCTCATCGGGTTCGCTCGCGGCGTACCTCCTGGGCGCAACGATGATCGTGCTGGCGAGTTTCCATGCCGATACCGCCATCATCGTCTTCGCGGTCCTGGTGGCCGGCACGGTTGCGGTCGCATGGCGCGCGCCTTCCGCCACCGGCGCAATCGCCGCCGCCGCGGCCTTCGTCTTCGTCGTGTTCGCCGAATGGGCGGTGCGCGGCAATCCGGACCTGCTGGTGCTGCCGGGCGGCCCGCTGCCCGGCATCGGCGCGGTCGCGACCGATGCCTCCGTCACCCTGCATCTGGTCATGGCGGCGATTTTTGCCGCGGGCTTCGGCGCCGCCGGATTTCTGGCGCAGGGCCGCTCGGTCAGCGCCATCATCCCGGTGGTGTGGTCGGCCGCTGCCGTGTTCACGCCGCTCGCGCTGCTGATCGCGCTCTATGCCCGCATCGCCCATCTCGATCGCTCGGTCCCGTTTGCGATCATGGCCGTGATCCTTGCGGCGGCGTATGGCGCGGCGACCGAAATTCTGACGAGGCGCGACAACCGGCCGGGCCTGCCGATTTCGATCGCGCTGTTCGCCACGGGTACGCTGGGCGCGCTGGCGCTGGCGCTGACCTTCGCGCTGGAAAAAGGCTGGCTCACGATCGCGCTTTCGCTGATGTCGATGGGCACGGCGTGGATTTCGATGCAGCGGCCGATACCGTTCCTGCGCGCGCTTGCTGCCATCCTCGCCGCCATCGTGGTGCTGCGGGTCGGCTACGAGCCGCGCATCGTCGGCGATGCGGTCGGGGCTACCCTGGTTTTCAATTGGCTGCTGTGGGGCTACGGCATCCCGGCACTGTCGTTCTGGGTCGGAAGCTTCTTCCTGCGCCGCCGCGGCGACGATGCGCCGCTGCGCGCCGTGGAGGGAGCGGCAGTGCTGTTCACCGTGCTGCTGGCGTTCATGGAAATCCGCCATGCCGTGAACAGCGGCAACGTCTACAGCCTCAATCCCTCGCTGGTTGAATTGGCGCTGCAAGTGTGCGTCGCGCTGGCGATGGCGATCGGCCTGGAGCGGCTGCGCATCCGCACCGGCAGTATCGTTCACGATGTGAGCGCGGCGCTGCTGACGGCCTTCGCCGGCCTGGTCAGCGTGTTCGGGCTGTTGCTGCTGGAAAACCCGCTGCTCTGGCCGATCAATGTCGGCGGCGTCTTCGTCAATCGCATCATGCTGGGCTATGCTGTGCCGGCCGTGCTGATGCTGCTGTTGTCCTATGCGGCGGCGGCGCGGCGGCCCGCCGCCTATGCCAACGCAATCGCAGGCGGCGCGCTGGGGATGGCGCTGAGCTATGTGACGCTTGAAATCCGCAGGCTCTATCACGGCCCGCTGCTGACGTCTGATGTTACAAGCGGCGCCGAGCAATACACCTATTCGATCGCGTGGCTGGCGTTCGGCGTGGCGCTGCTCGGCATCGGCATCGTCGCCAACTCGCAGCGCGCAAGGCTTGCTTCCGCGGTAGTCATCGCGCTGACGATTGTGAAGGCGTTCCTGATCGATATGTCGACGTTGACAGGGGCCTACCGCGCGCTGTCGTTCATGTGCCTGGGGCTGGTGCTGGTGGCGATCGGCTGGCTGTACCAGCGCATCCTGTTCCGCAAGGAAGCGCCGCCACACGCCACACCTGTCGCCCAGCCGGGAGGCTAGGCGCACTTCCCCCTCTGTCCGCCCTGGGTTCGCGCGACCTCCGTTCGATGCAAGTCTGCTGCAAGCCGTGTTCTCGGCCGTGGATCGGCACAGACATTTTCTGAACACAGTTTAAGACGTGCGGCGGCGACAGTATTACTGAAACATAGTGCCAAGCGTAAACGGGGAGACACAGCTATGATCGCGCTCGCCCCCGATGACGTGCTTGGCCATCATCTGCGGATGTCTTGGTATTGGCGCTGACGTTGCGTCAGCGCAGCCGGCCAAATCTTGGCGAGGATGGAGAGCCTGGCAAGCATGTTGGATAAGTCCCCGGTTTTCGAGGATATTGGCCCTGAGTGAGGCGGCCGATTGCAGATAGAACGGAAAGGCCGACGCCCCTGAGCTCAGGCCGCCCTTACCGTATTGAGGAACCTGTCCACTTCCAGCTTGAGGCGGTCGCTTTCACTCGACAGCGATTGCGCCGAGGACAGCACCTGCGAGGAAGCCGAGCCGGTCTCGCCGGCGCCGCGCTGCACATCGACGATGTGAGACGACACCTGGTGGGTGCCTTGCGCGGCCTGCTGCACGTTGCGGGAAATCTCCTGCGTCGCAGCACCCTGCTCTTCCACCGCAGCCGCGATGGTCGACGAAATCTCCGACAGCCTCTCGATGGTGCCGCTGATCTCCTTGATCGCGCCGACCGACTCCTGCGTCGCCGCCTGGATGCCGGTGATCTGCTGGCCGATCTCGCCGGTCGCCTTCGCGGTCTGCTCGGCGAGGGCTTTGACTTCCGAGGCGACTACGGCGAAGCCGCGGCCCGCCTCACCGGCGCGCGCGGCTTCGATGGTCGCATTGAGCGCCAGCAGATTGGTCTGACCCGCGATGGTATTGATGAGCTCGACGACGTCACCGATGCGTGCGGCCGCCTTCGACAATTCGCTGACGCGGTCGTTGGTCTTGCGGGCCTGATCGACCGCCTCGCCCGCCATCCTTGCCGATTCCTGCACCTGGCGGCTGATCTCTGTGATGGAGGACGCCATTTCCTCGGTGGCGGAGGCCACCGACTGCACATTGGTGGAGGCTTCCTCGGACGCGGTCGCGACCATGGTGGTGAGCTCCTGCGCCCGCGCCGCAGTCGAGGTCAGCGTGGTGGCGGAGGCTTCGAGTTCGGTGGAGGCCGATGACACCGTTTCGACGATCTCGCCGACCGCGGATTCGAAAGTGTCGGCGAGCCTGATCATGTCCGCCTTGCGCTGCTTGGCGGCGATCTGATCCTGCATGGCCTTGGCTTCGGCTTCCGCTCGCGCCTTCTCCTCGGCCTTGACCTTGAAGGTCTCGACCGCCTGCGCCATGTCGCCGACCTCGTCCTTGCGTTCGAGTCCGGGAAGCACTACGCCGAAGTTGCCGCTGGCGAGCTCCTTCATGCCGGAAGTCAGGCCCGACAGCGGACGGATGATGCCGCGCGCGATCAGGAACGCGATTAACAGGCCGAGCAACACCGCGGCGCCGGCCACGATTTCCTGCATGGTAATGGTCTCGTTGATACGCTCGTCGGTTTCGGCTGTGGTTTTCTTGAAGGCTTTTCCGATCGACGCGATCACACCGTCGAGCTTTTCGATCGCGCTGACGGCGAGAGGGGTTACGGACTTGTAGTAAAGCTCGTCTGCGCGCAACAGGCTGGATCCGGTTTTCTCGAATGCCTCGCCATATTTGATGAGGCTCGCCTTGATATCCTTGATCGGCGCCGCAAGTTTCGGCGGCAAATCGGCGCTCTCGAGCGCCCCGATATGGTCCAGCGCCTTGCCGAGATTGGCCTTGAAAGTTGCGATGCCATTGGGGTCACGAGTCGTCAGCATCCGCCAGTTGGCAACCTCCAGCAACAACACCTTGGTTTCGAGCGGCGCAGCTTCCTGGGAAAATTCGGTTTTTTCCGCAACCTCGACGAATTTCTGGACGTCTGCCGCCAGCCTGTCGCCGTCCGCGAACAGCCGGGCACGCCCCGCTACCATTTGTTTGATGGCGTCGCCGAGGGCGATGCGCTTGGCCTTCAAATCCTCGATGTCCTTGGCGATTCCCTTGTAGGCGGCACGCCGTTCTTCGGCCCTTGTTTCCCTGACAGCCGCCTCCACGAGGTCGGCCGATTTGTTCAGCGCCGTCTCGGCCTCCGCGTAGGAGGTCTCGTCCTGATCGAACGCGTAACGGAGGATGGCGCGGCGGACAGCCTGTAGCTCCGCGCCGATTTCGCCGGCCCGGATCGTGTTGTTGGACTGCAACGTCATGGTGGCGACTTGCGCGTGGATCTCTCCGAGTTGCCATACCGCGAAGCCGGCAAGGCCTGCACAAAACAGCACCAGAGCGCCAAAGCCCGCGTAAAGCCGGCCGCTAATTCGGAGATTGAGAAACGACATGGACCTGTCCTTGCAAATGCAACGCGTCGGAGGCGACGAAACTCCGGCGCGAGCGGGATGAACATTTTCCGCCCGCTCCACACGGTGAGCGCCTTTAAGCAATAGTGTTGCGGTTCCACGTTACCGTTAACTTGCTCCTCGTAAAAATACGGTGAATTGAACGAAATTTAATCGGCGGCGTCGCGCATCGCGCCAGCCGGTGGCATTACACGTCTCGACGACAGCCAATCGCTCGGGCAGTAAATGCGTTGGACATATCAATGGATTGCCGCGACGATCGCGAGGCCCGCTGACGAAGTCGAATCGGTCAACCAAGCGATTCAGCGACGAGGCGGATTCTGAATACGGGCTGCTTGGACTCGTCCAGAAGCTCCATATGCCATTCGGCATTTGGCTTCAGGCTGCGAGAAATGCCGCCAAGCAGGTTGGCGCAAACCTTCGTCATCTCGCTCCAGGCGGCCTCGCGGCTTTCGAATTCCGATCCGTGGTCGGACGCGCCGGAATATCGGCCATGGCTAATTCGGAAATAATACAGCGACATTTTGGACCCATGTTTTTGGGCCGCCCCCACAGCCTGTCGATTTTCGGCAAATTTGATCGAAAGTCGCTACCAACACATGAAAGTGGAGGCCCGTATGACTACGGCACGGCGCCGCGGCGCGCGCGGCCGTCGGCGATCGAATGGAGCGTGATGATGGGTCAGGCCGCGCCGGTCAGTCTGTCGAGCGGCGCAGTTCCGGAGCGCTTTCCTGTTTCGAAGACTCAGGCTTGGTCTCGGATTTGACCGGCTCGATCCGCGCGGCCTCGACATGCGGGGTCTCGACCCGGGTCGCCATTTCGGCGTGCGACGCGCTTATCGAGCCTGTCCGCTCCGGCGCATGAAGCGAACGCGGCCGGGCCACCGCGCGCGCCATCAGCATCTGCGCCGCGCCCTGGTTGTGGAAATCGCAATAGGCAAAGCCCATGCCCGAGACTGATCCGCGGAAGCTGCGATCGTCTTTCTTCTCGAGATTAAAGCACGGCTCGAACGGAATGCCCTTGATCGAGGCGCAGACGGCCTGACCGCGGACCTGCAGCGTATTGCCGGGCAGCCGCACGTGACGAATGGCACCGGCGCCCGAAAATTGCACCGCGCCGGCTGCGCCCATGTCATCGAGGATCCGGCCTGCGCCGCGGGTGCCGTCGAAACAGGTAAATGCGAACACCTTGCCGGCGACGAACTTGCGGGCCTCATCGGCATCCATCATTCCGGCCATGGCCGGCACGATCACCGCACTGGCCGCGACGGCCCCCAACACGAAACGCGCAAGCATGCTGTAACTCCGACTGTACTAGAGCGCGGGCAACGCCTGATAATCTTTACCCGCTGCTTACCATACCAACCGTGGCAACATTGGAGCAGCTTGGTTGGTAAAGTCTGAACACCGTTAGAGAATTTTTACCACGATTCGACCGCGGACCTGCCCGGCAAGGATCCTGGCGCCGGCCTCGATAACCCCGTCCAGGCCAATTTCATGAGTGATTTCAGCTAGTTTCGTCCGGTCCAGGTCGCTGGCGAGCCGGCTCCAGGCGGCTTTTCGCTGCTCGATCGGGCACATCACGGAATCGATGCCGAGAAGGCACACCCCCCGCAAAATAAACGGCGCCACCGAAGACGGCAGGTCCATGCCGGCGGCAAGGCCGCAGGCGGCGATGGCGCCGCCATATTTCGTCATCGAGAGAAGGTTGGCCAGCGTGGTCGAGCCGACGCTGTCGATGCCGCCCGCCCAGCGCTCCCTGGCCAGCGGCTTGGCCGGCCCCGACAGTTCATTGCGGTCGATCACCTCGGCGGCGCCAAGGGCCTTCAGATAGGGGGTCTCCGACACGCGGCCGGTGGAGGCGATGACGTGATAGCCGAGCTTCGACAGCACCGCGGTCGCAACCGAGCCGACGCCGCCGGCGGCGCCGGTGACGACAATGGGACCCTGCTTCGGGGTGAGGCCATGCTTTTCCAGCGCCAGTACCGCGAGCATCGCGGTGTAGCCCGCGGTGCCGATCGCCATGGCGTCGCGCGCCGACATGCCCTCCGGCAGGCGCACCAGCCAGTCGCCCTTGACGCGCGCCTTTTCGGCGTAGGCGCCAAGATGGGTTTCGCCCATGCCCCAGCCATCGCAGATTACCTTGTCGCCGGCCTTCCACAGCGGATGCGACGACTGCTCGACGGTGCCGGCAAAATCGATGCCCGCGATCATCGGAAAACGCCGCACCACCGGCGCCTTGCCGGTGACGGCGAGGCCATCCTTGTAGTTCAGCGTCGACCATTCGATCCGCACGGTCACGTCGCCTTCCATCAGTTCGGCTTCGTCGAACTGGGTGAGCGCGACGACCGTGCCTTTTTCCGCCTTGTCGATCCTGATTGCCCTGAACGTTCCCAACGCAGACTCTCCTGGCGCCATTGGTTCTTAATTTGCCGGAGTTTGGACGGTCTAGGCCGGTTGCGCAACCGGGCGCGCCACCGGCGCTTCGACGATCGGCAGGTTGATCAGCGCCGAGAGCAGGCCGAACAGCACCGATAGCCACCAGATCGGCGTGTACGATCCGAACTTCTCGAACACGATTCCGCCGAGCCAGACGCCGAGGAAGCCGCCGACCTGATGGCTGACGAAGGCAAAGCCGTACAGCGTGGCAAACCAGCGCGTGCCGAACATGATGGCCACCAGCGCCGAGGTCGGCGGCACCGTCGAGAGCCAGGTCAGGCCGGTGATGGCGCCGAACATGATCGCGGAGAAACTGGTGATCGGAAACGAGATGAAGGCCATGATCGACAGCGCGCGCGTGAAATAGATCGCCGACAGGATGTAGCGCTTCGGCAGCCGGTTCTGCAGCCAGCCGACGCTGAGCGAGCCGATGATGTTGAACAGCCCGATCGCCGCGATCACCCAGCCGCCGGTTTGCGCCGCGATGCCGCGATCGACCAGATAGGCCGGCAGATGCACCGTGATGAACGCGAGCTGGAAGCCGCAGGTGAAGAAGCCGAGCACCAGCAGCACATAAGACCTGTGGCCGAACGCTTCGGCAAGCGCGGTCTTGAACGACTGCTGGGCCGCCACCGGTACGTGGCCCGATGTCGCCGGCGGGGTCGCCAGCGCAAGCGACAGCGGCACGATCAGGAGCATCAGGCCCGCGAACACCATCAGCGCCGTCTGCCAGCCGAAATTGCCGATCATCCCCACGCCGAACGGCGCGAACAGGAATTGCCCGAACGATCCGGCGGCGGTTCCGGCGCCAAGCGCAAAGCCCCGGCGCTCAAGCGGCAAGAGCTTGCTGAACGCCGACAGCACCAGATTGAACGAGCAGCCGGAAAGGCCGAAGCCGATCATTACCCCGGCTCCGATATCGAGCGACAGCGGTGTCGCGGCGTAGCGCATCATCAGGAGCCCGCCGGCGTAGAGCACGGCGCCGATACACATCACGCGCAACACGCCGAAGCGGTCAGCGATCGCGCCGGCGACCGGCTGGCCCAGTCCCCACAACAGGTTCTGAACGGCGAGCGCGAGGCCGAAGACGTCGCGGCCCCATGAAAACTCCCGGCCCATCGGCTGAACGAAAAAGCCGAGGCTGGAGCGGGGTCCGAAGCTCAACAGGGCGATGGCGCACCCGCAGATAATGATCACCGCCGGCGTACGCCAGCTGGTGGCCGCGGGAGACAGACGAAGATCGCCCTCGGTGGCGGCCATGCAAGAATCCTCAAGCTGTTGGGTGGATCACGTGGAAAAGATTTTAGCAGGTGCGAGCAGCGAGCGCCCGCCAGCAAATCCAAGCGAGGGCGAAGTTAATGCATCAGCATGAAAATCCCAACCGCCTTTGTCGGTCGAAAGTCCCGCCGCATTGCAGCGTTGCAAACCGGGGCGAACAGCCCTGACGAATTTAGCCGGCTCACCGTCTGGCGAGGCTCCATGGTGCATGTTATGTTTGATTTGCTCGTTATGAGGATAAGTAAAATCTCCGTGACACGCCGAGCTGCCTGCAACGCTGCTGGCTGATTCGGATCCACAAGGCGCAGCTAACGGGAAGACGCCGGCCTCCATAGGCCGGATTTCTCAACACCGATATATGCTCAATATGAGCATATTATGTAGGCAAGGGAGGCCTGCCATGCCGATCATTGGAATCTACGGTCGGGAAGATTTCGACCAGCCCGCTTGCGGGCTTTGCCTCCTCCAAGCCAGGGACCGGGTCAACCCTGCCCAGCGCCCCCGCGCGCTGCCGATGCCGTCGCTGGAGTGGACGCCCGAGGTCGAACGTTCGACCGCGCATCTCTATGAGCGGGTCAGGAAAGTGATCTCGCCGGTCGAATGGCCCTTGATGGCGCCCACCATCAAGGCGATCAACGAACTGAAGGAAACCCGCGGCGCCGTCATCCTGGCGCATAATTATCAGACGCCGGAGATTTTCCATTGCGTCGCCGACATCCGCGGCGACTCGCTCCAGCTCGCGGTCGAAGCCAGCAAGGTGAAATCCGAGATCATCGTGCAGTGCGGCGTGCACTTCATGGCGGAGACGTCGAAGATCCTGAATCCGCGCAAGACGGTGCTGATCCCGGATTCGCGCGCCGGCTGCTCGCTGGCCTCGAGCATTACGGGCGCCGACGTCCGGCTGTTGCGGGAACGCTTCCCTGGCGTGCCGGTGGTTGCCTATGTCAACACATCGGCCGAGGTGAAGGCAGAGGTCGATATCTGCTGCACCTCGTCGAACGCCGTTGCGGTGGTCGAGAGCCTCAACGCGCCGACGGTGATCTTCCTGCCGGACCAGTATCTGGCGAGATACGTCGCGTCGAAAACGAACGTGAAGATCATCGCATGGAAGGGCGCCTGCGAAGTGCACGAACGCTTTACGGGTGACGAGCTGCGCGCCTACCGCGAAGCCGATCCGACGGTGCAGATCATCGCGCACCCCGAATGCCCGCCCGACGTGCTGGCGGAAGCCGACTTCACCGGCTCGACAGCGCACATGATCGACTGGGTCCGCACCAGGCATCCCAGGCGCGTGGTGATGATCACCGAATGCTCGATGGCCGACAATGTGCGGGCCGAACTGCCCGATGTCGAGATGGTGCAGCCATGCAATCTGTGCCCGCACATGAAGCGCATCACGCTGCCGAAGATTTTGGACAGCCTGCTCAGCTTGCGTGAGGAGGTCATTGTCGATCCCCTGATCGCCGGGAAGGCGCGGCGTTCGGTCGAGCGGATGATCAATCTGAAGAATTGAGTGCAACAGCAAAAGTCGTCGTGCCCGCGAACGCGGGGACGACGTAGGGAGTGCAGCAATGCCAACTCAACTTCACGATCTCGCCCGCAGCACCGATAATGTCGTCATCGTCGGCGGCGGACTCGCCGGACTGTTCTGCGCGCTGAAACTGGCGCCGCGCCCGGTCACCGTGATTTCCGCGGCACCTCTGGGTCAGGGTGCCTCGACGGCGTGGGCGCAAGGCGGCATCGCCGCCGCGGTCGCGGAAGGCGACAGCGCGGAGGCGCACGCGGCCGACACGGTCGCGGCCGGCGCGGGCCTCGTCGATGCGGCGATCGCGCTCGGGATCGCGCGCGAAGCCGGTGCCCGCATCCATGACCTCCTGCAGTACGGCGTTCCCTTCGATCGCGACCTCGAAGGCAGGCTCGCGGTCGGCCGCGAGGCCGCGCATTCGGCGCGGCGTATCGTCCATGTGCGCGGCGACATGGCGGGCAACGCGATCATCTCGGCGCTGACCGAAGCCGTGCGCAACACGCCCTCGATCCGGGTGATCGAAGGCTATGTCGCTGAAGCGCTTCTTACCGAGGGCGGCGCGGTTACCGGGCTGCAGCTGCGTCCCGTCGGCGACGCCCTCGCAAGACCCGTGACCATCGCTTCGCGCGCGCTGGTGCTGGCGACCGGCGGCATCGGGCATCTCTATGCCGTGACCACCAATCCGGCGGAAGCCAGCGGGCTCGGTTTGGCGATCGCCGCGCGTGCCGGCGCCGTCATCGCCGATCCCGAATTCGTCCAGTTCCACCCGACCGCGATCATGGTCGGCCGCGATCCGGCGCCGCTCGCGACGGAGGCCTTGCGCGGCGAAGGCGCCACTTTGATCGACGACAGCGGCGAACGCTTCATGCCGGCGCGGCATTCGCTGGCTGAACTGGCGCCGCGCGACATCGTCGCGCGCGGCGTGTTCGTGGAGATCGCCGCCGGCCATGGCGCCTTTCTCGACGCGCGCGCGGCGCTCGGCGCGCGATTTAGCGGAAAATTCCCGACCGTCTACGCAAGCTGCATGGCGGCCGGCATCGACCCCGCAAAACAGCCGATCCCGGTGGCGCCCGCCGCGCATTATCATATGGGCGGCATCGAAGTGGATGCGCATGGCCGTACCTCGCTGAGGGGATTGTGGGCCGGCGGTGAAGTATCGTCGACCGGCGCGCATGGCGCCAACCGGCTGGCGTCGAACTCCTTGCTCGAAGCCGTGGTCTATGCCGCGCGCATCGCCGACGATATCGGCGGCAGCACACTTCCCGCGCCTGGCCGCCGGGCGGCGGCGGCGACGGACATGCGAAATTCCGCAATGCCTGCGCAGCAGGAAGCGAGGCTGCGCGCGATGATGACCTCGCATGTCGGCGTCATCCGCGATGGCGAGCATCTCGCCGAGGCCGTGCGGACATTCGCCTGGCTCGAGCGCGATGCCGGCAATATCGCGCTGCGCAACATGGCAACCTCGGCGCTGCTGGTCGCGGCCTCGGCGTGGGCGCGACAGGAAAGCCGCGGCGCGCAGTACCGCATCGATTATCCGGCCGAGCGGCCGGAGCTCAAGCATCGTACCAGGACCACGCTCGCGGCGGCGCGGGAGATCGCGACCTCGCTCGCCGACCGCGCCGCGGTGCGCGCACCGCAACCGATGATCGCCTGAAACGGAGACTGACATTGTGACCACACCCGCCTCACTGTTGCACCCGGACGCGTTCCTTTCGCCGCTCGCCATCGACGAGGCCGTGCAGCGCGCGCTGCAGGAAGATCTCGGCCGCGCCGGAGACATCACTTCGATGGTCACCATTCCGGAAACAACCCCTGCCCGCGCCATCCTGGTGGCCCGGCAGGCCGGCGTGATCGCCGGACTGCCGCTGGGTGTAGCAACATTTCAAAAGCTCTCGCCTGACATCAGCATCCAGGCGCATCATCGCGACGGCGCAACCGTCGCCGCCGGCGTGCAGGTGCTGACGATCTCGGGCCCGGCGCGCGCCGTGCTGGCCGGCGAGCGCACCGCGCTGAATTTCATCGGCCGGCTGTCCGGTATCGCCACCCACACCTCCGATTATGTCCGCCATACCGCCGGCACCGGAATGCGCATCTACTGCACCCGCAAGACTACGCCGGGCCTGCGCGCGCTGGAGAAATACGCCGTGCGCTGTGGCGGCGGCTTCAATCACCGCTTCGGGCTCGACGACGCGGTCCTGATCAAGGACAATCACATCGCGATTGCCGGCGGCATCAGGCCGGTGCTGGAGCGCGCGCGTGCCCATATCGGCCATCTGGTCAAGGTCGAGATCGAAGTCGATAATCTGACGCAGCTGCGCGAGGTTCTCGACAGCGGGCTCGCCGACGTGGTGCTGCTCGACAATATGGATATCGCAGACCTGACCGAGGCCGTGAAACTGGCAAAAGAACGCGTGGTGCTGGAGGCTTCCGGCGGCGTCACCCTGGATTCGATCGCCGGCATCGCCGCCACCGGCGTCGACTACGCCTCGGCCGGCGCGCTGACGCATTCGGCGCCGAATTTCGACGTGGCGCTGGATATCGATGCGTGAGCGCTAGCGCCGCACCGTCGTCTCGGATATCTCCGCCGAGCTCTTGGCTTCTTCCGTGAGCTCCGCCGAGATGGCAGCGGTCTGCTTTGCCGTCCCCCAGCTCGGCGCGTCGCTGCCGTCGCCCCAGGCGCGCGGGCGGTAGAAGGTGTGGACGCCGAACTTGTACATCTTCTTCATTTCGTTGACCCAGGACGGGTGCACCCAATAGGCGTGGTAATGCGTCGACTTCCCCACTTCCGGCAGCCAGAGCTGGCCGTCGAGCATCGCCTTGGCGATCTTTTTGGCGCGGTCCCACATGTCGGGCTCGCGCACCACGTCGGCGACGTTATCGCAGGCAAATGTGAACTGGCAGGCGTAGTGGCGATGCTTGTTCTGGTAGACCACGCCGCACACGGTGGTCGGATAGAAACCGGAGAAGGTGCGGTTCATCACCACCTGCGCCACCGCGATCTGGCCGCGCACGGCTTCGCCGCGGGCCTCGAAATAGACGGCTTCGGCGAGGCACTTCTCGGATTTGGCGCGCGATTTCTCGTCCAGCAGGCCGAGGCGTTCGGCCGGCGTCTTGGCGCGCTGATTGTCGGAATTGACTTCGCCCTTGACGGCGACGCTCTCGCCGCTCTCGATCGCCATGGAGGGTACGTCTGACGGCAGCGACGCCGTCGCCTTCAGGTCGGGATCGGGCAGCGTGCCCGGCATCACGATCGATGGTTCCTCGCCGGGCTGCCAGCGCTCGATGCTTTCCGCCGGGGCGCCCAGCGAGGAGCTTCCGAAGAACAGGCTGGCGGTTTTAACCGAAAAGCCGTCGCGCGAAGGTGCAGGATCCAGCGCCAGCGGCGAAGCGTCCGACGTGGTCTTCAGGTCTTCGACCGGCTTTGCCCCGAGTGACACCGAAACATCGTATTGCGCAAGCGGCGGCGCGCTCAGCGCTTCCTGAAGTTCGGGATCGAGCGGTGGTTTTTCGCCAGACGGTGCCGCGGCGGTTTTTGCACCCTTGACCGAAGCGTTCGACGTCGAGGGATCCTCGAGCGAGGGCGCGGCATTGGCCGGCGCGACCGTCTCGGGCCGGGCGACGACCAGGCGGTCGCCCTTCAGCGTGCGATCGACCCTGGGGAAATCGGAAGCCTGATAGCGCGGTGGCGGCGCAGTGATCGGGTTGCGCGTCACCGAACCGGTGATGTCGATGCCCTGGTTGTTGAGGCTGGCCAGAACATAGTTTGCCGGATGCGGAATCGATGTTCCGATCGGGCGGCCGAAGCTGTAAGTGGCGACCTGAATACTGCTGGCGGCGGAGAATACCCGCTTCTGCCAGCGTTCCGCCACTCCCGGCTGGCGAGCCAGCAGCGAGGCGATATCCTGATATCCGATTTCTGTCGGCATCAATGCGAAGACGCAAAGGCCGATTCCGAAGGACGCGAACTGCGCGCCCTTCGGCCGGTTACGCACTACTGACATCGATACGCTCACGCAACGCTTACAATGGTCGAACTTCAGTACATCCGTGCAATTCGATCCTTTTTGTTGGTATCGAATTTAGGTTGCCGGGGAGTTAATCGGCGTTGCCCGCGCGATACAGGCAAGCGATAGCTGCGACTGGCGCGATCGTATCGAAAACGTTGGTAAACAGCGGTTCGATCGAAGTGGTAAATATCCGGTCAACAAAAATGATGAAGTAATTTTTCGCGGCGTGCGGATTTGTTCCCCAGGCAACTACGGGTTCCGTGTCGCTACAGGCTGGGTGATCGCCTTATCGAACAGTCATTCCGGGGCGCGCATTTGCGCGAACCCGCAATGACCTCAGGACTTACGCCTGGCTGGCGACGGTCTTGCCGAGCGCGGCCTGCGCCGCCGCGAGCCGCGCGATCGGCACGCGGTAGGGCGAGCAGGAGACGTAGTCGAGCCCGATCTGGTGGCAGAACGCGACGGAGGCCGGATCGCCGCCATGCTCGCCGCAAATCCCGACCTTGATATTCGGACGGGTCTTGCGCCCGCGCGCCACGCCGATCTTCACCAGTTCGCCGACGCCGTCGCGATCGACCGAGATGAACGGATCGATCTCGAAGATGCCCTTGGCGATATAGGTGCCGAGGAAGCTCGCGGCGTCGTCGCGGCTGATGCCGTAGGTGGTCTGGGTCAGGTCGTTGGTGCCGAACGAGAAGAACTCCGCGGTCTTGGCGATTTCGCCGGCCATCAGGCAGGCGCGCGGCAGCTCGATCATGGTGCCGACCTGATAGGTCAGTTTGGTACCGGTCTCCTTCATCACCGACTGCGCTGTCGCGTCGATCCGCGCCTTGACCAGATCGAACTCGGCCTTGGTCGCGATCAGCGGCACCATCACCTCGAGGCCGACCGCCTTGCCGGTGCGTTTTCCGGCTTCGACCGCGGCTTCGAAGATCGCGCGGGCCTGCATCTCCGCGATTTCCGGATAGGCAACCGCGAGGCGGCAGCCGCGGAAGCCGAGCATCGGATTGAATTCGGCGAGATCGCGGGCGCGATCGGCCAGCCTGCGCGGATCGGTGTTCATCGCGCGCGCGACTTCCTCGATCTCGGCCTGGGTGTGCGGCAGGAACTCGTGCAGCGGCGGATCGAGCAGCCGGATCGTCACCGGCAGGCCCTTCATGATCTCGAACAGTTCGACAAAATCGGCGCGCTGCATCGGCAGCAGTTTCGAAAGCGCGGCGCGGCGGGCCTGTTCGTCCTCGGCGAGGATCATCTCGCGCACGGTGCGGATCCGCGTTTCCTCGAAGAACATATGCTCGGTGCGGCAAAGCCCGATGCCCTCGGCGCCGAACTTGATGGCGGTGCGCGCATCCTCCGGTGTGTCGCCATTGACGCGAACCCCGAGCTTGCGGACGGAATCGGCCCAGCCCATCAGGGTGCCGAACTCGCCCGACAATTCCGGCTCGATCATCGGCATCCGCCCGGCCAGCACCTGGCCCACCGAGCCGTCGATGGTGATGACATCGCCGGTCTTGAAGGTGCGCGAACCGATGCTCATGGTGCCGCGGCCGTAATCGACGCGGATGGTGCCGCAGCCGGAGACGCAGGGCTTGCCCATGCCGCGCGCGACCACCGCGGCATGCGAGGTCATGCCGCCGCGCGTGGTCAGGATGCCTTCGGCCGCGTGCATGCCGTGGATGTCTTCGGGGCTGGTCTCGATCCGGACCAGGATCACTTTACGTCCGTCGGCCTGCAGCTTCGCGGCCTCGTCGGAAGAGAACACGATTTCGCCGGAGGCAGCACCGGGCGACGCCGGCAGGCCGGTGGCGATGACGTCGCGCTTGGCGGAGGGATCGATGGTCGGATGCAGCAACTGATCCAGCGAGGCCGGATCGATCCGCATCACCGCGTCTTTCTTGGAGATCAGCCCTTCATTGGCGAGTTCGACGGCGATGCGCAGCGCGGCCTTGGCGGTGCGCTTGCCGCCGCGGGTCTGCAGCATCCACAGTTTGCCCTGCTCGATCGTGAACTCCATGTCCTGCATGTCGCGGTAATGCTTTTCAAGCAGGGTGTAGATTCGCGTCAGCTCCTTGAACGCCGCGGGCATCGCGGTTTCCATCGACGGCTTGTCGGAGCCGGACTCCTTGCGCGCATATTCGGTGATGTCCTGCGGCGTGCGGATGCCCGCCACCACGTCCTCGCCCTGCGCGTTGATCAGGAATTCGCCGTACAATTTGCTCTCGCCGGTCGAGGGATTGCG
>NZ_JADGRI010000435.1 GCF_017881085.1 Bradyrhizobium sp.
TCCAGCGGCTCGGCGTGCAGCACGCGGGCGCGGACATCCTCGCCCTGCAGCTCGGCGCCCAACTGCAGCAGCACCGCAGCCCCCGGCTCCAGCACGTCGCGATATTGCGCGAGCCCTTCGGAAAACAGCACGGCTTCGAAATGGCCGGTCGGATCGGACAGGCCCATGATGCCCATCTTGTTGCCGGTCTTGGTACGCCGCTCCATGCGCGACACCACGGTGGCGGCGACCTTGCCGGCGGTGGCGCCGGTTTTCACCGCGCGGGAGAATTCCGCCCAGGACTGAACCCGCAGCCGCTTCAGCACGGCGGCGTAGTCGTCGAGCGGATGGCCGGACAGGAAAAACCCGATGGCGTCGTATTCGCGCCGCAGCCGTTCCGCCGGCAGCCAGGGCTCGACCTGCGGCAGCATGATGGTCGGAGCATCCGCGGCGCCGCCAAACATGTCGTTCTGCCCCATGGTCGCAGCCTCGTGGCTGCGCTGGCAGGCCGCCAGGATCGACTCGGCGCCGGCAAACACCCGCGCACGGTTGGAATCCAGACAGTCGAAGGCGCCGGCCGCGGCAAGGCTCTCGATGACGCGCTTGTTGATCGCGCGCGGATTGACGCGCGCCGCGAAGTCGGCGAGCGAGGTGAACGCGCCGTCCTTGCGCGCTTCGACGATCAGTTCGACCGCCTGCTGGCCGACGCCCTTCAGCGCCGCCAGCGCGTAAAAGATGGTGCCGTCGGCTACCTCGAAGGTGGGGCCGGAGCGGTTGACCGAGGGCGCTTCGACCTTGATACCGAGCCGCTGCGCCTCGGCGCGGAATTCCGAGAGCTTGTCGGTATTGTTGAGGTCGAGCGTCATCGACGCCGCAATGAACTCGACCGGGTAATGCGCCTTCATATAGGCGGTGTGGTACGACACCAGCGCGTAGGCGGCGGCGTGGCTCTTGTTGAAGCCGTAATCGGCAAACTTCGCCAGCAGTTCGAAGATGGTTTCGGCCTGCCCTTTCGGCACGTTATTCTTTACCGCGCCGGCAACGAAGATCGCGCGCTGCTTTTCCATCTCCGAACGGATCTTCTTGCCCATCGCACGGCGCAACAGGTCGGCGTCGCCGAGCGAATAGCCGGCCATCACCTGGGCGATCTGCATCACCTGTTCCTGGTAGATAATGACGCCGAAGGTCTCCTTCAGGATCGACTCGAGTATGGGATGAAGATATTCCGGCTCCTCGTCACCGTGCTTGCGGGCGCAATAGGTCGGAATGTTCGCCATCGGGCCCGGCCGATACAGCGCCACCAGCGCGATGATGTCCTCGAAGCGGTCGGGCCGCATGTCGACCAGCGCGCGCCGCATGCCCTGACTTTCCACCTGGAACACGCCGACCACGTCGCCCCTGGCCAGCATCTGATAGCTGGCGGCATCGTCGATCGGCAGCGTCGCCAGATCGACGCTGACACCGCGCTGCTTGAGCAGCTTGACCGCGACATCGAGCACGGTCAGCGTCTTGAGGCCGAGGAAGTCGAATTTGACGAGGCCCGCGGGCTCGACCCATTTCATGTTGAACTGGGTCACCGGCATGTCGGACTTGGGATCGCGATAGAGCGGCACCAGTTCGCTCAGGGGCCGGTCACCTATCACGATGCCGGCGGCGTGGGTGGAGGCGTGCCGGGTCAGGCCTTCGAGACGCTGGGCGATGTCGAAGGCGCGCGCCACCACCGGATCCTCATCGCGGAACGCCTGCAGCTTCGGCTCGCTGGCGATCGCAGCCGCCAGCGTCACGGGGGCCGCGGGATTTTGCGGCACCAGTTTTGTCAGCTTGTCGACCTGACCGTAGGGCATCTGCAGCACGCGCCCGACATCGCGCAGCACGCCGCGCGCCTGCAGCGTACCGAAGGTGATGATCTGCGCCACCTGGTCCCGGCCGTAGCGCTGCTGCACATAGTCGATCACCTCGCCGCGCCGGTCCTGGCAGAAGTCGATGTCGAAGTCTGGCATCGAGACACGTTCCGGATTGAGGAAGCGCTCGAACAAGAGGCCAAAGCGGATCGGATCGAGATCGGTGATGGTCAGCGCGTAGGCGACCAGGGAGCCCGCGCCGGAGCCGCGGCCCGGTCCGACCGGAATGCCCTGCGCCTTCGCCCATTTGATGAAGTCGGCGACGATCAGGAAGTAGCCCGGATACTGCATGCGGGTGATGACATCGAGCTCGAAGGCCAGGCGCGCGCGGTAGTCTTCCTCGGTGGTGCCCTGCGAAACGCCGTGAACCCTGAGCCGGTTGGTCAACCCCTCCTCGGCTTGCCGGCGCAACTCCGCCGCTTCTTCGCTGACGGCGTCCGCACTGTTGGCGGTCGCGCCGACCGTGAAGCGGGGCAGGATCGGCTTGCGGGTGAGCGGGCGGAACGAGCAGCGCTCGGCGATCTCGACAGTGGACGCCAGCGCCTCCGGCACGTCGGCGAACAGCACCGCCATTTCGGCGCGGCTCTTGAAGCGGTGGTCCGGGGTCAGCTGATCGCGTTCGGTCTCGGCGATCAGGCGCCCGCCGGCGATGCACAGCAGCGCGTCATGGGCTTCGTAATCGTCTGACGTGGCGAAATAGGGCTCATTGGTCGCCACCAGCGGCAGGCCCTTGGTGTAGGCGAGATCAATCAGACCGGCCTCGACGCGGCGTTCCTTCTCGATGCCATGGCGCTGCAGTTCGACATACAGCCGGTCACCGAACAGGCTCGCCAGCCGATCGCAGCGCGATGCGGCTAGGCCGGCATGATCGCCGGCGATCGCCAGCGAAATCGGCCCGTCCGGGCCGCCGGTCAGCGCGATCACATCCTCGGCACAGCCCTCGAGCCATTCAAACTTGATATGCGGGGCCTGGTGAACCGGCGTTTCCAGGAAGGCGCGGGAATTGAGCCGCATCAGGCTGCGATAGCCGCGCTCGCGCGCCGCCAGCAGCACGATTCGCGTCGGTGCCGCCGCCAGGGCGTTGCGCGCGTTGGGGTCCTGGTCGCCGAAATCGACCGCGAGTTCCAGGCCGATGATCGGCTGGATGCCGTAGCCGGCCATCTTGTCGGAGAATTCCAGCGCCCCGAACATGTTGTCGGTGTCGGTCAGCGCAAGCGCCGGCTGGCGGTCGGCTTTCGCCAGTTCGCCGAGCTTGGCGATCTTGATCGAGCCCTTCAGCAGCGAATAGGCCGAATGGACGTGGAGATGGACAAATCCGGCATTGGACATGGCTGCCGCAGGTTTTGGGGTCATGAACTCGGTCGATCGGCTTGAGGGGACGCGAAGCCGCCGGTGCGGCCGACTCGCCCCTCAATGGTGGTGCCTTGGAGGGACGGAGTCCACGTGGAACGCACCATTTGCGTCCGCCGTCCGGCTTTTCCCCAACTGCCCGCGCGCCCAAACCCGACCAGAGCCCGATGTCAGAGCTGTGGAATAAGCTGCGCCCAGACCGCGATCATCCCGACAAACAGCGCGATCGACGCCAGCGCGGCCGCTTCCTCGACAAAAATCTTCAACATGCCCGCCTCCTGATCTGTGAACATATGAAGAACATTGTTCCCATTTTGTTCTT
>NZ_JADGRI010000436.1 GCF_017881085.1 Bradyrhizobium sp.
CTCCCGTTTATGTCCAGTTCTTTCAACGCCAGCTTGCAGTGCCATTAGCCGACTTTCTGCATAGCTCGAGGGTCGCAGTGTAACGTTGCCCTCATCATGCTTCAGGCGCAATCTGCCTTCCGCTTGTAACATCGCCGAATAATGTAATGTGGTGCATCGTTACTGAAATTCTGATCGCATTGTTTTTCACGACAGCTGCGGCCTCGACAGGATGATGCTCAAATGTGCGTTGGCGTGTCGCACTATTTATACGCAAGAAGCACTGATCCTGCTGTCTTACGAAAATTTAAGATCCCGTATCGCCACTAATCTCTCGCCGATCCACGACGTGCAATGGTGAGTGCTCTCCGCAATCGGTGCAGCGCGAAATGCGTTCCATTTGGAACAGCAGCTTCATGACGACCGAGCAGGTCAAAAATTTCCCCGGTGAAATTTCCCAGGTTGATTTTGACTTCGTATTTTATAGAAAACTTCAGCGCCCCAATACGGCGCTCTTCGATGCGTGAAGTTTGGGCTGCTAAGAACTTACACGTAAGCTGCTAAAACGCACTGACGAGCTTCGTAGCGCACGCAAGGCAGTTGGCGATCAAGCTATTGTTTTGCCGAAGAGAAATTCAACTAGTTATAGACAAAAAACGTGACAATCTTCCTTAGGTTGTGCTATGCTATTGTTACCGTTGGATAATTTCCTACACATGAGCAGTACAAGCACTGCCACGGCAGGTACGCATGAAGTCGCGCTGCGTTTCCGCAGCGTGGGCTTTCCCGGCCTGAGAGAGGCTCCGGTTTCGGCCGGAGGCCTTCCTTTTGGCGTGTGCGGCAGGGCCGGCGAGGCTGCGTTTGCCGGTCAGCTCGAACTGTCGATCAGCCGCTTGCAAAGGATCTTGCCGCGGTCGGAGCTGAATATCAGCAGCTAGCGCCGGTCATTCGGAATCTTGCGAAGCGGGGAAGAAGCGCCTTACTTGAAAGCCGAGAAGCGGTTGTCGAACGAATTCGGCTGAACGATCGGCGCCGAGCCGGCGACCGCGCCGTCTTTTCCGGCCGGGGTAGCCGCGGCTACAGTCGGAGCCTGGGCGTCAGAGACCGACGGCTTCAGCGGCGGACGGGCGGCCGCTTGCCTGACATCGGGCTTCGATGTCTCAGGCTTTGACGCCTTCTTGGCCTCGATCACCTTGGGCTTCGCCGCGACCGGCTGCGTGGTGGCGGTGGTATCGGCGCTGGCGCCGAAGCCGACCTTGCGCGCGAGGTTGCTGAAGAAGCCTTCGTCGGACGGCGCGCTCGGCGCGGCCGACGCTACCCGGGTGGACGGGGCGGGCGCGGTCGAGACGGGCGCAGCCGCGGGCGTCATGGAGGCCACCAGCGGCTCATCCGGCGAGGTCACCGGCCCATGCGGCGGATTGACGGTCGGCGGTATCGTGCCGGGCGCACGGGACACGGCGAGCAGCGACAAATTCTGTCCCTCGCCGCCCTCGGAAAGTCCGGTAGAGCCATTGGGCAGCTTGGAGGCGAACACCTTGTTCATGCCGCCGTCGATGCCGGTGTTCAGGCGGGCGACCGGCGTGCCCTTGGCGACGAGCTTGGCGAACTCGGCGTTATCCTGTTCCTGCTTTTCGCGGACGGCCTGGGCGAGTTCGTCCGGAATCACATAGACCGGGCATTTGGCCGACGCGTCGAATACCGGATCGCGCTTGGCGTCCGGCGGCTTCACGGCGTCGAACACGTATTTCTTCTCGCAGAAATCGACCTTAGGCTCCTGCCGCGTCACCTCGAAATGATCGTAGCCTTCCTTGATCATTTTCCAGAACGCCATGTTCGGATTGTTGCGATGCTTCGCCATGTTCAGCGCCGTCATCCGGAAAGGGTAGGCCTGAAACTGGAACGACCGCTGGCCGCCGAAGAAGGATTCGCGGCCCAGCGAATAAATTTCCGCGATCTGTTCGTCGGTCATCGCGTAGCAGCCGCGCGACGAGCAGTCGCCGTGCACCATCAGTTCCGAGCCGGTGTGTCCGAGCGACTTGTCGTAGGCGTTGGGGTAGCCGGTGTTGAACGAGAGATAGTACGCCGACTGCGGATTCATCTGCGCCGGCGAGATGGCATAGAAGCCTTCCGGCGCCTGGCGGTCGCCTTCGCGGACCTTGGGTCCGAGGTCGCCCGACCAGCGGCAGATCGGGTAGGTCTTCAACAGCGCGAAGCGGCCGGAGCGGGTCTGCTTCCAGACCTCGAGCTCGGCCTCCTCCTTGAACAGCCGGGTCAGGATCGGCGACTGCAGATCCATGTCCTTCTCGGCCATCTCGGCGACGAGCTTGGGCGGCACCGGCTGGTTGGCTTTGGCGTTGGTGGCGAGGGAGACTTCGTCGCTGTTGCAGCCGGCCAGCAGCGCACCGGCCGCGAGCGCGGCGGAGGTGATGAGCGCGCGAAGCAGCGAGCGATCAATCAATGCAAAGCTCCACACCCGACGGGCAATGTTCGCACCCCGATCATAGCGTACATACCCTGAAGCCATTGACTAAAATACTACTCTTTGACCCCCGCAGTCGCAAGCCGATGCGGGCACCGCGGCAAGCCCCCGTCAGGCATGGTCAACAGAGGTTAAATATCGGTGTCTGGGCCTAATTGGGGCCAAACCGTGGATTCCCGAAAAACCCGCGATTGGCGCCCGAGGGCACTTCTGGCCGCATTTGGAGAGAAAAAGCCGCCTTAAGCCAGCTTTCGGCCGATATCGAGGAATTTTTGCCGCCGCTGCCTGCGGATCGCGTCGGGATCGAGGTTGCGCAACTCGTCGAAGGCCTGCGCGATGGCTTCGCCCGTGGTCGCGATCATGGCCTGGGGATCGCGATGGGCGCCGCCGGAAGGCTCCGGCAGGATCGAATCAATGACGCCGAACCGCAGCATGTCCTGCGCCGTGATCTTCATGGAGGTCGCCGCTTCCTGGGCCTTGGTGCCGTCGCGCCACAGGATCGAGGACGCCGCCTCGGGCGAGATCACGCTGTAGATGGCGTGCTCGAACATCAGCACGCGGTTCGCCGTGGTGATGGCGATGGCGCCGCCCGACATGCCCTCGCCGGTGATGATCGCGACATTGGGCACCCCGAGCGACAGGCAGGCATCGGTGGAGCGCGCGATCGCTTCCGCCTGACCGCGTTCCTCGGCGCCGATGCCGGGATACGCGCCGGCGGAATCGACGATCGACAACACGGGAATGCCGAATCGCTCGGCCATCTCCATCAGCCGGACCGCCTTGCGGTAGCCCTCGGGGCGCGCCATCCCGAAATTATGCTTGATGCGGGATTCGGTGGTGGCGCCCTTTTCCTGGCCGATCACGCAGATGCTCTCGCCGCGGAAGCGGCCGAACCCGCCCATCAGCGCTTCGTCCTCGCCGAACTTGCGGTCGCCGGCCAGCGGCGTGAACTCCGAGATCAGCGCATTGATGAAATCGGTGAAATGCGGGCGCTGCGGGTGGCGCGCCACCAGCGTTTTCTGCCACGGCGTCAGGTTGGCGTAGAGCTCGGTGAGCGCCTGCGC
>NZ_JADGRI010000025.1 GCF_017881085.1 Bradyrhizobium sp.
CGTTGACACCGCCCGTGTCACGCCCAGGCCCGCCGCTTTCCTCGACCGCGACGGCGTCATCAACCACGACGATGGCTACATGGGCACGCGGGAGCGGATTCGCTGGATGCCGAATGCGGCGAAGGCGATCCGACGGCTCAACGAGGCCGGATATTTGGTGTTCTTCTTCACCAATCAATCCGGCGTCGCGCGCGGCCTCTTTACCGAAGATGAGCTCAACGCGCTGCACGACTGGATGCTCGCCGAACTCGCCGCGCAAGGCGCGCGCATCGACGACGTCAGGTACTGCCCGCATCATCCCGATGGATCGGTCGAGGGCTATCTCGAGGAACATCACTGGCGAAAGCCGAGCCCCGGCATGATCCACGATCTGATGCAACACTGGCCGGTGCGGCGCGAGGGCAGTTTTGTCATCGGCGACCGTCAGACCGATATCGAGGCGGCGGAAGCGGCGGGACTGCCCGGCTTCTTGTTCACGGGCGGCGATCTCGACGCCTTCGTGGCGAACGCAATCGCTCAAACCAGTCCCCGATAAACTTCCGCGATCCGGCTTGCTTCCGCGTCGAGGCTGAATTTTTCCACCACCCGCGCCCTTCCCCGCTCGCCCATGGCGGCGGCCGAAGCCGGATCGCGCATCAGCGGCTCCAGGGCCCTGACAAGCGCATCGACATCGCCCGGCGGCGTCAGCACGCCGGTGACGCCGTCCTCGACCACGAACTCGGCCGCTCCCGCGCGCGACGCCACCAGCGCCGCGCCCACCGACATCGCCTCGATCAGTGTCAGCCCAAACCCTTCGTTGCGCGAGGTGAAGGCGTAGATCGTCAGCCGCTGGTACCAGCGCTGCACCTCCTCGATCGCAAGTTCGCCCGTGATGACGATTCGCGATTGCAGGCCCGCCGCCCCGATGCGCTTCTTCAGATCATTGGCAAAACCCTGCTGCTCCGGCGTGATGGCGCCGACCATGACACCGGTGAAATCGGGATAGCGCGGCAGCAGGGCGCACATCGCGTCCACGAACACGTCGCTGCCTTTTTGCGCGCGCACTCGCCCGAAGCAGCCGATGCCGTAGCGGCCCGGCAATCCGGTCTGCGCGAACGCCGCCGCACGATCGGCCGGCGGGCAATAGCGATCGGTATCGACGCCGTGCGGAATCACGATTGCCTCGCGCTTGAGAAACGACGCCGAGATATCGCTGGTGGCGATGATCGCGTCCATCCGTCCAATCAGCCAGCGCGTGATCCAGGTGTGGTGCCGCTGCGCCGCCGAGGTGAACACCAGTTTCAACGGCCAGCCCAGCGACCGCAGCACTACGCCTGCGATCATCTCGTTATTGCGCCGCGCGTGCCAGACCAGCGGCTCATGGCGCCGCCACAGCTTCAGGAGATCCGCGACGCCGATTGCCGTGATGCCCTCGGGTGCATCGGGACCGAGCCACGCCGCGCGGAACATTTTTGCGAGCCTTGGCGCCACCATGCGGTTGGTCGCGGTCACGCCGGAATAACGCCTGTGCAGATTCGGCACGATCAGCTGCAGGTCGACAGCGGAGATGTTCTCGATTGCCACACCAGGCTCCGTTTCAGGCGTTTTCTATACGCAACATTAAGCATAGTGGCCAGTTCGGACGCGCCGAAACCCACTCTTCACCGCGCGGCGGATAGCATCACCCCATATCGGGGAGTGGGTGAGTTCATGAGCGTGCTTGTCACCGGCGGTGCCGGCTACATCGGAAGTCACATGGTTCAGGCGCTGGTGGAGGCCGGCGAAAGCGTCGTCGTGATCGACAACCTGTCCACCGGCTTCTCCCAATTCCTGCCCCAGGGTGTTCCGCTGTTCATCGGCGATGCCGGCGACGAGAACCTCGTCGAGGGCGTGATAGCAGCGCACGGCGTCGAAAGCGTCATTCATTTCGCGGGCTCGGTGGTGGTGCCGGAATCGATGCGCGATCCGCTCGCCTATTACCGCAACAACACCATGACGACGCGCAGCCTGCTCAACGCGACGGTGAAGGCGGGCGTCGGCCGCTTCATCTTCTCGTCCACCGCCGCGGTGTACGGCAATCCGGATCAGGTACCCGTTTCCGAGAGCGCGCCGACGCGGCCGCTGTCGCCATACGGCTCCTCCAAGCTGATGGCCGAGATCATGCTGCATGATACGGCCTCGGCGCACGGCATGAATTATGTCGCGCTGCGCTACTTCAACGTCGCGGGCGCCGACCCGCAGGCACGTATGGGACTGGCGACCGTCGGCGCGACGCATCTTCTGAAGATCGCGGTCGAAGCGGCCACCGGACAGCGCGCCAAGATCGACGTGTTCGGAACCGACTATCCGACGCCGGACGGCAGCTGCATCCGGGATTTCATCCATGTCACCGACCTGGCGCAGGCCCATCGTGCGGCGCTGTCCTATTTGCGCGGCGGTGGGGCCTCGATAACGCTGAACTGCGGTTACGGCCGCGGCTACTCGGTGCTTGAGACCATCGAGGCGGTGCGGAAAGTCTCCGGGCGCAACTTCGCGGTCCAGTACGGCCCGCGCCGGCCCGGCGATATCATGACCATGATCGCCGATACCAGCCGGATGCGCTCGACGCTGGACTGGACACCGCAATATGACGATCTCGAAACCATCGCCCGGCATGCGCTGGCGTGGGAAGAAAAATTGTTCAGGGAGCGCCACGGCGAGCTGCAACAGGCCGTGTCGGCCTAAATTCCCGTCCGGCGCAAGTCCTCATTTTGGCTTGAAAAACCCCGATATAGCGGGCAAGGAGGCAGTTCGCTTAGCCTGACGCCTGGGCGAATCCGCCCGGCGTCACGATGGAACGCGGATGGCCGAACTTCCGAAGAAAATCACCGACGATCCCTATGGCGCGGCGATCCTGATTCGCCGCCTGGTCACGGAACAGGGCGCCGCCTACTGGCGCCGCTATCTGCTCGCCTTCGCCCTGATGGGGATCTCTGCCGCCACCACCGCCGGATCGGCCTATTTGCTCGGCGAAGTCATCAACCAGGCCTATGTCGAGAAGAACGTGCGCGGTATCGCCCTGCTGTCGGGGGTCACCGTCCTGATCTTCATCCTCAAGGGAGCGGCGACCTACGGTCACCAGGTGATCCTGTCGCAGATCTCGAACGCGATCCTCGCCAACAACCAGCGCCGGCTGTTCGCCAAGCTGATGAGCGAGAGCGTCGCTTTCTTCTCCGAACGGCATTCGTCGGAATTTCTGGCGCGGCTGACATCGGGCGCGTTCTCCGTCACGCAGGTGCTCAGCCTGCTGATCAACGCGGTGGGGCGCGATCTCTTGTCGCTGATCGCGCTCGTCACCGTGATGCTGATGCAGGATCCCTATATGGCGCTGCTCGGCTTCGCCGTGGCGCCCCCGGCCATGCTGGTGCTGCGCAAGCTGGTGAAGCGGATCAAGGGGCTGGCTCACAACCAGTTCACCGGTACCGCCGACATTCTCGAAACCATGCAGGAATCGCTGCAGGGCATCCGCACCGTCAAGGCGTTCACGCTGGAACAGACCATGCGCGAGCGCATCGACGCCAGCATCACCGCGGTCGAGCGCAACGCCAACAAGATGGCGCGGGTCTCCAACCGCTCGAGCCCGCTGATGGAGACGCTCGGCGGTTTCGCGATCGCCGGCGGATTGATGTACGGCGGCTACCGCGTGGTCGCGATGGGCGCCACGCCGGGTCAGTTCTTTTCGTTCCTCACCGCGTTTTTGCTCGCCTACGAACCGGCCAAGCGCCTGGCGCGGCTCAACATCGAATTGAACTCCAGCCTGATCGGCGCCCGCAAATTGCTGGAAATCGTCGACAGCCCCTCCAGCGAGCCGCTCGACGACGACAAGCCGGCCCTGAAGCTGACCGACGCGCAGGTCGAACTGCGCGACGTGACCTTCGCCTACCGTCCGAACGAGCCCGTCATCAGCCACATGAGCTTTATCGCCGAGCCGGGCAAGGTCACCGCGCTGGTCGGCCCCTCCGGCGGCGGCAAGTCGACGGTGCTGGCGCTGCTGCTGCGGTTCTATGAAGTCAGCGAGGGCGACATCCTGATCGACGGGCAGTCGATTTCCACCGTGTCGCGAAAATCGCTGCGCCGGCAGACCGCCTATGTCGGGCAGGACGTCTATCTGTTCCGCGACACCATTCGCGAAAACATCGCGTTCGGCAAGGTCGGCGCCACCGAAGCCGAGATTGTCGCCGCCGCGAAGGCCGCCTGCGCGCACGAATTCATCATGGGCTTCCCGCTCGGCTACGACACGCCGGTGGGCGAGCACGGCACGCAGCTGTCGGGGGGACAGCGCCAGCGCGTCGCTGTCGCGCGCGCGCTGGTGAAGAACGCGCCGATCATCCTGCTCGACGAGGCGACCGCGGCGCTGGATTCGGAATCCGAACAGCAGGTGCAGGAAGCGATCGAGCATCTCTGCCGGAACCGCACCACCATCGTCATCGCCCATCGCCTGCACACCATCATGCATGCCGACGCCATCCTGGTGGTCGAGGGCGGCGAGATCGTCGAGCGCGGCCGGCACGACGACCTGCTGCGCCGCGGCGGCCGCTATGCCTCGTTCTTCCGCATACAACATCGTGATGCCGGCCCTCTCACGCTGGCGCCGATCAGCGCAACCGCGTAAAGCTTCGACCAGGTTTTAAAGCCCTCAACCTCCGCCGAGACCCCTTGCATGAGCGCCACATCCTTCGTCATTCCCGCCCCGCCGCAGCCTTCGCTCCCCGTCGTCGGCGAAACCAAATCGTTTCCGGTTCGCCGCATCTGGTGCGTCGGCCGCAACTATCTCGAGCACATCAGGGAAATGGGAAATGACGAGCGGGCGCCGCCGTTCTTCTTCGCCAAGCACGCCGACATGCTGGTGCCGGACGGCGCCACCATCCCCTACCCGCCGCTGACCAAGGACCTGCATCACGAGGTCGAACTGGTCGTCGCCATGAAGAGCGGCGGCCTCAACATCCCCGCCGACAAGGCGCTCGACCACGTCTACGGCTATGCCGTCGGCATCGACCTCACCCGCCGCGACCTTCAGATCGCCTCGCGCAAGAAGGAGCGGCCGTGGGAAGTCGGCAAGTCCTTCGATTATTCCGCCCCCTGCTCCGCCGTTCAGCCGGCGTCGAAGATCGGCCATCCCTCGAAGGGCAAGATCTGGCTCACGGTCAACGGCACCGAACAGCAAAAGGGCGACCTCACCGAACTGATCTGGAACGTGCCCGAGATCATCTGGCAGCTTTCGCAGCAGGTCGCGCTCGCCGCCGGCGACATCATCATGACGGGAACGCCGGCCGGCGTCTCCCAACTCCACCCCGGCGACAAGATCGAGTGCGGCGTCGACGGCGTCGGCACCCTGAAGGTCACGATCGGCAAGCCGGCAGCATAACCGGCGGTAGAGCATGATCGCTCTGATTGAATCAGAACCGAATCTAGATTCTTGTTTTGACGCGTTTTCTTCACGCGAACCGGTATCCACTTCGCTCGAAAACGCTCTAAGCGCTCCAAACGCCTGATTTGAGGCCCCAGACCCTGGTTTGGGGCCTCTTTTGCGTCCGGATTTGGCGTCTTTCTCCGTAGAACTACGTGGAAATTCGCAAATCATTAACCATCCGCACTTTAGACCGGTGGCTCAGGACACAGCCATTGCTGGAGCCGCCGATGAGCCCCGATTGGAACGCCATCCGCCTCGATTTGCTGGGCCTCGACGAGCCGATGCGGGCGAGCTTGCGGGAGATGCGGCCGTTCTTCGCCAGGGTGCTGCCGGACATTCTGGCGCGGTTCTACCACAAGGTCCGGCAGTACGATCCGTCCTGCGGCATCTTCAAGGAGGGTGCGATTCAGGAAGCCGTCCGCATGCAGCTGCAACATTGGAACCTGATCGGCGGCGGCGATTTCGGCCTGGCCTACCTCAGTTCGGTCGCGCGGTTTTGCGAATTCAACCAGCGCGCCGGCGTTGCGCCGCAATGGTATATCGGCTGCCGCCAGATGTTTGTCGCCGGGCAACTGATCGGGGCGGTCGAGGAAGAAGTCCACACTCCGCAAAAGAAGGCGGCGATGGTGAAGGCCATCGCCAAGGCCAATATGCTGGATACCGAGCACGTGATGGCGTTTTACATCGGCGCCGACCGTCCGGTCCGCAAGGACGCCATCACGGAAGCCAGCGACCACTTCGGCGCCATCATGAATTCACCGACGATCGCGTCCGACGAGCATGAACACACCGCGCGGGTATAAAGCGACAATGCCGGCATCAATGCGCTATCGCGGGACGGTCAGGCCCGCGCCATCGCCTGCAGGCCCTTGAAGGTCAGGCGCTTGGGGTCCTTCACGCCGGCCAGATAAAGCCTGCGGATGAAGGCGGTCACCACATCGCGGTCGCAGTCGGTCAGCGCGACCACGGCGTCGACGGCAATCCTTTGGGCGTCCATAGGCTTCCTCATGCGGTCTCAAGCCCAGCCGCGATAGCGTAGGATTCGCCGATTAATACGGCGTTAACCTCGCCGCAAAATGGCCGATTCACGGCACTGCGCGAATACGTGAAACAACGCATAGCGGCGTTTCGACGCGGTCGGCGTGATCAGTGCGCCGCCCCTGCCCCGCCTGCCCGCACCAGCGGCTGCAACGATACGGCGGTGTCGTCGATCGTCTTTCGGTCGAGCGTATCGATCGACGTTGCCGATCGATGCGCTGCAGATGCCCGGGGCGGGACCGATCGTTGAAACACGCCGGCGCGCGGATGGACGATCATGGTCCGCTGCTCGATCAACGCCCGCTGAGCACGGCCGGACCGAATTCCGCGACGGTGAGAAGCACGACAAGTGCGAGTACGATCAACGCAATTATCCTTGTTAGAGGGATCCGCATGGTGATCATCCGATCCGGAGTTTGGGTTGGAATCCGAAGAACCGACATGGCAACCGCGTGGCGCACTCTGCAACGGCGACCTGCGGACCGCCCCGGGGCCGGTCCGCAGGTCCCTGACGCCGATCAACTTTCGGCAACGTCGACGACTGCCTCGGCAAAGGCCCGCGGGGCTTCCTGCGGAAGGTTGTGCCCGACGCCGCCCTTGACGGTCCGGTGTGAATACCGGCCCGAGAATTTCCGGGCGTAGGAACCGGGCTCCGGGTGGGGTGCACCATTGGCATCGCCCTCGAGTGTGATGGCGGGCACCGTGATGACCGGAGCCGCGGCAAGCCGCTTTTCCAGATCGTCATATTTCGGCTCGCCTTCCTCCAGGCCGAGCCGCCAGCGATAATTGTGGATCACGATCGCGACATGGTCCGCATTGTCGAAGGACACAGCACTGCGATCGAACGTGGCATCGTCGAAATCCCATTTTGGCGAAGCGAGCTTCCAGATGAGCTTTGCAAAATCGTGCCGGTATTTGTCGTAGCCGACCCGGCCGCGTTCGGTGGCAAAATAATATTGATACCACCATTGCAGTTCGGCCTTTGGCGGCAACGGCATCTTGCCGCCTTCCTGGCTGCCGATCAGATAGCCGCTCACGGAGACCAGGGCCTTGCAACGCTCCGGCCAGAGCGCCGCGATGATGCAGGCGGTCCGCGCACCCCAGTCGAAACCGGCGATGGTCGCCTTCTGGATCTTGAGCGCATCCATCAGGGCGATGATATCGACGGCAACCACCGACTGCTGGCCATTACGGACCGTTTCGCTGGAAAGAAAGCGCGTCGTGCCATAGCCGCGCAGATAGGGGACGATCACCCGGTGGCCGGCGGACACCAGCAATGGCGCGACATCGACAAAGCTGTAAATGTCATAGGGCCAGCCGTGCAGCAGGATGACGGCGGGGCCATCGGCGGGGCCGGCTTCGGCATAGCCGACATTGAGCAGGCCGGCGTCGATCTGCTTCAGTGGGGCGAACGACGTATGCGTCCCCGGTTTGATCGCGGGGAGTTCCGCCGGCTTCGCCTTGCCGGATTGGGCCTGCGCAGAACCGGTCAAGGCGAGCTGCGCGGCAGCAAGGGTCATCGCGGCCATGCCGAAGAAAAGGCGGCGATCGCGGTTGACGTCTTGAGACATTTCTATATCTCCCTGGTTCGAGGGTTGGCCGGGTACTGGCAGCACTATCCGTTCTGCGATCGCAGCGATTTGAACGCCGCCCGCATCTCGCTGGAGAAGATTGCAGGCTGTTCCCACGCCGCGAAGTGGCCGCCTTTGTCGAACCTGTTGTAGTGGATCAGTTTGGGAAACGCCTGCTCTGCCCAACTCCGGGGAGCTGCGTAGATCTCGTCCGGAAATACGCTCACGGCAACCGGAATGGTGACGTTCTTGACGTCGAAAAACGGCAACTTGTTTTCCCAATAGAGACGAGCCGAAGAGATCGCCGTGTTCGTCAGCCAGTAAAGCGTGATGTTGTCGAGGATATCATCGCGCGTGAGCCCGCCGGACTGTCCGTCGAAGACGCGTGCGATCAACTCGTAACTGCGCACATCGTGATCAATTATCCACGCGGCGAGGCCGACCGGTGAATCCACGATCCCGTATAGCGTCTGCGGATGGTTCGCCATCTCGATGGCATAGCCCAGGCCGTGCTTGTTGAAGAATTCCAGCTGGTCGTAGGCATGCCGTTCGTCGGCTGAAAGGCCGGATGGCGGCGGATTGCCAAGCTGGAGCGCCTTTGAGACGTCTGCCGGAACGGTGGCGGGCATGTTGGTGTGAATGGCCAGCAATTCCGGAGGCGCCTGCAAAGCCATCTGTTCCGTGATGGCATCGCCCCAATCGCCGCCCTGCGCCGCAAATCGCGTATATCCCAGGCGCTTCATCAGCACGGTCCACGCGCGCGCGATACGGATGGGGTCCCAGCCGCCCGTGGTCGGCTTGCCCGAAAACCCGTAGCCCGGTATCGACGGGATCACCAGATCGAACGCGTCCGATGCGCTCGCGCCATGTGCCGTGGGATTGGTCAGTGGATCGACAATCTTCAACTGCTCGATGATCGAGCCGGGCCATCCGTGCGTGACGATGAGCGGCAAGGCGTTTTCATGTTTCGAACGAACATGAATGAAATGAATGTCGAGCCCGTCGATTTCGGTAACGTAGTGCGGCAGGGCCTTCAGCTTCGCCTCGCACTTGCGCCAATCATACTCCGTCGACCAATACCGCACGAGTTTCTGCATCGTCGCCAGCTGAACGCCCTGGGTTTCGTCGGTGACGGTCTCCCGATCGGGCCAGCGCGTTGCCTTCACGCGGCGGCGGAGGTCGACGAGATCGGCCTCGGGAACGTTGATGTGGAAAGGGCGAATGGCGTTGCCATCTGTCGCGGCGGCCAGATGCTGCGGAAGCAGGCTGACGGCGCCCGCGGTTGCCGCCATGGCGATAATGCTGCGCCGATTGGGTGAAAACGGTGTTGCGGACATGACCTTCCTCCCTGATGTAATCGAGCCGGGTGATCGGCGGCTCACAGTAGGCGGCAGGATGCTCGCCGCAGCGCCCCGGACCAATCGTCCCTGCGGCTGCCCGGATAAAACGTTGGTATGATCCGTTGGCGCGAAGTTGCGAAAACGAACGCGGGCGTGCAGCAATCCCGTACTTGCGAAGCTAGTTGGTTGTTCCGCCGATGTGCCGCGCCAGGGCCTTGCCAAGACCCGCGATGAGGCTGTCCTCGTCGAACGGCTTGGTCAGAAAACAAATTGCTCCATCCTCAAGCGCACGGGCGCGGACGCTTTCCTCGGGAACGGCGGTAATGAAGACGAAAGGCACGCGGCTTCCCTCGCTCCGCAGCCGGGATTGCAGCTCGATCCCGCTCATTCCGGGCATGCGGACATCGGCGATCACACACCATGTATTGGGCAGTTGCGCCGATTGCAGAAAAGCCTCAGCGGAGGAAAAAACATGAACGATGTAACCGAGCGACCTCAGGAGATTGTATATTGCGGTGCGCATGGATTCATCGTCGTCTATGACGGAGATCACAGGGACTGTGGTCAAATCGATCGATCCTGGGCAGAGGCGGAGCACCTGCTCTCGCGACATCGTCCATCGCCACAGTGCGCTTTCGCGGTCCGGCCCGGAAATCATACTTAGGTTTGCACTTACGAGATTTTCCGGCTGATCCCGAGAACCTCCGCCATTTTCACAAGCTCCGCGAGCGACCTCGCCTCCATCTTCCTCATCACCTGGCCGCGATGGATTTTTACGGTGATTTCGCTGACCTTCAGCAGACCGGCGGTCTGCTTGTTCATCAGACCGGAGGTGACGTGGGTCAACACCTCGCGCTCGCGCGGGGTGAGCGATTCAAACCGGGCGCGCAGCCCGGACACGGCCACCTCGCCCTCGCGCCGTTTGCGGTCCAGATCGAGCGCGTGCGTCACGGCATCCAGCATGTCCTGATCCCGGAACGGCTTGGTCAGGAAGTCCACCGCGCCGGCCTTCATCGCCCGCACCGACATCGGAATGTCGCCGTGGCCCGTGATGAAGACGATCGGAATGCGGATCCCGGCTTTTGCCAGCACATCCTGAAACTCAAGGCCGCTGACCCCAGGCAGCCTGATATCGAGCACCAGGCAACTGGCGATATCCGGAAGCTTACTGTTGAGCAGTTCCGCGGCCGAGCTGAAAACCCTGACCGGCAGGCTCATCGACTGGAACAGGTAGGTCAGCGCAACTCGCATCGATTCGTCGTCGTCGACGACGAAGACCATATGCTGCGGTTGGTTCTTCTCGTTCATCGTTTGCGTCACCGGCACCGTAGACGAAATGCCGTCCCCTATTTTCCAACTTCGATAAACCGGGTCAGGCCGCGCTCTCCGGGTGCGACGGCAGCGCGAACTGGAATGTGGCGCCCGGCCCGGCATTGGCGGACGACCACAGTCGGCCACCATGTGCCTCGACGATCGAGCGGCAGATCGAAAGGCCCATGCCCAGCCCGCCGGGCTTGGTGCTGAAGAACGGATCGAATACGCGGTCCGCGTTCTCGCTAGCGATTCCGGGACCGCTGTCCTCTACCGCAACCACGACGCGATGGGCTTCGTCCTGATAGGTACGGATCACCAGTCGAAGCGTCCGGTCCGTGATCGCCTGCATCGCTTCAGCACCGTTCATGACAAGATTGATGATCACCTGCTGGAGCTGAACCCGATCCGCGATAACCGGCGGCACCGCGGGCGCGAGCTCCAGTTGCGGGCTCACCTGCTGGGCGGCCAGTTCGCGCCGCAGCAGCGCGGCGACCTCGTTGACGAGGTCATTGACGTCAAGCGGCGTCTTCTCGGTGTCCGCATTTTTCAGGAGCCCGCGGACGCGGCGGATCACCTCGCCCGCGCGGTTGCCGTCCTTGACGATCCATTCGACGGCCCCGCGCACATCGTTCAGGTCCGGCTTTTCGCGGCGGAGAAAGCGCAGGCAAGCCTGGCCATTGGCGACGATCGCCGCAAGCGGCTGATTGACCTCGTGCGCGATGGTCGCGCTTATTTCTCCCAGCGTCGCCACGCGACTGGCGTGAGCCAGGGCGGTCTGCGCGGCTTGCAGGGTTTCCTGCGACCTCTTGGCCTCGGTAACGTCCATCACCGCGCCGACAATTTCCTCGTTACCGGATTGGTATTTTATGCGGTGCGCCAGAAGATGAATATGCCTGATTTGCCCATCCGGCATCAGCAGTCGCACTTCGAAGTCGTGGTATGGCGCCTTTTGCGCCGAGCGGGTGAGTTCACGCTCCATAACGAAGCGGTCGTCGGGATGGGTACGCTGAACGACCAGGCTGATCGAGGGTTTGGTGCTCCGATCAAAGCCCAGGATTTGATAGGTCTGTTCCGACCAGTAGTAGTCGCGGGTGGCGACCTCCCAGGCAAAGCTGCCGGTCTGGCTGAGCTTTTGCGCCTCGGCCGAATGGGCCTGACTCCTTTGCCAAGCGCTTTCAGCCCGTTTCCGGTCCTCGATGTCGGTATTGGTTCCATACCATGCAGCGACGGCCCCGGCCTCGTCTCGCAAGGCCTCGGCGCGGAACAGAAACCAGCGATAAGTCCCGTCGTAACGCCGCATCCGCGCCTCGACCTCGTCCGGTTTCCCGGTCTCGATCATTCTCTGCCATGCGTAATGCAGCGATGGCCGGTCGTCGGGATGAATCGCAGCCTGCCATTCCCAGCCCAGCGCCTGCGCCAATTCGATGCCCGTGTAGTCGAGCCAGCGCTTGTTGAGATATTCGGCATAGCCATCGGCCCGGGTTCGCCAGGCCAGCGTCGGGATCGTGTCGAGTGTGACGCGGAGTTCCCGTTCGGCCTTGGCGAGTCGGGCTTCGCTGCGCCGCACCGCATGCTCGGCAATCTTTTGGTCCTCGACGTCAACACCGACCGAATACCATTTAACGATGTTTCCCTTCTCGTCGCGATGTGGCGCGCGTCGCATCGTATACCATCGATAGACGCCATCGGCCCTGCGCGTGCGCACATCCACCGATAGCATCTCGCCCTTTGCCTGTGCGGCGCGCCACGCGTTTTCGAATCGCTCGACGTCATCCGGATGATAATAGGCTGAGGTGTCGATTCCTTCGCCCGTCGCTTCTCGCTGCGTGTGACCGGTGTAATTCTGCCAGGTTTGATTGACGAAGCTGCGTGCGCCATCAGGCTCGAAAGTCGACACCATGACCGGAATTGAATCGATCGTAAGCTGGAGTTCGCGCCGGGCCTCCGCCAATTGCGCCTCTCTCTCCTGCAAGGCGGTCTCGGCCCGTTTCCTGTCTTCGATGTCGTAGCCGGACCCATACCATTTGATGACCTTGCCGGTTTCGTCGCGCAGCGGCACGCGAGTCATGTAATTCCATCGATACGCGCCGTCTGCGCGCAGCATGCGCTGTTCGGTCTGGAACGGCTCTCCGGTCGCCAGGTGGCTACGCCACAGACGATCAACCCTGTCGCGATCGTCGGGATGGATGAGGTCGCGTACGTTCTCGACCGGAACATCCTTGCCGATATATTCCTGCGCCGGCCGATTGGCGAAATAGGGCTTGCCGTCCTGGTCGAGAACGACAACCATCGTCGAGATCGTATCGATCGTCAGCTGCAGGTCCTGCCTCGCCTTGGCGAGATCCGCTTCGCTCCGCCGCAGCGCGTGCTCCGCGCTCTTGCGGTCCTCGATGTCGTACGTCGCCGCGTACCACGCGGTCACCTCGCCGTCGGGATTGCGCAGCGGCACGCGCCGTGTAGCGAACCAGCGGTATTCGCCGTCGGCTCTTCGCAGGCGCTGTTCCGTCTCGAACGGCTCGCCCGTTGCCAATGCGGCATCCCAGGCTTCCTCAAGCCGCGCAACATCGTCGGGATGAGTAATAACGCTGGTGCGCCTCGTCCAGTTCGTCGATACGAGTCCGCTGTAGCTGCGCCCGACCTGATTGACAAAATCGATGACACCGTCCGCACGATGGCGAAGCACCAACACCGGCACCATGTCGATAGTCGCCCGCAGTTCCTGCTCGGCGAGCCGGGCCCTTTGCTCGGCGCGCTTGCGGTCGGCATTCTCGGTACGCAGCGTCTCGTTGAGGGCTTGCAGTTCCCGCACGGTTCCCTGCTGCTCGTCGCGTACCCGCTGAAGCGCGCTCGCCGCCCGCCGCTGCGCCGCGCTCAGCGCGACGACAAAAAGCGCCGCGATGGCAAAGAACGCGAGCCGCGGAACCTCCTTGAAGTGCAGAGGGAACGAGTGAACCGGCTGCAGAAAGAAATAATCGAATGCCAGAACCGCCAGTGCCGTTGCGAGCAAGGCCGGCCCGGTGCCGCCGGCCCACGCCACCAACATGATCGCGCAGAGCAACAACGATACCGTCGGATTGCCTCCCACGAAGCGGTCGAACCCAAGATCGATCACGACGGCCGCGGCAACCGACGGAACTGCCATGGCGTAGCCAAGGACCGCCGGCGACTCCCGCCGCCACGAGACTGCGGACGTCGACATGTCTCGAACTCCGGTAATTTTTCCGCAATTCTAGCCATTCCTGGCCAGGGACGCCACGTCGGGGTTGTTGCCCCGCGAAGCACTGCGGGAGGCGAATGCAACAAATAAATCAAGATTGCGCGAGGCGTGCAATAACGACCGGGGCATTTTCCCCGAACCGGGATCGTGCGATTGGACTAAGAACCGCGTCGGATCGCAGCCATGCGTCGCTCAGACCGACTTGTCGGTGATCATCCCGGTGGGCTAGCCAAAAGAAAAACCTGCCGGGAAAAATCTTCCACCAGGGTTCGGCCGACGTAGCGCAACGCCTCTCACGAATACTGCATCACCCCGTCATCGACCTTGCCGAAGCGCAAAGTGACGATGTCGAGCGCGTAATTCTGATAGAGCCGCCACGGCCGCTTCGAGCCCTGTTTCGGCATTTTCGCGACCGAGCGCTGCACATAGCCGGACGAGAAGTCCAGCGACGGCAATTCTGTGATCGAGGGATCAACATTGTGCGGCATGCACTTCTTGTAGCCGTGTCGGTCCATGTAATTGATCAGGCGGCAGACATATTCGCAGGTCAGGTCGCATTTCAGCGTCCACGACGCGTTGGTGTAGCCGAACGAGGACGCCAGATTGGGCACATCCGAATACATCATGCCCTTGTAGTTCAGCGTCCGGGAAAAATCGACCGTGCGGCCGTCGACGACAACCTCCATGCCGCCCAGCACCTGCAGCACGAGCCCGGTCGCGGTGACGATGATGTCGGCCTCGAGCTCGCTGCCGTCCTTTAAGCGGATGCCGTTTTTGGTGAAGGCGTCGATCTCGTTGGTGACGACGGAAGCGCGCTTTTCCTTGATCGCCTTGAACAGGTCGCCGTCGGGCACGAGGCACAGCCGCTGGTCCCAGGGATTGTAGCGCGGCGTGAAATGGGTGGCGATGTCGTAGTCGGGACCGAGCGCCATCCTGACGCCGCCGAGGATCAGCTCCTTGACCCGCGCGGGCTTGCGCCTGGAGAGCTGGAAGAAATACATGCCCCACAACACGTTGCGCCAGCGGATCAGGTGATAGGCGAGTTTCGAAGGCAGATTGCGCCGCAGCTTGTTGGCGACGGGGTCCTGCGCCGGGCGCGACACCACATAGGTCGGCGAGCGCTGCAGCATGGTGACGTGGCCGGCCTTCTTGGCCATCTCCGGCACCAGCGTCACGGCGGTGGCGCCCGAGCCGATCACCACCACGCGTTTGCCGGCGTAGTCGAGATCTTCAGGCCATTTCTGCGGATGCACGATATTGCCGGCGAAATTTTCGCGGCCCGGAAATTCCGGCGTGTAGCCTTCCTCGTATTTGTAATAGCCGGAGCACATGAACAGGAAATTGCAGGTGAAGCGCACCACCTCGGTGCCGCCCTCGCCCACCCGGCGTTCGACCTCGATGGTCCAGCACGCGTCGGGCGACGACCACGATGCCCGCTTGACCCGGTGGTTGAAGCGGATTTTCTTGTCGATGCCGTTTTCGGCCGCGGTCTCGCGGACATAGTTCAGGATCTGCGGCCCGTCGGCGATCGCCTTCGCCTCGGTCCACGGCTTGAACGAATAGCCCAGCGTGAACATGTCGCTGTCGGAGCGGATGCCGGGATAGCGGAACAGGTCCCAGGTGCCGCCGATGCAGTCGCGCCCTTCGAGAATGGCGTAGCTCTTGCCGGGGCACTTCTGCTGCAGGTGAAAACCCGCGCCGATGCCGGACAATCCGGCGCCGACGATCAGGACGTCGAAATGTTCCGATGCCATGGTGCCTCCCGAGCGCTGTTCTTCCCGCGGTCACGGCCAGCTTTGTCCTGGCCACCCACATCCTGCTTGCCGCGATTCTAAAGACGTGGATGCCCGGCACAAGGCCGGGCATGACGAAAAACGCCGTCATTCCGGGGCGCGAGCAAGGCTCGCGAACCCGGAATCCAGGGGTTACCGCGCGAGATTCCGGGTTCGCGCTGGCGCGCGCCCCGGAATGACGGCCTCAAAACCTCAATACCTGTAATGATCCGCCTTGAACGGGCCTTCCGGCTTGACGCCGATATACTCGGCCTGGTCGGGGCGCAGCTGGGTCAGCTTCACGCCGATCTTGGACAGATGCAGCCGCGCCACCTTCTCGTCCAGCGACTTCGGCAGCACGTAGACCTTCTTCTCGTATTTGCCGTCCTTGTTGTTGGCGAACAGCTCGATCTGCGCCAGCGTCTGGTTGGTGAAGGAGGCCGACATCACGAAGCTCGGATGGCCCATGGCGTTGCCGAGGTTCACGAGGCGCCCTTCCGACAAGAGGATGATGCGGTGCTTGTCGGGGAATTCGATCTCGTCGACCTGCGGCTTGATGTTGGTCCATTTCAGGTTGCGCAGATGCGCGATCTGGATCTCGTTGTCGAAGTGACCGATGTTGCAGACGATGGCGCGGTCCTTCATCGCGCGCATGTGCTCGATGGTGATGATGTCCTTGTTGCCGGTGGCGGTGACGAAGATGTCGGCGCGCGGTGCGGCGTCTTCCATGGTGACGACTTCATAGCCCTCCATCGCCGCCTGCAGCGCGCAGATCGGATCGACCTCGGACACCATGACACGGCAGCCGGCCTGGCGCAGCGAGGCGGCCGAGCCCTTGCCGACGTCGCCGAAGCCGGCGACCATCGCCACCTTGCCCGACATCATCACGTCGGTGCCGCGGCGGATGCCGTCGACCAGCGATTCGCGGCAGCCATAGAGATTGTCGAATTTCGACTTGGTCACGCTGTCGTTGACGTTGATCGCCGGGAACAGGAGCTTGCCTTCCTTCTCCATGTTGTAGAGCCGGTGCACGCCCGTGGTGGTTTCTTCCGAGACGCCCTTGATGTTCTTGGCGATCTCGGCGAAGTAGCCCTTCGGCTTTTCCTTCAAGAGCTTCTTGATCAGCGCGAAGAAGACTTCCTCTTCTTCCGATTCGGGCTTGTCGAGGAACTTGACGTCGCCCTGCTCGGCGCGCAGGCCGTTGTGCACCAGCATGGTGGCGTCGCCGCCGTCATCGAGGATCATGTTGGGCGTGCCGCCGCCGTGCCAGTCGAACAGCTTGGCGGTGTAGTCCCAGTATTCGACGAGGCTCTCACCCTTCACCGCGAACACGGGAATGCCGGCCGCCGCGATCGCGGCCGCGGCATGGTCCTGGGTCGAATAGATGTTGCAGGAGACCCAGCGGACGTCGGCGCCGAGTGCTGCCAGCGTCTCGATCAGGACCGCGGTCTGGATCGTCATGTGCAGGGAACCGGCGATGCGGGCGCCCTTCAGCGGCTGCTTGGGGCCGTACTCCTCGCGCGTCGCCATCAGGCCGGGCATCTCGGTCTCGGCCAGCGAGATCTCCTTGCGGCCGAATTCGGCGAGCGAGATGTCCTTGACGATGTAGTCGGTGAAGGCGGGCTTCTTGGCGGTGGCGGTCATGTGCGGATCCTGTTCCTGTTCATGTCATTCCGGGGCGCGGGTGAAACCCGCGAACCCGGAATCCAGAAGTTCGAGATTCCGGTCTGCGCCTTGCGGCGCATCCCGGAATGACGTCGCGTCATCCCACCGCGCGCTTCAGCGCGTCGGCAAGGTCGGTTCGCTCCCAGGAGAAGCCGCCGTCCTTCTCGGGCGCGCGGCCGAAATGGCCGTAGGCCGCGGTGCGCCGGTAGATCGGCCGGTTGAGCTTCAGCGTGCGGCGGATGTTGGTCGGCGTCAGCCGGAACATTTCCGGCAGCACCTTCTCGAGCTTCTTCTCGTCGACCTTGCCGGTGCCGTGGGTGTCCACCAGCACCGACATGGGATCGGCGACGCCGATCGCATAGGCAACCTGGATGGTGCAGCGTTCCGCGAGGCCCGCCGCCACCACGTTCTTGGCGAGATAGCGCGCCGCATACGCCGCCGAGCGATCGACCTTGGTCGGGTCCTTGCCGGAGAACGCGCCGCCGCCATGCGGCGCATAGCCGCCGTAGGTATCGACGATGATCTTGCGGCCGGTGAGGCCGCAATCGCCGTCGGGTCCGCCGACCACGAAGTTGCCGGTTGGATTGACCAGGAAGTCGGCGTTCTTCTGCGGCATCCAGCCCTTCGGCAATGCCGATTCCACCGCGGTCGAGATCATCTCCTTGATCAGGCCCGGCGAGTATTTCTTGTTGTTGCGGCTCTTCTCGTTGTGCTGGGTCGAGACCACGACCTTGGTGCAGCCGACCGGTGCGCCGTTGACGTATTTCACGGTGACCTGGCTCTTGGCGTCGGGCTGCAGGTCGGCGAGCTGGCCGTTGCGGCGCTTCTCGGACAGCACTTTCAGAATCCTGTGCGCGAAGAAAATCGGCGCGGGCATGAAGGAGCCCTTTTCGTAGACTTCGCTTTCGGTGCAGGCGTAGCCGAACATCATGCCCTGGTCGCCGGCGCCCTCTTCTTCGCCGCTCTTCTTTTTCTTGGCATCGACGCCCATCGCGATGTCGGGCGACTGGCCGTGCAGCAACACCTCGATATCGGCGCCGTGGTAGGAGAAGCCATTCTGGTCGTAGCCGATATCCTTGACCACGCCGCGGGCGATATGGCTGATCAGTTCGCGGTCGACGACCGAGACGCCATGGATGTCGCGGAACAGCTGGCCGCGGCCTTCGCCGGCGATCACGATCTTGTTGGTCGTGCACAGCGTCTCGCAGCCGAGCCGGGTATTGACCAGGCTGTCATCGGCGATGCCGAGCTTGACGTCCTTCTCGAGGAAAGCATCGAGGATAGCGTCGGAGATCTGATCCGAAACCTTGTCCGGATGCCCCTCGGAAACCGACTCACTGGTGAAAAGATATGACGCGCGCATCAACCAACCCCTTTTCCGCCAGACCCCGGCGGCCCTTTCATAATTTGTCCTGAAATGTCAGTCCCGACGACGCGAGATGACGTAGGATTCATCGTAAAACCAGAGCCCGTTATGCTTGCGCAGAACCTCTCTGACGGCATCGAGATAACGGCCGCTTTGGGTCATGTCCGTCAACCGGTCGTCTTCGATCTGGCCGACATACACCGCCGCGTTCCATGCTGCAAAGGCCGTCGAGGTTCCGATCGAGCCGGTGACCTCGTTTGGCAACGCTTCCATATCATAACGGAAGATCGAACGGTTATCGGCATAGGCATTAAAGTTAAGGTCGCGTGCCGCCGATCCCAGCTCGTATTTCACCGCGCGCAATAGCTCATGACGGCTCACCGCGAAAGGATTTTCTCCGGGCCAGACCGCCTGGATGATCTCCATGCCGGGATCCTGCCCGTGGGAGTGAATTCCGATCAAGCGGCCTCCCGCCCGCAGCGCCCGCGCCAGGGGCGCAATGATGCGTTTTGCACGGAAATTGACCGAGGATTTGGCCCGGTAGGGCTGGGAGGCGATAATCAGGTCGAAATTGGCCTCGGTCTTGCCGGCTCGCGGGATGATCTGGTCGAGCAAAAAACGGTGGTCTTCCCGGTACAGCACGATCGCGACCGGCCGCTCATAGACCGGCATGCCCGAGCGCGGACTGACATTGGCCCGCCAATTCTGCTCCAGAAACGGCTTCAATTCGGCGATTTGGACCTCGAATTCGCCCGAGGAGGCCCCGCGCAGGGGCACTTCATGCCAGATCATGCCGGCGGCGGCCGCCGGCGAGACTGGGGTCAGCCAGGGCGCCTCCGCATAATACATGTTGGTCAGCACGAAAACGGTAGCTGGATGCTCAAACAGCCGGTCGGGCACCTTTTCGAGCGTCAGCCGGACATCCTCGAGGCTGAGCTCCTTGCCCGCGATATAGAACGGCATATGGGGAAAACGGCCGTGCATCGAGCGCATCACCCGCGCCAGCACGGTGCCGTCGCCGACCCCGGCATCGAATACCCGCAGCGCCGGGGGACGGGGATGGATGCTGCCGAGTTCCAGCCCGACCCGCTCGGCGATCACCCGCTTCTCGCTGCAGGTATGGACGAACAGCAGGTATTTCTGCCGGTTCTCGAAAAACCGGAAATTTCCTCTGGGGTCGCGCTTTTCGGGCGGGACCTGCAGGCCGCGCGGCGGGGCGACCCCGCCCGGCATGGCGGCCGCGATATAGGCCTGGATGCGGTCCAGCGTGTCGATGGTGATGCGCTTGCCCTCGCGCAGGCGATGCACCAGCTTGCCGTCATTGACCGCCCGGCGGCCGAAGGTCGATTCGGCCATATCCGCCTGGCGGCAGAATTCGGTGATCTGGCGCAGGATCTCGTCGTTCTTCATGGGGCCTGGGGGTGGTGCGGCCGGTGGGCAGCGGCGATTTGGGCGCCTGTCCTACCATCATCTGCCCAACGGGGGAATTCGCCGGGAGGATCGCCTTCGCTCGTTGAGCTACGGCGGACAAGTCGCGCCTCGCATGACGAGGTTGCCATTTCAGAGGTTCACGAGGGCCAGGCGCTTTACTCCTCCGCGCGCTGCGCAATGAAGGTGCCGTTCGGCTGATGAAAGATCACTTCATCGACGGTCATCCCCTCGCCGCGAAATTCGACCATGAAGCCCTGCAGCTCAACGATGCGAAACCTTCTTCCCTGCTCGGGCGCGAGGCGATAGGCCGGCTGGTAGTCGGACTTCAGCAGCAGCCTACCTTCGCTATCCAGCGTGACGCGATGCGTTATCGCACCGCTCTTGAAGTGGCCGACGCATTGCGCGCGGAACGCGGGGTCAATGCAGTCGCCAGCCGCAAGGCGCGCAAAGACAATATCCTTCACCATCGGCTCCAGTGGCGCCGACAGGCTGACGATGTTGCCGTCGCGATCGGTCAGGAAGGTGATGGCGAGCCGGTCCGGCAGCAAGCGGTCCCGCACCTCGGGCAGTTCGAACGTCTCATAGTGACGGTGCGTCAAGGGCGCGAACATGCCGCGCCACGCCCACTGCAGTGCGCCGCCCTGTTCCTTTACCGACATCACGCCATAGGCAGGATGCCCGTATTCGCCGGCATACGCCGCGAGTTCGTGCGCCGGGCACGTGTTCTTGTGACGCGCCTTCTCCCGCGCGTCCTTGTCGGCCTGCATATGGGCGATGAATTCGTCGCGCTGCTTGCGGGAGCGCGCGCGCCACTCGACCGGCTCGCGGCCGCGCAGCCGGTCGATGATGTACCAGGTCAGCGTCGACGGCACTTCGCTTGGACTGCGATTGGTGAATACGGCAATTCCGATGCCGAAGTCCGGCACCAGCGTCATCAGCGTCCCCCAGCCGGGCCAGCCGCCGCCGTGAAACACCAGCCGGTCACCGCGATAGCTGTTCGACTGGAAGCCGAGGCCATAATGCGCCTCGCCGAACTCGGGGTGGCCCGGCGCCGTGTTGTAGACCCGCGGCGCATGCAATTCGCCGATCAGCGCCGCTGGCAGCAGGCGCTCGCCGTCGAACTCACCCTTACCCAGATGGAGCCGCATCCAGTTCGCGAGGCCGGCGACAGAGGTGTTGATCGCGCCCGCCGCGGTGGTCCGGATCGGCAGGCGAATGGCCGGCAGCCGGGTATCCTCGTGCATCATGTACGGCCGCGCCGCTTCACCCGAAGCTTCAAGGTCGTCCAGAGCGAACCCGACGGTCATGCCGAGCCGATCGGTCAGCCGCGCCCGGATGAACGCCTCAAAACTTTGTCCGCTGAGGCGTTCGATGAGCAGGCCCGCGACGTTGTAGCAGAGATTGCTGTATTGCCAGGCGGCGCGGATATCGCGGCTCAATTCGAGATGCCGCATGAGATCGAGCATTTCGGCGGGGGCCCGATCGCCCGCAAAATGCACCCAGTCATGGCGCGGCAGCCCCGACTGATGACACAACAAGTCGCGCACCGTGACCCGCTCGGTCGCGACCGCCTCGCTCAGGCGAAACTCGGGCATGTAGTCGCGCACCGGTTTGGTCCAGTCGAGCCGCCCCTCATGGTGCAGCAGCGCGATGGCGGTCGCGGTGAATGATTTGGTGATCGAGCAGATCACGAACTGCGTCGCCGGCGTAACCGGCAGGTCCGCCTCGACATCGCGCTGACCATAAGCCCGCGTCAGCGCCACCTCGCCATCCTGTACCACGGCGAGCGCGACACCCGGCACTTTCCAGTCGGCCATGACATCGGCGGCGAGATGATCGAGATCGGAGATAAAGGAGGAAATCGGCGCAGTGGGCGTCTCGACAGAAGAGTGAGACATTGGAGCTTCTCGGCTTGAACAACAGAGGGCGCCCATGAGGCACGGCGGCAATACGCAGGTCGGCTGCCCGACCGACCCGATGTTTGCTAGCGCTGAAGCTCGTAGAGACCCGTCAACATGCTTGTCGTCCTCAATGCCCAGTCCATACCACGCGGCAAGGTTGCAGTCCAGATTGCAGGTGGGTTGAGGCCTTCGCAACATTTCACCGCATGGTCCGCGTCAGCCATGCTCTCACACCAGAAGCCCGGCCCGCAGCCAATGTCGATGACGCGTTCTCCAAGTTCTTCCGCTGCACCGCTGGAGAATGCCAAGCTTGACATCCGCGCCGAGGTCCGAAAACGGACCCGGAACCGACATCCCACGGCTCTTTTCTGACCCCGCATTTTGAACCTCAACGAAGGTTGGGCGACTCAATTTGAGCATTCTGCGTCTAAGCGAACGACCCCTTCCGCAAGGCACAGCTTCGAACGGGAGTGTTCAGCCATGGAATCCAGTTGCAGCATGTTTGCGGGCGCTTCTCTTCGTCCTTGGTCGCACCTCGGCAATGGCCCAGGTCGCGGGTGTCCCAAGTTCGCCCGAAGCCACCACCACCATCACCGGCAAACAACTTCGGCCGGCCGATCCGAAATTCGATGATCAAGGAGAGCGCCTCGGACTCGAAGGCCTAGCGGGCTCCGCGCGGGCCGCGCGAATGCGATTGATTTGAGTGCCACAACGACGACAACAAACCCAAAGGAGGCTGCTATGCGTGAGCCGAATCCTGAAAAGTTGAACGAGCTCGTGGGAAAGCTGGTTGGGGACCTCGGCGTGTCACTTGCCGGCGCGAGCGTGCTGCTCGGCGATCGCCTCGGGCTTTATAAGGCGATGGCCGACGGGGCGCCGGTCACCCCGTCCGAACTCGCCAAGAAGACGAGTCTGCATGAGCGTTACCTGCGCGAATGGCTGTGCGGCCAGGCTGCGTCCGGATATATCGATTATGACTCCGAAAAGGACGCTTTCTCGCTCTCCCCCGAGCAAGCCATGGCGTTCGCCGAAGAGCAATCGCCCGCTTTCTTCGCCGGTGCGTTCGACGTCGTGCAGTCGACGTACCTCGACGAACCCAAGGTCGCAGACGCATTTCGAACCGGGAAAGGTGTTGGCTGGCACGAGCATTCGAAGTGTCTGTTCTCGGGCACCGAACGCTTTTTCAGGCCGGGTTACAACGCGAACCTGGTTTCGAACTGGATTCCTGCGCTCGATGGCGTCGAGGAGAAACTGAAGGCCGGCGCCAGGGTCGCCGACGTGGGATGCGGTCACGGCGCTTCAACGATAGTAATGGCGCAGGCCTATCCAAAGTCCGAATTCTTCGGATTCGACTACCACATGCCTTCGATCGAACGCGCCAAATCCCTTGCGAAGGAAGCGGGCGTCGGCGACCGCATCACGTTCGCGCAGGCCAGCGCCAAGGATTTTCCAGCCCGCGGCTATGATCTGGTGGCATTTTTCGATTGCCTGCATGACATGGGAGACCCCGTGGGCGCGGGCAAGCATGTAAAGGAAGCGCTTGCCAAGGACGGGGCGTGGATGATCGTCGAGCCGTTTGCCAATGACCATCTCAAAGACAATCTCAACCCGGTCGGACGCATCTTCTACAACGCTTCGACCTTCATTTGCACGCCTGCATCGCTCTCTCAAGAGGTGGCCTTGGGGCTCGGTGCGCAGGCAGGCGAACGCAGATTGCGCCAGGTCGCGACCGAAGCGGGCTTCAAGCGCTTCCGGCGTGCAACCGAGACGCCGTTCAATATGATCTTCGAGGTGCACGCTTGATAGAGTAGAGCGGCAGTGCGTTCGATCTGGGTGTCAACAAGAAGCTGGCATCCGACCGGTGTCCGTTATTGGCAATCGCGTCATTTCGCTGGGCTGAGGAATTTGGTCGCTATCAGCGAACTATGGCAGGCTGCGTGCCCGGCAGGTTCATGAGTTCACTGCCGGGTAGCGCTCACCCAAGAGTGCCGCATACGCCTTCGCACTATCTGCAATCCCCTGCGCCTCGATGCCGATTTCGCGCAATTGTCCCGTCGGCGAGGTGATCTGGCCGCAGAAATAGAGCCCGGGCGCGGCTGTGGCCTTACCCGTCACCAGCGGCATTCCATGGCGGTCGAACACGCCTTCCACGTCAGGCATCAATTGGCGCAGGTCGGGACGGAAGCCGGTCGCAAGGATGATCGCGTCAAATTTTTCGCTGCTGCCGTCGCTAAATATCACGCCATCGGACGTCAACCGGTCGATGCCGCCGCGCACCTTGATGGCGCCGTCCCTGATCTTGTCGAGCGTGCCGATATCGATCAAGGGCACACGCCCGTCTTCTTCGACCATCTGGCGCGGTCCCTTGGCCGCGCGACGCAATCCGAGGTCCTCGATCCGACCGATAGCCAGCCGCAAGATCGGTGCGTTGATGAAATCAACCAGGCGCGCGGGCAAGCGCCGATATAGAATCGCCCACGCCAGGATCGGAAAACCCAGCAGTTCGCGCGGCAATATCTGAACGGTGCTTCGAACCGCAAGCGCGGCATCGATGCCGGCATTCGCCAGATCGAGCGCGATCTCGCCGCCCGAATTGCCGAACCCGACCACCAGCACGCGCTTGCCCTGATACGGCGCGGGATTGCGGTATTCGCTGCTGTGGACGACGGCGCCACGATACAATTCCAGCCCCGGCCACGAGGGGCGATACGGCGCATCGGCGATGCCGGTTGCGACGACGACCACGGGAGCGGTGAGCGGGCTTCCGTTTGCATCGGCACACCAGTGCGAACCGTCGCGCCGGATGCGGGATACCGTCGTACCGAAGACAGGGCGGATGTCGAAGCGCGCTGCGTAGCTTTCGAGATACTCGACCATCTGCGCGCGCGAGGGATAGGTCGGATAGGCCTTCGGCATCGCCATGCCCGGCAGGCCGGAACGGTTGCGGTCGGTGTGGAGATGAAGCCGGTCGTAGTGCCGCCGCCAGACGGCGCCGACACTGTCGGCCTTTTCCAGCACCGTCACGCCGAGCCCCGCGGCGCGCATCGTCACGGCGCACGCCAGCCCCGCAGGGCCGGCACCCACTATGATCGCATCAAGGCTCCGCAATACGCCCTCCGTAGGGAGTTCGCTACTTCCCCCACACCTCGTTCGCGACATCGACCGCGAGCTTCAGCTTCGCCCACTGCTCTTCCTCGGTGAGCAAATTGCCCTCCTCGGTCGAGGCGAAGCCGCATTGCGGCGACAGCGCAAGCTGATCCAGCGGCGCGTATTTGGAGGCTTCCTCCAGCCGGCGCTTGATGTCGTCCTTCTTTTCGAGCTCGCCGCTCTTGGAGGTGATGACACCGACCACCACGATCTTGTCGCCCTTCGGCAGGAACCGCAGCGGCTCGAAGCCGCCGGCGCGATCGGAATCGTATTCGAGGAAATAGCCGTCGTAATTGGTGCCGGCCAGCATGGTCTCCGCGACCGGCTCGTAGCCGCCCGACGAAATCCAGGTGGAGCGGAAATTGCCGCGGCAGACATGCGTGGTGATGGTCATGTCGGCCGGCCGCTCGGCGATCGCGTAGTTGATGATGCGCGCGTAGATTTCCTGCAGGCCCTCGGGATTGTCGCCGCGCTCGCGCGCCTTCTTCAGTTCGTCCTGCGAGCAGAGATAGGCCCATACGGTGTCGTCGAACTGCAGATAGCGGCAGCCGGCGTCGTAGAAGGCCTTGACCGCCTTGCGGTAGGTCTTGGCGAGATCCTCGTAGAAAACATCCAGATCGGGATAGACCTGCTTCGAGATCGCCTTGCGGCCGCCGCGGAAATGCAGCACCGCCGGCGACGGGATCGTCATCTTCGGCATGACATGCGCGACATCGCAGTGCTTTTTCAGGAACCTGAAATGGTCGAGCATCGGGTGGCTGTCGGGGAAATCGAGCTTGCCGATCACCCGCACCGCGTCATGCCGGGTCTCGACGCCGGCAAACTGGATGCCCGTGTCGGGATGAAACAACTCGCAGCCCGTCAGCCTGGCAAGAAAGTCAAAATGCCACCAGGAGCGGCGGAATTCGCCGTCGGTCGCGAGCTTGAGCCCGATCGAGGCCTGCTTGTGCACGACCTTTTCGATTTCCATATCCTCGATCTTGCGCAGATCATCGGCGGAAATCTCGCCCTTCTCGAGCCTGGCGCGAGCCTCCTTGATCTTCGGCGGCCGCAGCAGGCTGCCGACCTCGTCGGCGCGGAACGGGGCTTTTGTTCTTTGCATGGTCTTCTCTCCCGAAAAATCAAAGCGTCTTAGCGAAGTGGATACCGTACCGGTCCGCGTGAAGAAAACATGTTAAGATAGCATCAATGTGCCGCGGCCCCCGAGACGCCAAGGAAGCGTTCGAGCACCGCGGGATCGGCCTTCAGCGCGGCGCTGGCCGCGTCATGGACGATCGCGCCGCGCTCCAATATCACAACGCGGTCGGCCAGCCCTAATATCTTTTGGGCATTCTGCTCGACGATAATGGAGCAGATGCCGCCCGAGCGGGTAATCGTGCCGAGCGCCCTGAGCAGTTCCTCGACGATGATCGGGGCCAGCCCTTCGGTCGGCTCGTCCAGCAGCAGCACCCGCGGATTGAGCGTCAGCGCGCGGCCGATCGCCAGCATCTGCTGTTCGCCGCCGGAAAGCTGGTTGCCGAAATTGTTACGGCGTTCCTTCAGCCGGGGGAACATCTCGTAGACCTTGGCCACGGTCCACGGCCCCGGCTGCGCCACCGCGGTCATATTCTCTTCCACCGTCAGCGACTTGAAAATAGTGCGCTCCTGCGGCACCCAGCCGATGCCGGCCCGCGCCCGCTGGTCCGGCCGCATGCCGGTGATGTCCTGCCCGCCAAGGGCGACGGTGCCGCCGAACCGCCTGGTGACCCCGACGATCGAATTGATCAGCGTGGTCTTGCCGGTGCCGTTGCGGCCCAACAGCGCCAGCACCTGGCTTTCGGGCAGGCGCAGCGACATGTTGGGCAATACCACCGCCTCGCCATAGCCGGCGCGCAGGTTCTCGATGGTGAGCAGGTCAGACATCGGCGGCCTCGCCGAGATAGACCGCCTTGACCTGGGGATCGCGCGCCACCTCCTCCGGCGGTCCCTCGACCAGGAGCGCGCCGCTGACCAGCACCGAAATGCGGTCGGCGAACGAGAACACCAGATCCATGTCGTGCTCGATCAGGAGCACGGTGACGTCGCGCGGCAGGGAGGCGACGGCTTTGAGGATATCGTGGCGCTCGCTTTCGGGAACGCCGGCGGCGGGCTCGTCCAGCAGCAGCACGCGCGGTTTGGCGGCAATCGCGACCGCGATCTCCAGGAGGCGCTGCTTGCCGTAGGGCAAGGTCGCGGTGAGATCGTTCATGACGTCGAGCAGATGGAAGCGCTCGAGATTTTCGGCGATCTCGGCGTTGACGTCGTCGCGGGTGCCCATGCGGCGCCACCAGTCGCCGCCGCGGCCGAGCCGCTCCGATACCGCAAGCCCGATGGTCTCGAGCGGCGTCAAATCAGCGTAGAGCTGGTTGATCTGGAAGGTGCGCGACAGCCCGCGCAGCACGCGGGCGTGCACGGGCAGATCGGTGATGTCGTTGCCTTCCAGCAGGATGCGGCCGCCGTCTGGCTTCAACACGCCGGTCAACAGGTTGATGACCGTGGTCTTGCCGGCGCCGTTGGGGCCGATCAGGGCGTGGCGGGCCCCCTGCTCGATCCTGAGCGAAAGGTCGCGCGTGACCTTGAGGCCGCCGAAGTGCTTTTCCAGTCCCCTTGTTTCCAGGGCGACCGTCATGGCGTGTCCCCCTCGGGAACGATCACGGTGGCCTTGCGTCCGGCAAGTTGCCGGATGACCAGGTTCGGCGCCCACAACACCCAGCGATGCATGCGCTGGCGGCCGACCAGCACGATCACGACCAGCACGAGGCCGATCCAGAACTGCCAGTATTGCGGCGTGATGGTCGAAAACACTTCCTGCAGCATCCGGAACACCACGGCGCCGATCAG
>NZ_JADGRI010000437.1 GCF_017881085.1 Bradyrhizobium sp.
GTCGACGAACACCGCGGCTGCCTGCGACAGCACGATCGCCTGTCCGGCCGATCCGGTGAACCCGGTGAGCCAGGCCAGCCGCTCCTCCGACGGCGCGACGTATTCGTTTTGCTGCTGATCGGCACGGGGAACCACGAATCCGGTCAAATTCCGCCGCGCCAGCTCTTCGCGAAAGGCGGACAGCCGCGCAGTCAGCGCCACGCCGCTTTCGGGCTCTTCGAACGTCTGGAAAAGGGCTTCGAACATCGCCAGGCTACCTTAAGATTGCGGGGAGAACTGCGCAATGCGTCACAAATCCTTTCCATTTGGCAAAGGCTGTGCTTGAATTGTTGCACCTGCGTTAGACAGGCTGGAACAAATTGCTGTCACCGGCAGTTGATCCAACGATAACAGGAGGAAATCCAGGGGTGTCTCAACTCAATGGCGAGGGGATACACACTATGCCTGCATTCACGTTCGAGAAGATCTCGCCGCCGGTCCGCCGCGGCCCGATTGCTCCGATCGCCAAGAAGCAACGCGGTGTCATCGTTCAAATCCTGGATCGCTTCGTCGAGGCGCGCGTGAAGCGGACGTTGCGCGAGGAAGAGGGCGTCATTGCCCGCCGCCCGCGCAAGCCGGCGAAATAGACCGCATCTGGACAGGCCGAAGTCCATCGTCAACGGCCGATCAATTTCGACTCCGGCGGCGGCTATATTTCATTCAGGTCGGATGCCTTCACCACGGTGGCGTTCACGACCTGAGTGCCTTCGATTTCCCGCACAATTCGTTCATCCGGCTGCACGACGCCGAGATCAAACTCCCGATCGGGAGTGACCAGTGTCATTTTTTGACCTGTCATGACGACCACCGTCACGTCATGGGTTTCACCAGATACGGCCCATTCGCGTATTTCGCCCCGATAGGGCTCCTTGCGCCAGGCATCGGGAAAACCCGGGTCGCACCTGACTTCGATTCCGTCTTCCGATGTCGTCAGGACGAACCTGGATTTGCTCGGCATCCAATGGTGGTCCAGCTGGTCATGGACCAGCCAAAGGCAGCTGAAGGTTTGGCACTCGCCCGGCCGGTCGGGATAAATCAGACAACCGCGCCCCGGCTTGCAATGTGGGCACCAGGTATTCACCGGCTTTGCGAGCTCCTCGATCGCCATCACCTTGCAGCATAGGGTGCGGTGCAGTCACCGCAGGCCTTCCCGGGAGATGGTTCCTCGATCATGGAGGCGGCGGCTCCTCACCCCGCGTTCTGTAACAACAGGCTGCTCCAGCCTTCGATTTGAATGCGCCGTTGCAGCACCAGCCCGCGCGTGCGGTAGGCGGCGATCACGCTCTGGGCCTGATGCGGCAGCAGACCCGACAGAATGACCAGCGCCGACGGCGCCAGATGCCGCGCCATCGGCGTCGCCATCTGCCGCAGCGGATTGGCGAGGATGTTCGCCAGCACCAGATCGAACGGCGCGCGCGGCGCGAATTCCGGCGCGGAGAATCCGCTTGCGCGGACGGTCTCCACCAGATCCCCCGTCCCATTCAGCCGCGCGTTGTCGTGCGCCACCCTGACCGAGAGTGGATCGATATCGCTCGCCAGCACCTTGATATGTAGCGCTTTCGCCACGGCGATGGCCAGCACGCCGGTGCCGGTGCCGAGATCGAGCACGCGCCGCGGGCGATACGCCTTCAGTACGTGATCGAGCAGCAAGAGGCAGCCCCGCGTGGTGCCGTGGTGGCCGGTGCCGAACGCCAGCGCCGCCTCGATCTCGATGCCGAGCTTGTTGGGCGGCACCTTGGCGCGGTCATGCTGGCCATGCACGATGAAGCGCCCGGCGCGGACCGGGACCAGTTCTTCCAGCGTCGCCCTGACCCAGTCCCTGGCTTCCACGATGTCGAAGGCGATGTCCGCGGCGACTTCGCCGCCGGCGGCAAGGCCGACCAACTCGCGGATCGAGACCTGATCCGGCGCCTCGGCAAAATGCACGGTGATGTCCCAGCGCCCGCGGGGCCCTTCGAACGCGGCAATCGCGGCCTGACCCTCGAAAAAGCTCTCGGTCAGCAGATCGACCACGCGCCTGGCGACGTGTTCGTTGCCGATCGCGAAACTCGCGCGGTGGGTAGAGGGGGTGAAGGTGGAGGTCATCGAGGGTCCGCGGGAATGCAAAGCAGCCGGATAAACCTTATCCCCCGCGACATCAATGACCCGGCTCCGGGCCGCGGCGACGCCATCCATTCGGCCGGTTTCCCGCGCATCGATCCTCAGGCGTCGGCCGGGACCCTAAACAGGCTGTCGATCAGGGCCGTCTGAGCGCCGCCGGCCTGCTCCAGGAATTCGGTGACGTCCAGATCGTCGAAGCCGCCATGCCCGGACGCCTGCCATTCATGACGCACCAGCAGACGCCTGGTTTCGGGATCGAAGACGAGCGACCACCAATCCTCATCGGCCGGGCCTGGCCCGCGCGAACTGCGGTAAAATTCATGCTGGATCGCGGTCATGTTGGCTCCCTCCGTGGGGTCGTCACATTATACAGGCGCTGGAGACAGCGAGCGATAGCCTTTCAGGGCTCTCGGATTCGAACGGGCATCAGGCGAGGCCAGACCCACGGATAGTTCACAGCGTTATAGGCAAGATATACGGAGGCTATCCACAGGTCGACGCGCCTCGCCGCAGGCGGTATCGTTCCAGCCCGAGGGGACGGCATCATCAGCCATGAAGAACGGGCTCTATTCCATCCACATGCATATGCTTGACGGCGTGAGGGGCCGTGACAGCGGGATCCTGGTCCTGCGGGACGGCGTTTTGATCGGCGGCGGTCCCTATTTCTGGTCGGTCGGCTCCTACACGGTGGGTGACGGAACCTGGAAGGGGCAGCTCACCACCAACCAGCACACGCCCCTTGCCGACCCCTTCGTTCGCCCGCTGTCCGCTGGGCAGGAGGTCAGCAGCGGATTTTCCGGGACGTTCAGCGACGACCGGGCCGAGGTGTTCGGCACCGCCTTGGTGGGAACCCGCAGCCTCAGCTTTAGAGCGACCCTGAAGAAGCTCGCGGATGACTGAAGCAGCGGTTCTCCACGCCGCCATCAAACGGTTTTCCACAGACTGTCCACAGGGTTGTCACCCGATCTTGCTCGTCATCAAGAGGCGCAAACGGGCGCCGTAACTCAGTGAGCGACGCCGCTATTTCCTGACCGAAAGCGCGTAAAGATAGGCCAGGATCGCGTCGACGTCCTCGTCGGAAAAGTCGATCTGCGGCATCTCCCGGTGCCGGGAAACCATGCCTTCCGTGAGTTCGGCCTGCAGCTCGCGCGGATCAAACTTGGCGTAGACATTGCGCATCGGCGTGGCCGCTTTCAGCGGGCTCCTGCCGGTGGCGCCGACGGCATGGCAGCGGCCGCAGTTTTCCTGCAGCAGGGCCTTGCCCCTGCTCCTGAGCTGGCTGGATGGCGCGGCGTTGGAGATCGTGGACAAACACACAAGCAGTCCGATGATCAGCAGCCGCGCTCGATGGGCAAGCGGTACCATCTGTCCAAG
>NZ_JADGRI010000438.1 GCF_017881085.1 Bradyrhizobium sp.
ATAACATCCAATCGCGCCCGTCCTCGACTCTACCTTTTCGGGCATGCGGGCCGACGGCCGGATGTCTGCTTTGTGGGGCAAAGCGGAAGTCGGTGTCGGCCAGCTCGACTTCCGGTTTTGACCCAGAACGGACCTCGCGCTGCTTTGGCTTAGGTGCGGACATCAAGAATTTTGCACCAGAATTGCGGTCGAACAATTCCAGCGGGTTGCGCAGCGGCACCGTGTGTTGGTAGGTTGCGCCTCCGCATCAATGCGTTACCACGATGAAATCCGTGTCTTTTCCCGTCTCATGGCTAAATCCGTTGTCGGAAATAATCAATGAAGAGGCCGGCGTCAGAAGTTTAGAGATCCTCTCAACCGTATCCTGCGGTATTTCGATGCGGTTGAGGACAGCGTTGGCCTGATCGGGTGACGGTACCGATAGGGCGGTTTGCTTCACGGGCGCTTCGCGCCCTTTCGTGGCACCCTCGATGCGAGGAAATTCGTCCGGAATCGACACGACGGTCCAGCGAATAGCCGTTCCCTCGTTCTGGAATTCCATTGCGGTAAACACGTGCGTTCCCAGCGGCTCCTCCGGATTTTCGATCTTGACCGGGACATCAAACAACGGCGTGAAGCCCTGACGCACGAACAGCTTGCTCAACTTACGACTGACGAAGATGGAGATCGGGACGATCTTTTTGGGCGCGCTTGCAGCGGGAGCCGAGCCCGGCACCTGGAGACTGGCGGCTTCCGGAGTCTCAGCGTTTGACACCAGTGATCCCTGCGTTGCTGCGGCTGTACCGATGCTCTTGGTTGCGACGGTGGCAGTCTGGAATTCCGACGAACCGGACGCGGCTTTCGGTTGAAAAAGATGCGGATTGGTTATCTCGACCGGCTGGACATCACCGTGCGCAATGATCACGCGCGTGCCGCGCTTCGTGAGATGCCAGAGTCGAACGGCAAAATCATTTTTCAAACGGATGCAGCCGTGTGACGCCGGATGCCCAGGCACGACACCGGCGTGCAACGCTATCCCTGACCAGGTGATGCGTTGCATGTAGGGCATGGGGGCGGCGCTATAAATATTTGAACGGTGCCATCGTTGTTTGCTGATGACGCTGAACACGCCGAGGGGCGTAGGATGCCCCTCCATTCCCGTGGACACCGAAGAGCGTGCGATCAGGGCGCCGTTGTCAAAAAGCGAGACCCGTTGGTCTACTATCGAGATGATGATCTGGAGCGGGCCCTTCGGAAGGGGCTCGGGCCGAGCGCTCTTCGTCGTTTCAGAGTTTGTCTGCCGGTGGTGGTGCTTGTGTTTGTACGGAGGGTATTGGCTTGGCCAGAACGTGTGTTGGGGTCCAAACAGAAATTGAGCGTGTGCGATCCCCGCAGGGATCATGAAAATGGCGAATACAGCCGTTGTTATCGCGCGCTGCATTGCTGGTAATCCCTTAGCGAACATCGCCCGGTCCCATAGCCGCGATTCCATCGTTTCGAGACGATGCGCGAAGCCGACGCCTGATGCGTCATCCCGACAGCGCGCCAAGCCTCTCCTTCAAATCTGGTCGCAGTGGGTCGAAAATTGGACCGTACTCACAATTACGGTGTGAGTTGCCGTTGAGACGGGCGCAATTGCTTGCGATCGACGCGTTGCAATCGGGCAACATGTTTTGGAAAAATTGACGAGCGGCCGTTTGCGCCATTGCGCGACCCATATTGATCCCAAGAATGAGGCTCTTCGCATGCTTGGCTTTTCTACACGGCTCCGGTGGAGCCTATGGAGGCGACGGCATCATGAACACGCGGCGATTTGCGATAGTGGCGGCGGCGTTGTGCGGAACGGTCGTTCTCGCAGGCTGGGTCGTCGCCCGGCTTCCTGGCTTCGCTACGGCCAGTATCGAGAACTCCGGCGCAGTGCCAATCGAGGACCGCGCAGCCTCTCTCGCCGCCAACGCCAGGCTCGCAGATGAACCGCAGGCAATCGCAATGGCCAACGCCATTGTCGCGAACGCCGCTGTCGCTAGCGCCGAAGTGGCGACGGCCGCCGAACCCGCGGCGGGGACGGCCACCGACACGACGGCGGCCTCGGACAAGCCGGAATCGATCGTCGTGGCCGCGTTGCCCGATCCGTCGCAGACGCTGTCGGCCGATTTACCGCCTGTGCAGAAATCGGTGGACCCGGGCCACCGTGATGCCGCGCAACTGGCGCCGACAACGTGCGGTGCATCCGGCGGTGCCTCCAACTCGGGGCCGCAGGATTTCCGGTATCTCATTTGTTATGTCTGGTCCGAACTGCCGCCTGCCGAGAAGCCGGCTGCGATCGTCTTGCGTTCGTTCAAGGACATCCCGGTCGGAACGCCGGTGGAAGAGATCAAGCGCGCGTCCGACGCTTTCGGTCTGGATTTCACTTTCATGAAGGCGGTGGCCAAGGTCGAGTCCGGTTTCGACCCCAAGCAACGCACCGGGTCGTATATCGGGCTGTTCCAGCTGAGCAAATACGAGTTCGGCAAATTCGGCTCCGGAGACATTCTCAATCCCCGCGATAATGCCGTTGCGGCAGCCTACAAGATCATTACCGAAGGCATTCTGTTCGAGTGGGTGACGCACAGGAAGCCGGACTTGAACGATCTCTACCTGATCCATCAGCAGGGCTGGGAAGGCGCCGCGGAGCACCTCAGCCAACCCAATCGCATCGCCTGGAAATCGATGTGCGCCACCAGCGAAGGCAGGGAGAAGGGCGAAAAATGGTGCAGGCGCGCGATCTGGGGCAATACGCGCCCGGCCGTCAAAGAGGCGTGGAAATCGGTGGAGAAGCTGACGTCGGAGGCGTTCGTCGGAATGTGGCGCGAGCGGGTTGCTCATTTCCAATCGAAATACATGGGCACCGCGACCGCCGACGCCGAACGGGCGCACCAGTAAATTTCCGTTGAGTGGTTGGCAGGAGTTGCCGCACCCGCGGGCCGAGGGGGCCTCAACCGCCGCTGCGGCATGTGGTGCCGCTCATCGCTTAGTGGTCGCGCGGATGCACTTTACGTCGTCAACGACGCGCTCGGATCGTTCCTGCTGCGCGCTAGCGAGGTGATCGATCAGGTGCCGATGTCTGCTTGTGGCACAAATGCGAAGTACCGACCGCATCGAGCTACGTCTGAGTTTGGAGGCAAAGCGGAAAACATCTACTCGCGATGAGTATTTCGCATTTTGACCCTTAACGGACCTTCGTCCGAACGGATTCCGCTAATTCCACCTCCGGCCGGAACGCACTTCGCCAAGAGCTTTGGTTAGTGTAGGATCGGGACCTACAAGAAAGAGCGGACCGGGTCAGCTGGCGTATTTTGTTCTTCGGAAGGCGACTGAGATAAAAGTTGCGGTGGATAAAAATTCGCACTTGTGACACCCCCTTGCTGATCCCCGCTCGTGGCCGCTCCATGTGCGCCAATTAGTTAATTTTAATGCTAAGATGACGAATTCAACCGAACTGTTCTGCCAACTCATGCGCTCCGGAACACACGACGGATTTTGCTCGATACC
>NZ_JADGRI010000439.1 GCF_017881085.1 Bradyrhizobium sp.
CGTAGCCCGGATGAGCGCAGCGATATCCGGGTTTCACCGAGGTCCCGCATGTTGCCTCGCTCATGCGGTCGACTTGCTGCATAGCGAGGTGTTTCCGTTGTGACCCAGCACCCTCGATCCTGAATCCGATGACCGAAGACGATCCGATTGACGAGATTTCACAGATCGAAGCGCGGATCGAGCAGCTTGCCGAGATCGCCGAACGATGCCGGAAGTTCATTCTGGCTTCCAAGACGGCCATCGCGGGCGGTGCCGTATTGCTGCTGATCATTGTGCTCGGCCTGTTTGGCTCCAGTCAGGTCGCGGCGCTCGGATCGATCGCCATGGTGCTGGGCGGCATCGTGTCGCTTGGATCGAATGTCAGTACGCTGCAGCAGACGGAGGCCGCCATGAGCGCCGCCGAGGCGCTCCGGGCGGAACTGATCGGCAGGATCGATTTTCGGGTTGTCGACGATGTGCCACTGAAGCTGAGTTAGCTGCCGCGGGTTGAAACGCCGTCGCTCCGGGGACGACTGCCGTCCATACTCCCGATCGTGGTTATGGGTTCCCCGATGTGCAATTGCACATCGTGGCTCATCGCGGAGCCTGTCATCGGGCGGCGCCGAGCGCCGACCCGTTGGCGATGCCCGGGAATGACGAGTGGTAGTCGATCGTCTGGCCGGGTTCCGCTTCATGCTTGCACCCGTTCCTTCATCGCCTACAATCAGCGCGGTAAACGGGCCCCGCGCCATGTCCACGCTGTTCGCCTTTCTCCACCACCTCTGCGCCTTCACGCTGGTGGCCGCCGTCGCCATCGAATTCACGCTGATCCGCTCCGAGCTGACGCTGTCCTCGGCGCGCCGGCTGCAGGCGACCGACCTCGTGCTCGGCGTTGCCGCCGGCGCGCTGCTGTTGATCGGGTTGTTGCGGGTGTTCCTGTTCGAGAAGGGCGCGAGCTATTATTTCCACAGTCACGCCTTCCTGACAAAATTTGCGCTCTTCATCGTGGTCGGGTTGCTGTCGATCATTCCGACGCTGGAATTCCTGTCGTGGGGCGAGGCGCTGACGGCGGGGCAGGTGCCCGCGATCAGCGCCAAAAAATTGAGGCTGGTGACCGGGATTATTCACGGCGAGCTTTTTGCGATTATCATCATCCTGCTCTGCGCCGCGATCATGGCGCGGGGCGGATGGGTGTAGATCGTTTTTTCGTCATTCCGGGGCGCGCGTAAGCGCGAGCCCGGAATCCATAACCACGATCGGGAGTATGGATTCCGGGTCCGCGCCACGGGGCGCGTCCCCGAATGACGAAAGAAGAAAATGCACAGGGAGAAACGTCAATGCCGTCAGCCTATTTTGTCGTCCGCGCCACCGTCGCCGATCCTGCGAAACGCAAGCCGTTCGACGAGTGGTACAGCCGCGAGCATCTGCCCGACGCCGCAAAGGCGTTCGGCGCCAGCAAGGCGCGGCGGTTCTGGAGTCTTAACGAGCCCTCGCTGCACGTGGCGATGTACGAGTTCGCCGACCCGGCCGCGCTCGATCGGGCCATGAGTGGCGACGCCCTGAAGCCGCTGGTTGCCGAATTCGACCGCTGCTGGCCCGAGGTGACGCGCACGCGCGAGATGCTGGTGCTGGCGGAGGAATTCGCGGCGTGAAGCACAGCCGTCATATGCGGGCTTGACCGGCGTATCTATCGGCCCTCGGAAGAGTCTTACGAAGGAGATGGATGGCCGGGGTCAAGCCCGGCCGTGACAGCTAGCGCCAGGCCGGGACGCCGACACCTGAACGCGCAATTCAGCGGCCATTCATCTCGACGCATTCAAACTCTCCGGGCATCACTTGCCAAACCCGAAGAGGGAAACGTCATGGAACGCCGCCGCTTTTTGAAACTTGCCGTTGGAATGGCTGCCGGGACCGCCGCGCTGACCGTGGGCGCGCAGGCCGCGCCGCTGTCGCCGCGTCCGCTTGGCGGAGACGAGCGGCTGTCGCGCGCGCATCAGGATATTCGCTCCGCTGTCACGACGGAGGCCCAGGTTGAGCATCTGAAGCCCGAGGAGGTCCGCTGGGGACATCACTGGCACCACCATTGGCACCGCCGCTGGCACTGGCACCGCCGCCATTGGCGGTGACGCGTTTTCCCGTTACCAGCCTGCAGCATCGTTTGCGCTAAGGTCGTAACCGCCGCGTTGCGGCAAGATTGAGAGGAAAGGGCCTATGAAGATACTTGTTGCGTCAGCATTTGCCGTCTGTCTCAGCCTGGTTGCGGTGTCCGCCTCGCGCGCCATGCCGCTGGCGCCGCTCGACCAGGCGGTGTCAGCCGACACCATCCGCGTCGCCGGCGGCTGCGGACCTGGCTGGCACCGTGGTCCCTATGGCGGATGCCGCCCGATGTATAATTGCCCGCCCGGCTGGCATTCCGGCCCGTTCGGCCGGCGCTGCTTCCGGAACTGGTAAGGATCAGAGCGTTTTCAGGCGAAGCGGATACCGGTTCGCGTGAAGAGAACGCGTCAAAACAATATACGAGAGGGCGGGAATCCCGCCCTCTTGCCTTCGGGTCTCAAATCACGTCGGCGGCAGCCCGCCAAACAAAACCCCGCGCGAAGCGGGGTTTTGCCGTCGTTGGCGATGATACGGAACTCAGAGTGGACGGCAGCGTCCGTAACGCCAGCTGAAGCCGATGGGGCAAATACGGCCGCGCGGCACCACCACGACCGGCTGTTCCACCACGCGGGGAGCGACGACCACGACGCCGCCATTCGGACGACATCCGCCATAGGGACCGCGATGAAAGCCGGGGCCGCAGCCGCCGGCGGCATTGGCCGCGCTGAAGCTCGCGAACGTGCCGGCAACCAGAGCTGCTGCGAAAAGGTATTTCATGTTTACTCCCTTGGTGGGCCGCAACGCGGCGCATCCTGTCGATCCAGAGACAATCCGACGCATTAAATATTTGCGACAGATCGTTGAGACGTCGAATGCTCCGCGAAGCTAATCACGGTGACCTGAACGCGGAATGAATGCGATCGGCTGCCGATTTTCAGGCCGCGCTATCGGACGGCAGGAGGAGGAGGAGAGCAGCAGAGACTGCGCAGAAAATTCGTTGCATTGGATCGTTCCGGGGTCGGACGTCATGCCCGGCATCCACGTGCCACGGCTTAGCGGCAAAGTGAGACGTGGATGGCCGGGACAAGCCCGGCCATGCCGACAAGTTCCTGCAATGAGCGGCCGCCGGAGCCGCTATTCGCTATCCCCGAACAGCGCCGCGAACCGCTTCTCGCCGGTGCGGCTGAAATTGACGACGCGGCAGCCGGGGGTGGCGTCGCGCGCGGCCCATTTCAGTTCGGTGAACCGCGTCATGATCGCAGCGCCCAGCGTGCCCGCGAGATGATGACGCCGCTCGCTCCAGTCGAGACAGGCCTTGCACACCGGACGGCGCGGATGGGCCAGCATATCCCCCGTTATCTGCAAGGCGTTTTCCAGGAAGCGCTCGCCCTCGGCGGTCAGCTCGATGTCCTGTTTCTTCTGCCGC
>NZ_JADGRI010000207.1 GCF_017881085.1 Bradyrhizobium sp.
CGCGCCGGTTTTCAGGAAGACGTAGGAATTGCCGTCGGGATCGATGCGTCCGCTCCACGCCAGCATGTAGGCCTGATACTCACCGGCTTCGGCCTGCTTCAGCGATGTCGCGAATTCGGTGACCCTGATCTTCATGTCGAAACCGGCTTCCGCCGCCATCGACTGCATCACCTGCGCCACGGCTTCGGTCTCCGCGCCCTTCGGCACCATGAAGTCGACGTTGATCGGCGGCGCGACGCCGGCTTCCTTCAACAACGCCTTGGCCTTCTCGATGTCGCGGCCGCGCACCGGAAAGGCCTTCTGGTAATAGGGATGATCGGGATTGACCCATTGGTTGCCGGGCTTGAACTCGCCGTTGAACACGACCTGATTGACGGCCTCGCGATCGATCGCAAGATCGAGCGCCTGGCGCACCTTGGCGGACTGGCTGAGCGGCCCCTTGGCCTTATCCTTGCCGATGTTGAGCGTCACGCCCTGATAGCCGAGTTCGATCGCGGTCGACAGCTTGAGTTTAGGGTCCGCCTGCACGGTCTTGATGTCGGTTGCGAGAAGCCGCTCGATCAGGTCGAGCCCGCCGGATTTCAGATTGGCGAGGCGCACCGTGGCGTCGACGATCGGCAGGAACACCACGCGTTCGATATGGATGTTGCCCTTGTCCCAGTAGTCGGCGAATTTCTCGAACACGATGCGGTCCTGCTGCACCCGCTCGACGAATTTGTAGGGTCCCGCGCAGACCGGATGCAGCCCGAACTTGTCGCCTTCCTCTTTCGCGGCCTTGGGCGAGACCATCATCCCGGCGCGATCGGTGAGCTGCGCGATCAGCGGCGAGAACGGCGCCTTCAATGCGAGTTTTATGGTCAGGGGATCGACGATATCGACACGATCCAGCGCCGCGAGTTCAGGTTTCCGGAACGAGCCCTGCATGGTCAGATGCCGCTCCAGCGAGAATTTTGCGGCCTCGGCGTCGAATGGCTCGCCGTCCTGGAATTTGACGCCAGGCCGCAGCTTGATCGTGACTTGCTTGCCGTCGGCGGAAGTCTCGTGCGACAGCGCGAGCTGCGGCACGATGTTGAGCTTTTCGTCGATGTCGAACAGCTTGTCGCAGAAGGCGGCGAATACGATGCGGCCGACATAGGTGCGCGCCAGCGTCGGATCGAGAATGTCCGGGTCCTCGGCAAGGCCGATCCGCAGCGTGGTCTGGGCCTCGGCGACCGCTTGGAGCGACAGCAGCAATGCGGCCGCGGCATAAGCCAAACGCAGGATCTTCATCGGACTTGTCTCCATGTTATGCAATTTCACCCGGCGGCCGGCGGCGTTGCCCCGACTATATCAACCCCGGGGGAGGCGGCTACTTCCCGGGCGGTACCGAAAGCCGCCACCAGTCGTTCCAGCACCGGCGACAGGGTGTCGGCGGGAATGACCGCGTCGGCCGGTGGCAGTTCCGACGCGCGGTGGCACGCGGTCAAGTGTCCATTGCCGAGCAGTTGCGGCGGCTCGACGCGGCAGCGCTCGATCACGTAGGGACAGCGGGTATGAAAGCGGCAGCCAGCCGGCGGATTGAGTGCGCTCGGCATCTCGCCCTGCAGCACAATGCGGTTGCGTTTTGCCCGCGGTCTGGGTACCGGAATCGCAGACAACAGCGCGCGGCTATAGGGATGACGCGGCGAGGCGAACAACGCCTCGGCGTCCGAGCTCTCGACGATGACGCCAAGGTTCATCACGGCGACGCGGTCGGCGATGTGCTTGACCACGGCTAGGTCGTGCGAGACGAAAATGTAGGCGAGCCCGAGCCGGTCCTGCAGATCGCGCAGCAGGTTGAGGATCTGCGAGCGGATCGAGACGTCCAGCGCCGATACCGGCTCATCGCAGATGATGAGTTTCGGTTCGACCGCGAGCGCCCGCGCGATGGCGATGCGCTGGCGCTGGCCGCCGGAGAATTCGTGGGGATAGCGGCGCGCAAAGCGCGGTTCCAACCCGACCAGGCGCAATAATTCCTCGACCCGCTCGCGGCGGCCCTTGGGCGGCACGAGGCCGTGCAGACCCAGGGGTTCGGTCAGGATCTGGTTGACCGTCATGCGCGGGTTGAGCGAGGCGTAGGGGTCCTGAAAGATGATCTGCGCGTCGCGGCGGAAGGCGCGCAATTGGTTGGCGTCCAGCGCGAGCAGATCGCGGCCCTCGAAGCGGATCCGCCCCGAATCCGGCTCGATCAGCCGCAGCACCAGCCGGCTGACAGTGGATTTGCCGCAGCCGGACTCGCCGACCAGCGCCAGCGTCTTGCCGGCCTCGACGCTGAAGCTCACTCCGTCGACCGCTTTTACATGCGCGGTCGGCCGCCCGAACACCGAACGCTCGGCGACGAAATGCTTTACGAGATTTTCGACCTCGAGCAGGGCGGTCATGACACCAGCCTCTCCAGCGGCGCCTTGATGCAGCGCGACCAGTGGCCAGGGCTGACCTCCGCGAAAGGCGGCGGCGCGGCAAGGCAGGGCTCGCTGACGAACGGGCAACGCGGGGCAAAGCGGCAGCCGGTCGGCGGGTTGGCCATGTTCGGCACCATGCCCTCGATGGTGGCCAGATGCGAGGCGCGGCGGCCGAGCCGGGGAATCGAGCCGAGCAGGCCGACGGTGTAGGGATGCTGGGGCGAGGCGAACAATTCGTCGACATCAGCGCGCTCGACGATCTCGCCGGCATACATCACCGCGACCTCGTCGCAGACTTCGGCGACCACGCCGAGATCGTGGGTGATCAGGATGATCGCAGCCCCGCTCGCGGCCTTCAGCTCGCGCATCAGGTCGAGGATTTGCGCCTGCAGGGTCACGTCGAGCGCGGTGGTCGGCTCGTCCGCGATCAGAAGCCTGGGATCGCACGCCAGCGCCATCGCGATCATGACGCGCTGGCGCATGCCGCCCGACAGCTTGTGCGGATATTCGTCGATGCGTTTTTCAGGAGAGGGGATGTGGACGCGGCGCAGCAGCTTGATCGCGCGCTCGCGCGCGGCGCGCCGTGGACCGCCGCGATGGCGCAGGATGGTCTCGATGACCTGTTCGCCGATGGTAAGGCTCGGGTTGAGCGAGGTCATCGGCTCCTGGAAGATCATCGCCAGCCGGTTGCCGCGCAGATCGCGCAAGGTCTGGTCGGGTACCTCGAGCAGGTCAAGACCGTCGAAATGGATCGAGCCGGAAACTTCAGCGGAATGTTTCGACAGCAGGCCCATGATGGCGAGCGATGTCACGCTCTTGCCGCAGCCGGATTCGCCGACCAGCCCGAGCGTCGCGCCGTTGGCCACGCTGAGGTCGATGGCGTCGACCGCATGGGTAATGCGGCCGTCGTCGCCGTGGAACAGCACCCGCAAGTCCCTGATTTCGATCAGCGGGATATCCGTCATTTCCGGCCCGCAACGGCGGTTTCGATTGACGCGTCTATGATCCTTCGGTCGGTGACGCCGGCCGGGTTCTGGCGCGTGGGCAGCACCTTTCGGAAATGCGCCCAATGCGCGCGGCTGACCGCTTCGAGACGCTCCAGTTCGGCCAGCGGATCGGCGTGGTCGTCGACGCGCAGGTCGAGGTCGGACCAGTCCTCGGCGCCGTAGATCAGCAGCGCCGCCGATTGCTTGCCGCGCTTGTCGCCGCCCGCGGCTTCGCCCGATCGCATCGCCGCGATCAGACGTTGCGGGAACGGCAGCGTCTCGTTCGCCACGTATGCCCCCGCGGTATCGTCCAGCACCTGCGCGCCCGCCAGCATGTTGCCGGCAATCGAGAACCCGTCGCCTTCGAAGTGCCCGCACCAGTCGACGCAATCGCGCCCGGTATGGCAAGCGATGCGGCCAAACGCGTCCATGACGTGAAGCTGCCGGCTCTCGCGCCCGGCGTCCGCAGCGATCAGCGTGTCGACGATTTCGCGCGGCTTTCGGCCTTCGCGCAGCAGCCCCACACCGTCGATGCCGTAATAGGGATTGACCAATGCCTGCGTCGCGATCGCGCCGAGGCGAGCGGCGATAAACGGCACGCGCGCGCCGACGGCGAAGAACTTTGTCGCAACCGCGATGCCGAGCTGGCCGGTGGCATTGTCTCGGGCGATGATCGACCAGGTCATCTCAGCTCTTATCGTCCGGCCGCGTAGCCCTGCATGCCGCGGGGATTGGCGGCGGCGCGGCGGCGCCGCCCGACTTTCGAGGCGGCGGTGAGGCGGCCTTCCGACCAGTCGGGGCCGGTCTCCACGATATGACCACGGCTCTTGAGGTTGTCGACGGTCGCCTTCGGCACGCGGTTTTCGACCACGAGCACGCCGGGGCGCGCTGTGCGCGGCCAGAACGAGATCGGGAAATGCTCGGAATGCCAGGCCGGCGCGTCGATCGCTTCCTGCAGGTTCATCCCGGCATGAACGTGCCGCAGGAAGAATTGCGTGATCCACTGATCCTGCTGGTCGCCGCCGGGCGAGCCCCATGAGAGATACGGCTCGCCGTCGCGCAGCGCCATGGTCGGGCTGAGCGTGGTGCGCGGCCGCTTGCCCGGCGCCAGCGCGGCGGGATGATTTTCCTCCAGCCAGAACATCTGGGCGCGGCTGCCGAGACAGAAGCCGAGTTTGGGAATCACCGGCGACGACTGCAGCCAGCCGCCCGACGGCGTCGCCGAGATCATGTTGCCGGCCTGGTCGATGATGTCGAAATGCACGGTGTCGCCGCGCACCTCGCCGAAGCGACCGACGGTGGGCTCGCCCGCGCCCATGGCGCCGACCGCCTCGCGGTGGCCTTCCTGGCGCCGCAGCTTTACCACCGCACCAAAGCCTTCGACCGAGCCTGGGACGAAATCGAGCGAGGCCTTTTCGGAGATCAGCTTGCGTCGTTCGTCATTGTAGGCGTCGGACAACAGCGTCGCGATCGGAATCTCCGTGAAATCAGGATCGCCGTAGAATTTCTCGCGGTCGGCATAGGCGAGCTTGGCGCATTCGACCTGCAGATGGATGAACTCGGGACCGATGGGATCGAGCCCGTCGAGTTCAAATCCCTTCAGCAGCGCAAGCTGCTGCAGCATCACGGGGCCCTGGCTCCAGACCCCGGCCTTGCAGACGGTGTAGCGGCCATAGTCGTAGGTCAGCGGCGCTTCCACTGACGGCTGCCAGCGCGCCATGTCGTCGGCGCGGAGCACGCCACGATGCGGCGAGCCGGAGACGTCCATCACCGCCTGCGTGCGGCAGAACTCGTCGATCGCTTCGGCGACAAATCCATGCGACCAGGCCTTGCGCGCCCGCTCGATCTGCGCGACGCGGTCGCTTCCTGCGCTTTCCGCTTCCTTGAGGATGCGGGCGTAGGTTTCCGACAGCGTCTTGTTGGTGAAGAGCGTGCCGGGTCTTGGCACTTCATTGTTGGGCAAATAGACCGCGGCAGAGGTGGTCCAATGTTTCCGGAACAACTGCTCGACGGTCTGGATGGTCGCCGCCGCGCGCTCCACCAGCGGATAGCCGTCGCGCGCATAAGCGATGGCCGGCTCCAGTACGTCGCGCAGCCGCAGGCTGCCGTAGTCACGCAACAGCAGCATCCAGGATTCGAAGGTACCGGGAACGCAGGCCGCCAAGAGCCCGGTGCCGGGAACCATCTCGAGCCCCTCGTCGCGGTAGTGCGCGATGGTCGCCCCCTGCGGCGCGGGACCCTGGCCGCAGATCACTTCGGTGCGGCCACGTTTGACGTCGTGCACGATGATCGGCACATCGCCGCCCGGACCGTTCAGATGCGGCTCGACCACCTGCAGCGTGAACGCGGTGGCGACGCCGGCATCGAAGGCGTTGCCGCCCTTCTCCAGGGTGGCCATCCCGACCGCGGTGGCGATCCAGTGGGTCGAGGTGACGACCCCGAATGTGCCTTCGATTTCCGGCCGGGTTGTGAATGGATCGGGATTGATCTTGCTCATGGGAATCCAAGGTTATGCTGGCGCCGCGGGGCGGGCGCACTTGACCACAGCCGAGGCAGCCTGCCAACCGGCGCCACGCGCGGCCGCGCTCCCATCCGCGTGATCATGCCGGGACGTTGGCGCCGGCGGGAGTGTTGACGGCATGGCAGGCGACGCCGTCGATCAGTTCGGGGGCTAGCCGGCGGCAGAGATCGAACGCCAGCGGGCAGCGCGGGTTGAACGCGCAGCCGGGCGGCGGATCGATCGGGTTGGGAATCTCGCCCTTGACCGGAATGCGCTGGCGGCCGGACATCGCGAGATCCGGCACCGCGCCCAGCAGCATCCTAGTGTAGGGCATTCGCGGATTGTTGAATAATTCGCGCCCCTCCGCTATCTCGACGATGCGGCCGAGATACATCACGCCGATGCGGCTCGCCATGTGGCGGACCACGGCGAGGTTGTGGCTGATGAAGAGGTAGGTGAGGCCGAACTTGTCCTGCAGGTCGCGCATCAGATTGAGGATCTGCGCCTGCACGGAAACATCGAGCGCGGAGGTCGGCTCGTCGCAGACGATAAACTCGGCTTGGGAGGCGAGCGCCCGCGCAATCGCGATGCGCTGCCGCTGCCCGCCGGAGAATTCATGCGGATATTTCCAGCCGTCGTCGGCGTGCAGGCCGACCAGAGTCAAGAGTTCGCCGACCCGGGCCTGGATATCGCGCTCGCCCTGGATCAGGTCGAAGGCGCGGATCGGCTCGGCGACGATGGCATCGACCCGAAGCCGCGGGTTGAGGCTCGCATAGGGGTCCTGGAAGATCATCTGGATACGGCGGCGCAGCAGCCGGCGCGCCTGCAATTGCCTGGTATCGCTCATCGAGACGCCGTCGATGATGACTTCGCCCGAGGTCGGCGGCAACAGCCCGACCACCATCCGGGCAACCGTGGTCTTGCCCGAACCGGATTCGCCGACCAGGGCGAACGTCTCGCCTTTCGCGATGTCGAAGCTCACGCCGTCGACCGCTTTCAAAAATTCCAGATGGCCGCCTTCGAGCACCCGGTTCAGCCACGGCTTGGAGACGTCGAACACGCGGCGCAAATTCCTGACGTCGATGAAGGGCGCCGCGGTCATGCCGCATTATCCCTGGCGGCGGCATCGAACAGATGGCAGGCGACGGCCTGCTCACCTTGCCCGATCGGCTCGGGCCGTTCAACGCGGCAGCGGTCGAAGGCGAAGGCGCAGCGCGGGTTGAAGGCGCAGCCCGGCGGGATTGCGGAAAGCCGCGGCATCGAACCGGGGATCTGGACCAGCCGCGCTGCATCGCCTGACAGCGTCGGGATCGCGCCCATCAGGCCCTTGGCATAGGGGTGCAGCGGGTTCTGCACGACCTGGCGCACCGGGCCGATTTCGGCGATACGGCCGGAATACATCACCGCGACGCGGTCGCAGGTCTCGGCGATCACGCCCATGTCGTGGGTCACCAGCATCACCGCGGTGCCGTGGTCGCGCCCGAGACGCTTTATCAGCGAGATGATCTGGGCCTGCACGGAGACGTCGAGCGCCGTGGTCGGCTCGTCCGCAATGATCAATTCCGGTTCGGCGCAAATGGCGAGCGCGATCACCACGCGCTGGCGCATGCCGCCGGAGAATTCATGCGGATAGGCGTCGATGCGCTTTTCAGGCGCGGGAATACCGACCTCGGCCAACAGATCGATGGCGCGTTTGCGCGCGGCCTGTTCCGACAGGCTGGTGTGGGTCCGGATGGTCTCGATCAGCTGTTCGCCGATCCGGTACAAAGGATTGAGGCTGGTGAGCGGATCCTGAAAAATCATGCCGATCCGCTTTCCCCGAATCCGGCGCATCTCTTCCGGCGGCAGATCGTCGATTCTTAGGCCCGAGAGACAAATCGAGCCACCGGCGATGCGGCCGGGCGGATCGATCAGGCCGATCACGGCCAGCCCGGTGACGGATTTTCCGGCGCCGGATTCGCCGACCACGCCGAGCACTTCGCCCTTGGCGATGTCGAACGAGATTCCGTCGATGGCGCGAAGCGCAGAGCGGCGGGTGACGAATTCCACCTGAAGGTTACGCACGGAGAGAACGGGATCTGTCATACGATCGATGGGTTGGGCGCCGCTTGTCATCGGAGTTTCGGGTTGAGCGCGTCGCGCAACCAGTCGCCGAGCAGGTTGATGGAAAGTATCAGCGCCGCCAGCGCAAGTCCGGGGAAGGCGACGATCCACCATTCGCCGGCGAACAGATAATTGTTGCCGATCCGGATCAGGGTACCGAGCGAGGGCATGGTGTCGGGCATGCCGGCGCCGAGAAACGACAGCGTCGCCTCGGTGATAACGGCAAGCGCGAGGTTGATGGTGGCGATCACCAGGATGGGCCCCATCGCGTTGGGCAGCACGTGGCGCAGCATGATCACGGGGGCGGGAAGGCCGATCAATTGGGCCGCCGCCACATAGTCCTTGTTCTTCTCCACCATCACCGAGCCGCGCACGGTGCGCGCATACTGGACCCAGAAACTCAGGCCGATCGCGATCACCAGCACCGCCAGCGTACTCGTGGCATCGAGCCGGTTTCCGAACACCGATTTGACGACGCCGTTGACCAGCAGCGCGATCAGGATGGCGGGGAAGCTGAGCTGCACGTCGGCAATGCGCATGATCAGCCCATCGACGGCGCCGCCGAAATAACCCGCGATCAGGCCGAGGACAATGCCGAGCGCACCGGAGAACAGCACGCCGAGAACGCCGACCGCGAGCGAAATACGCATGCCGTAGAGGATGGCGGAAAGTACGTCGCGGCCCTGCTCGTCGGTGCCGAGCAGGAACGGGCTTTGGCCGTCGGCCGTCCACAGCGGCGCGATCCGCGAATTCATCAATTGAAGCTGCGCCGGGTCGAACGGATTCTGCACCGCGAACAGCGGCGCGAAAATCGCGAGCAGGAAAAACAGCGTTGTCACGGCCGCCGCAACCATGGTGATCCTGGAGCGGCGGAACGAATAGAACAAATCGCTCTCGACGGCGCGCCCGATCAACCCACGGGGCGAGAAACGCATGCGGGGCGCGGTGGATCCGGATTTGTGCGGGGCGACGGCGTCGGACATGCGCGTAAACTCGGTTCAGGCCGGGCGGCTGATGGTCGAGCGCAGCCGCGGGTCGACGACGGTGTAGAGAATATCGACCACCAGATTGATGGTGACGAAGATCAGCGACACCATCATCAGGTACGCTGCCATGATCGGAATATCGACGGTCTGCACGGCTTGCAGGAACAATAGTCCCATTCCCGGCCACTGGAACACGGTTTCGGTAATGATCGCAAATGCAATAACCGAGCCAAACTGCAGGCCCGCCACCGTGATCACCGGCACCAGGGTATTCTTGAGGGCGTGACCGAAGTGGATCGCGCGCGTCGTCAGTCCGCGCGCCCGCGCAAACCGGATGTAGTCGGTGCGCAGCACCTCGAGCATCTCGGCCCGCACCAGCCGCATGATCAATGTCATCTGGAACAGGCCGAGCGTGATCGAGGGCAGGATCAGGGCCTTGAGACCGGAGAGGGTGAGAAGCCCCGTCGTCCACCAGCCGATTCGCACCACTTCGCCGCGGCCGAACGACGGCAGCCAGCCCAGCACCACGGCGAACAGATAGATCAGCAAGATGCCGATCAGGAAGGTCGGCAGCGAGATTCCGATCAGCGAAATCGCCTGGAAAACTTTCGCCAGCAGCGAGTCGCGCCGCAGCGCCGAATAGACGCCCATCAGGATGCCGAA
>NZ_JADGRI010000208.1 GCF_017881085.1 Bradyrhizobium sp.
GGGTCTGCGCTTCGTCGCCGACAAGCTGCTCGCGGTGCAGATGCCGGTATTGTCATGGTGGGCGCTGGTCACCGTCATCACGCGGGCGTCGACCACCATTACGGTGCTGGCGATCTTCACCGTCGGCATCGCGTTGCATGCGCAGGGCCTCACCACGGTCGGCGAGATCGTGATGTTCGTCTCTTTCGCCACCATGCTGATCCAGAAACTCGAACAGGTGGTCTCCTTCATCAACAGCGTGTTCATGGAGGCGCCCCGCCTGCAGGAATTCTTCCACGTGCTGGATGCGGTGCCCGCAGTGCGCGACCGGCCGGACGCGATCGACACCGGCCGACTCTCGGGTCTGGTCGAATTCAACGACGTATCGTTTTCATATGACGGCAAGCGGCCCGCGGTCGAAGACCTCTCCTTCACCGCGCTGCCCGGCCAGACCATCGCGCTGGTCGGCCCGACCGGCGCCGGCAAATCGACGGCGATAGCGCTGCTGCATCGCGCGTTCGATCCGCAATCGGGCATCATCAAGATCGACGGCATGGACGTCCGCGGCCTGACGCTCACGGCGCTGCGGCGGAACATCGGCGTGGTGTTTCAGGAAGCGCTGCTGTTCAATCGAACGATCGCCGACAATCTGCGCGTCGGCAAGCCGGACGCCACCGAAGAGGAGATGCGGATCGCCGCAGGCCGCGCGCAGGCGCTGGAATTCATCGAGCGCAGCGAGCAGGGATTCCAGACCAATGCCGGCGAGCGTGGGCGCATGCTGTCCGGCGGCGAACGGCAGCGCCTGTCGATCGCGCGCGCGCTGTTGAAAGACCCGCCGATCCTGATCCTCGACGAGGCGACCAGCGCGCTCGATGCGGTCACCGAAGCCAAGCTCAACGCCGCTCTCGATGAAGTGATGAAGGGACGCACGACCTTCGTGATCGCGCACCGGCTCTCGACCATTCGCAACGCCACGCGCATCCTGGTGTTCGACTCGGGCCGCGTGATCGAAAGCGGAACGTTCGATGAACTGGTGGCGAAAGGCGGTCGTTTCGCGGAACTCGCCAAGGCGCAGTTCATGGTTCAGGAAAATGCGCGGGCCAGTATTCAACCGCGCGAAACCGGCAGCGCCGCCGTCAAGATTTAGCTATCGTCGAAATTCGGCCTATTTCGTCCACGAATAAGTCGCACAGCCTCTGTTCTGGATCGGCAAGCCGGTATAGGTTTGCATCCGCTGTAGCCGACGGCGCCGGACACGCTTGAAACCCGAACGTCACATCTCAGGACCTCCTTTTACAAGGCGGGTCTCAAAGGACCGGAATCGGATTGTGCATTTTCCTCGCCCGCTGCTTCGCAAGCCATCGCTGAACTGGATCGTCCTTGTCGCAGCGCTCGGCATTGTCGCCCCGCGGCTCGCGCATGCGGAAGCCCACCTGCTGCTCGAAGCCGACACCGGAAAGGTCCTGGAGGCCGAGAACGCCACCTATCCCTGGTATCCCGCATCGGTGACCAAGCTGATGACGGCCTATGTCACGCTGAAGGCGGTCAAGGAGGGGCGCACTACGCTCGATACGCTGGTGACGGTGTCGCCGACAGCCGCCGCGCAGTCGCCCTCGAAGATGGGTTTCCGCCCGGGCACCCAGCTCACGGTCGATAACGCGCTGAAGATGATGCTGGTGAAGTCGGCCAACGACATGGCGGTGGTGCTGGCCGAGGGCGTCGGCGGTTCGATCGACGGCTTCTCGGCGCTGATGAACGAGAACGCCCAGCGGCTCGGCATGACGCAGACGAGCTACGTCAATCCGAACGGCCTGCCCGCGGACGGCCAGATCACTTCGGCGCGCGATCTTGCGATCCTCGCCCGCGCGATCATTCGCGATCTGCCTGAATACGAATATTTCGTCCACATTCCTTCGATCCGCTTCGGCCGCAAGGTTACGCAGAATTTCAACAAGCTGATCGGCCGCTATCCCGGCGCCGACGGTTTCAAGACCGGGTTCATCTGCGCATCCGGCTACAATCTGGTGGCGTCCGCCACGCGCAACGGCAAACGCCTGATCGCGGTGGTGCTTGGGGCCTCGTCCGGCCAGATGCGCGCGGTGCGCGCCGCTCAAATGCTGGAGCGCGGCTTTGCCAACAACACGCTGGCGTGGCTGCGCCCTTCGCTCGGCACGGTCGACAATCTGGCACCGATCGACGCCTCGCCGCCGAACCTGCGCGACGAGATGTGCGGCGGCAAGCGCCACAAGCCCGCCAGCGACGAGGATGAGGACACGGTTGCCAGCAGCGGCGGCGGCTCGACCGGCGGCGACAGCAGCATGACGTTCTTCGCCGCCGGGCTGCAGCCGCCGATATTGAAGCCGTCGGAATTGCTGGCGGCGGCGCCTGCGGCCTCGGAGCCGATCGTCGTCTACACCGGCCCGACCCGGACCGGCGCGGCATTGATTGCGGCCGTCGCCGCGGATTCCGACAAGCAGGCCTCGCCGCATCGCGGAAAGAAAGCCCGGATTGCCGCGAAGAAGCCCGATGCGGCGGCGGACCCCAAAGCCGACGGCAAGGAAACCGGCAAGGACGCCAAGTCCGACAAGAAGTCCGAACCGAAATCCGCGGCCAAGCCGGCCACTGCCAAGCACGCCGACGCCAAGCCCGATAATGCCCCGAAGACCGCCGAAAAGCCGGTCGCCGCGGCCGCCAAGCCGGCCAAGCCCAAGGCCGTTTCAAAGCCTTCGGCCAAACCCAAGAGCACGACCAGCGACGCCCAGCCAGCGGATCAAAAGACCACCGCGCCCCGCAGTTAGGTCCTGGTTCTGGCCGACCGAAGGGGCCCTGCTTACCCTACCATGCGTGATTACGGGCGAGCGCCTTGCCATGGGCCGCCGCATTGCTCAATACTGCCCAAAACAAGGCGTCTCAGCCCATAAATCGCGGCAGGAAACCGGAAGAGGAAACACCATGGAGCGCATCTGGCTCAAGCAATATCCGGCCGGCGTGCCGGCCGATATCGATGTGACCCAGTACCCATCGCTCGTCGAACTGCTGGAAGAAAGCTTTGCCAAATTTGCCGACCGCAAGGCCTTCATCTGCATGGACAAGTCGATCACCTATCGCGATCTCGACGAGATGTCGGTGGCGCTCGCCGCCTATTTGCAGGGCAAGGGCCTGCAGAAGGGTGCGCGCGTCGCGCTGATGATGCCGAACGTATTGCAATATCCGGTAGCGACCGCCGCCGTGCTGCGCGCGGGCTATGCGGTGGTGAACGTCAACCCGCTCTACACGCCGCGCGAACTCGAGCACCAACTCAAGGATTCCGGAGCCGAAGTCATCATCGTGCTCGAAAACTTCGCCCATACCGTACAGCAGGTGATCGCGAAGACCGCGGTCAAGCATGTCATCATCGGCACCATGGGGGACATGCTCGGTCTCAAGGGCATGATCGTCAATCTGGTGGTGCGGCGCGTAAAGAAGATGGTGCCGCCGTTTTCGATTCCGGGCGCTGTGCTGTTCAACGACGCCGTGGCGGCCGGTCGCGGCATGAAGTTCAGCAAGCCGAAGATCGGGCCCGACGATGTCGCCTTCCTGCAATATACCGGCGGCACCACCGGCGTATCCAAGGGCGCGACGCTGCTTCACCGCAACATTCTCGCCAATGTGCTACAGAACGATGCCTGGCTGCAGCCGGCATTGGCGGCGCCCCCGCATGTCGACCAGATCTTCATCGTCTGCGCGCTACCGCTCTACCACATCTTCGCGCTGACGGCCTGTTTCCTGCTGGCGGTGCGTGCTGGTGGCGTCAATCTCCTGATTCCCAATCCGCGCGACATGGCCGGCTTCATCAAGGAACTGATGAAATACCAGGTCAACAGCTTCCCGGCGGTCAACACCCTCTACAACGGGCTCTTGCACCATCCCGATTTCGGCAAGATCGATTTCTCCAAGTTGAAGATGTCCAACGGCGGCGGCATGGCGGTGCAGCGCCCGGTGGCCGAGCAATGGAAGAAGCTGACCGGCTGCAGCATCGCGGAAGGATACGGCCTGTCGGAGACTTCGCCGACGCTGACCTGCAACACCGCGACCTCCTCCGAGTTCAACGGCTCGATCGGCGTTCCCGTGCCCTCGACCTATATCTCGATCCGCGACGATGACGGCAACGAGGTGCCGCTCGGCCAGCCCGGCGAAATCTGCGCCAAGGGTCCGCAGGTGATGGCCGGCTACTGGAACCGGCCGGAGGAAACCGCAAAGGTCATGACCGCGGACGGCTATTTCCGCACCGGCGATATCGGCATCATGACGCCCGACGGCTACACCAAGATCGTCGACCGCAAGAAGGATATGATCCTGGTGTCGGGCTTCAACGTCTATCCCAACGAGGTGGAGGAAGTGATCGCCAGCCATCCCGGCGTGCTGGAATGCGCCGTGATCGGCGTTCAGGACGAACGTTCCGGCGAAGCCGTCAAGGCGTTTGTCGTCAGGAAGGATCCGAACCTCACCGCCGAGGATATCATCAAGTTCTGCCACGAGCAGCTGACCAACTACAAGATTCCGAAGCAGATCGAGTTCAGGACCGAGCTGCCGAAAACCAACGTCGGAAAGATCCTGCGCCGCGAGTTGCGGGACGAAAAGAAGGCCGCGGCGGCCTGAGCCGCCGAGCCGTTCGGCCCGATGACAAAACAGTGAAGGCGCGGGGCCATTGCTGTTTCCGCAGCGCCGAATATTGTGCCCCTCGACCGCCCGGTTTAAGAAATATCCGCACATTCAAGGAGAATTGACGATGACCATCAAAGTTGGCGACAAGCTGCCGGAAACGAAGTTTCGCGTGATGACGGCGGAAGGTCCGCAGGTCAAGACCACCGATGATATCTTCAAGGGCAAGAAGGTCGCGCTGTTCGCAGTGCCGGGCGCCTATACCGGCACTTGCCACAAGATGCATCTGCCGAGCATTTTCCTCAACGCCTACGCCATCAAGAACAAGGGCGTGAACACCATCGCGATCGTTTCGGTCAACGACGCCTTCGTCATGAACGCCTGGAAGCGCGACACCGACCAGCGCGACGAAGCGGTGTTCCTCGCCGACGGCAACGCCGATTTCACCAAGGCGATCGGCATGGAACTCGACGCTTCCGGCAACGGGCTGGGCATCCGCTCCCACCGCTACTCGATGCTGGTGGACGACGGCGTGGTCAAGAAGCTCAATCTCGAGCCGGCGCCCGGCAAGGTCGAGGTCTCCGGCGGCGATACGCTGCTGGGACAGCTGTAAGAACTTCCTCACAGCAACTCACACTCGTCATCGCCCGCCTTCGCGGGCGATGACGGTGACGCGGGCTTGAGCGCAGCCAAACCCATCGCACCGCTTCAGCCCTTCAGCCTCGCCATCGCGACGCCCTCGCGCGCCAGCTGGTCGGCGCGCTCGTTCTCGTCGTGGCCGGCATGGCCCTTGACCCAGTGCCAGCGGACTTCGTGAGATTTCAGCGCGGCGTCGAGGCGCTGCCACAGCTCGACGTTCTTGACCGGCTTCTTGTCCGCGGTGCGCCAGCCGTTTTTCTTCCAGCCATGGATCCAGCCGGTGATGCCCTGCCGGACATACTGGCTGTCGGTGTAGAGATCGACCGTGCAGGGCTTCTTCAGCGCTTCCAGCGCCGAGATCGCCGCCATCAGCTCCATGCGGTTGTTGGTTGTATGCGCCTCGCCGCCCTTCAATTCCTTTTCGACGTCGCCGAATTTGAGGATCGCGCCCCAGCCGCCGGGCCCGGGATTGCCCGAGCAGGCGCCGTCGGTGTGAATGATGACGGTGGGAAGCGAACTCACGCCACCAGCCCCGAGGCCGCGACGCCGTAATCGCGCAGGCTGGCCACGCTCTGCTGAAAGCGCAGCTTGCGGACGTATTCCAGCGGATCCTTCGGCCGCACCAGCGCGCCCGGCGGCACGTTGAGGAAATCCACCAGCCGCGTCAGCAGGAAGCGCAACGCCGCGCCGCGCGCCAGCAGCGGCAGCGCGGCCTCCTCGGCTTCCGACAATTTGCGCTCGCGGCCATAGGCGTTGAGGAAGGCGCGCGCCTTGGTGACGTTGAACGAACAATCGCTCTCGAAGCACCAGGCGTTGAGGCAGATCGCGACGTCATAGGCAAGCATGTCGTTGCAGGCGAAAGTGAAGTCGATGATGCCGGAGAGCCGGTCGCCGAGGAAGAACACGTTGTCCGGAAACAGGTCGGCGTGGATCACACCGATCGGCAATTGCTTTGGCCAGAGGCCGCCCTCGAGATGATCGAGCTCGGCCTCGATGAAGGCGCGCAACCCCGGCTGCAATTCGTCGGCGCGCGACGCGGACTGTTCGAACAGCGGCCGCCAGCCCGACACCGACAGCGCGTTGGCGCGCGCCATCGGAAAATCGCGACCGGCCAGATGCATGCGCGCCAGCGCCTGGCCGACGCCGGCGCAATGCGCGGCGCTGGGCTTGCGCGGCCAGATACCCTCGAGAAAACTGATAATCGCCGCGGGCCGGCCGGCCAACGTGCCGAGCGCCTCGCCGCTTCTGTTCTTGACCGGCAGCGGACAGCTGATGCCGCGCGAGGCGAGATGCGTCATCAGAGCGAGAAAGAACGGCAGATCGTTTTTCGCGACGCGCTTCTCGTACAGCGTCAGGATGAAGTAGCCGGCCGAGCTATGCAGCAGGAAATTGGAATTCTCGACGCCCTCGGCGATGCCCTTGTAGGACAACAGCTCGCCGAGATCGTAACGGCTCAGGAATTCCGCAAGTTCGTCGGCGGCGACGTCGGTGTAAACCGCCATGGGAGCCTACGCCGCGTCGGGCCGCAGCGAACGCGGCAACGGAAAGAATTCGTTCTCTTCCGCGGCCGAGACCGTCTCCACATGCAGTTCGTAACGCTCGGCGAACGCACCCATGATCTCCTCGACGATCACTTCCGGCGCCGAGGCGCCCGCGGTGATGCCGAGGCTCTTGATGCCTTCGAAGCGCGCCCAGTCGAGATCGCCGGCGCGCTGCGCCAGCACCGCGATCGGACAGCCTTCGCGTTCGGCGACTTCGCGCAGCCGCTGCGAGTTCGACGAGTTCGGCGCGCCGACTACGATCAAGGCGTCGACCACCGGCGCCACTTTCTTCACCGCGAGCTGGCGGTTGGTGGTGGCGTAGCAGATGTCTTCCTTGTGCGGGCCGGAGATGTTGGGGAACCGTTCCTTCAGCATCGCGACGATTTCGGCGGTGTCGTCGATCGACAGCGTCGTCTGCGTCACGAAGGCGAGGTTGTTGGGATCCTTCGGCGTAAAGGTCTTGGCGTCCTGCGCGGTCTCGATCAGCGTCACCGCTCCGGGCGGCAGCTGCCCGAGGGTGCCGACGACTTCCGGGTGATGGGAATGCCCGATCAGCAGGATTTCGCGGCCGCGCTTGAAATGGATCGCCGCCTCCCGGTGCACCTTGGTGACCAGCGGGCAGGTCGCGTCCAGCGAAAAGAAATTGCGCGCCTGGGCGTCGGCGGGCACCGATTTGGGAACCCCGTGGGCGGAAAACACCACCGGGGCGTTGGTATTGTCGGGGATTTCGGCCAGTTCCTCGACGAAAATCGCGCCCTTGGCCCTCAGGCTGTCGACCACATAGCGGTTATGGACGATCTCGTGCCGAACGTAGACCGGGGCGCCATAGATGGTCAGCGCCCGTTCCACGGTGTCGATCGCCCGTACCACGCCGGCGCAGAAGCCCCGCGGCGAACAAAGCACGATTTTAAGGGGTGGTTTGGCCTGCATGGGAGCGATCTCGGACCGAATCACCCCTCGCCGCCGGGCAGGGAACGGTCAATTCGGATAAGGACTTGGGACTGCTTTCGGGCGCTGTCAAGACCGTTTAGCTAACCATTGCGCGGTTAGCCCCGGACAGCTTATATAGGGCGTAATTCCCGTCATCGCTGATGACCACGGCTTCGCCCCCCAGGGGTGGGCGAAGCGCAAAGGAGATTTGCCATGAGCAATGCACCGCTGATGCCGAAGGCGACGGCCGTGTGGCTGGTCGACAATACCGCGCTGACGTTCGATCAGGTCGCCGATTTCACCAAAATGCACCCGCTCGAGGTCCGCGCCATTGCCGACGGCGACGCCGCGCAGGGCATCAAGGGCATGGACCCGATCTCGACCGGCCAGCTCACCCGCGACGAGATCGAAAAGGGCGAAAAGGACCCGAATTACCGCCTGAAACTCGGCGAGAGCAAGGTGGCGCTGCCCCCGGCCGCCAAGAAGAAGGGCCCCCGCTACACCCCGGTGTCGCGCCGCCATGAGCGGCCGAGCGCGATCCTGTGGCTGGTCCGCAACCACCCCGAGCTGAAGGACGCCCAGATCATGCGCCTGGTGGGGACAACCAAGACCACCATCGCCAGCGTGCGCGACCGCACCCACTGGAACGCCTCGACCCTGACCCCAATGGACCCGGTGACGCTCGGCCTGTGCTCGCAGATCGAACTCGATTTCGAGGTGCAGCGCGCCGCCAAGGAGAAGCCGACCGACACCGCCTACGGCGGCGCCACCCTGCTGCCGGCCTCCGAGACCACCAAGAAGGAACCGGAATTCGAGCCCAGCGAGAAGCAGCGCGACGACCTCAATGTCGATGCGGTATTCGCAAAACTGAAGACGATCGGCGGCAAGAAGCAGGACGAAGAGTAAGGGCGCGCAACGTTCCGTCGCGTCAACGGACTGCACCGCTCCGACCACAGCCGTCATATCAATTGAGATCGTCATCACCGGGGAAGATCGTCATCACCGGGCTTGACCCGGTGATCCATCCTCTTCGAAAAGTTTTTTTCCGAAGCTTGATGGATTGCCGGGTCAAGCCCGGCAATGACACCTTGCGGGTTGCGCCGACGCGGTGGCGCGTGATGACGGCTACGGTTTCAACTTTCATCAAACAGCGCGCCTATTCGCAGACACAGCTTCGCGATCTCGCGGCCTGATATGCCCGAGCTTTTGCCGGAAATTTTCCTTACCCTCCGTCAGAGGGCGCAGGGAATGCCGGGCGCCCGATGCGCCCGATAGCCGCGTGTGCAGAGGTAGTGGTGGAAAGCACACGCGTTAGTCAGGTCACACCGGCATCACCCGGCATTCCCCGCGCAATGGTTTTACGGCTTATAACGCGCTCTCCCCGGTGACCGGGCTTTCTTGCCACCGTCACCCCCGAGAAGCCTGCTTCCCGGGAGCTTGATGCCAGCGTCGGGGCATCAGGACCACACGACTTCGCCGTCCGCCTCAACGCCGTTCGTCATCGGCGCATCCGCGTCCACCGCATCCCGCCCCGCGTTCGTGACGATCGCGAGCCGCCCCCCTGTGGGACAGGACGGCTGCGGATATAGAGTGATTTGCGTCTTCTGAAATCAGAAATTTTTTTCACAAGGGGCTGGACAGAGGGGTCGCTAAATCGCCCAGGTGATTTGCCCGTCGGGTGGTTTCGGCGTGTGAAGAGACCGCGAAAAAATCGGGCCATACGGTGAACCGCAACTCCCGGCGCAAAGCGGACCTTGCGCGGCTGTCACGTTTCAATCGCATTGCTCGCTACCGCGGTATCGTGGCGCAAACACCACCGGGCAGCGTCGATGACCGCCAAGATGCGGCCCCCCAGAAATTTCGCCCCTTTTAATCCCGCTCTGCGGGAACCCTCTTTGGCGATACAATCGCTCCAAGGGGGATT